>JACMNN010000053.1 GCA_014378555.1 Burkholderiales bacterium | reverse complement strand
CACCTGCCCTTCGACTTTGCCGAAGGTAAGCTGCGCAAAGCGCGCGGCTGCGTGGATTTGAGCGGGCGTCAGGGTGCGCCGCGCGGCAAGTTTTTCAATAAATTCTGCGCTTACGTCAAGGCCGGCTAAATGCTTTTTGGTGATGTTGGCGCGCACGTTTTGCGGCGGGTTTTTCAACTCCAAATGAAACTGAAAACGACGGCGATAGGCAGGATCAATCTGGTTGATCGAGTTTGAAATCCAGATGGTCGGCACCGGATTATTTTCGAGCGTCTGGTTCACCCACGCCTTGCCATTTACGCTGCCGCGATGGCTGTCGTCGCCCAAAAATAGGTTGAGCATTTCCGACGGATTGTGCGGAAAAACATCCTCCACCTCGTCAAACAGCAGCACCGTGTTGCCGCGTCCTTTCAGGAACGACTGCGACACTTGCAGCGAGCGATAACGCTCTTTGCCTGACAAGCTTTGACCGTCGCGATCAAAGCATTCAACTTCGTATAGCTCAGCGCCGGAGAGCGCCGTAATCACCTTCGCAAACTCGGTTTTTCCGGTGCCTGGCGCGCCGTAGAGCAGCACGTTGACGCCCTTTTCGCAGCGCTCGGTGGCGCTCTTCAACAGCGCCGCCAGATAACGCGCGTCCGCCTCCACGTGCGGATAATCAGCGAGGGTCAACTCGGACGGTTTTGCCGGCTTGGTGAACGCGGCCATCATCGCGCTTTCCGATTCGTAGGCTTCCAGCAAAATAGGCAACAAACGATCCGATAGGCGCATCAAATCGCCAAGGTCCGTGATGTTGTGCTCGGCAATCGGTGTGTCGATCAGCGCCAGCGATTCGAGGCGTCCGCCAGGCTTCAGCGCGACGGCAATGTCGTTCGCCGACACCTTCGCCACAGCGCCGAGCATTGCGTGCGCTTCGGCAGCACTTGCCGCTTTGCAGTCCACCAAAACAGGGCGCAAATCACGGGTGCATTTGGCCAGCGCGGCGCACTGAATAAGCGTGCGTTCAGCGGCGGTCAAGGCCAGCACTTTGGCCAGCATGCCGATGTTCTCGTTCAAACGAATTGATGTGTCGCGGGTGGACTTTTCAAGCGCATCTACAGTGCACTGCAACAGCGCCAGCACATCTTTGCTATTTTGTTTGCAAAATTCGTCGAGATAGTAGAACAGGGTGGTGTCGTCGTAGGTGCCGTTCCACAGGCCGTGGCGGGCGATGAACTCGTCGGGCGCGAGCTTGGCAACGCCTGCCCACGCGGGCATTTCGACGCAGCGGTGACCGAGAAATTTCTGCACCTTTTGCGCAATCGACACCGGCCACACCAGATGCCGCGCACAGAGTGTCATCACGTCGTTAATGTCGCGACGCAGGTTAAATTTGGGCCCCAGGCAAAGCACTAGCTTTAGCGCGAACAGGGATGACAAGCGATCCACCGGGGCGGCCAAGTGCGCATGCGGGGACGCAATAATTACGCCGCTATCCATCACATCAGACATGTTGTTTCACCTTTCGAGCAGATACGTGATCGGTGCCACGCCAACACGTGCTATCTGTGCTGGAATTACCGACACTGTAACGCAGCGGTCGTCGAACGGGTGCACAGCGGCATATACAATCCGCCCGCTGCTTCAAAAACACTGGTCCATGCGCATACTTATCTCCTTTTTCTGCTTGTTATTGGCCAGTCATGCAGTTGCAGACTATCCCGACAAACCGATCAAAATAATCGTGCCATTCGCGGCGGGCGCGGGCACCGATGCGGTCGCCCGGTTCACCGCAGTCAAGCTCGAAGCCCAGCTCAAGCAGCCAGTAATCGTGGAAAACCGCGTCGGGGCGAGCGGGGCGATTGGCACCCAGTTCGTGGCCGGCAGCGCGCCCGACGGCTACACCTTGTTATTCGTCGCCTCACCATTCACCACCGTTGCGGCCGCAACGCCGACCGTTGCCAATTACGATCCCATTAAACAATTCGCGCCGATCGCCCTGATCGCGGCAGGGCCGCTGGTGTGGATCGCCAACGCGCAAGCGCCGTTCACCACTATGCGCGAGATGATCGCGTTTGCCCAAGCCAATCCCGGCAAGCTTGCCTACGGGAGTGCAGGCGCGGGCGGCGTTAATCACTTGGCGCTGGAGCTGTTTAAACTGAAAACGGGCAGCGATATTTTGCACGTGCCGTATAAGGGCGTAGCACCTGCCACCACTGATTTGCTGGGCGGATCGATTGCGTTGTTGACTGGCAGCATTCCCGCCGTGTTACCGCACGTTAAAGGCGGTAAGGCGCGCGCGTTGGCCGTAACCGGCGATAAGCGCTCGCCTTTAATGCCCGAGGTGCCCACGATGAAGGAGGCGGGCGCCAACGGCACCGAGGTCTACAACTATTGGGGGCTTGTTGCGCCGGTCGGAACGCCGGCGGCGATCGTGAATCGGCTCAACGCGGAGGTGCAGAAGTTTCTGGCGCAAAAAGACGTGCAGGAGCGGCTCGCCGGAGACGGCGTCGATCTCACGCCCGGCGGGCCCGACCGCTTAGCCGCGTTCATCGCAAACGATTACAACGGCTGGAAGAAGCTGGTGATCGACGCAAAGCTTAAGGTCGAGTAGCGCATTGCGCGAACTGCTGTCACCGGCGTCATTCCCTGGTGCGCCGAAAGATCACTGCAGCACTTCCCTTCAACTGGGAGACTTTCACGGCGCCTCGACCGCCTGCGCATGCTCGCGCAGCGCCGCGAGCGGAATAATGTCCAGCGATTTTTCGTGCGTGGCGTCCAGCGCAACTTGGGGTGCGCAGCCCGCGCCGTAAGCCTCAAGCCAGCGGCGAGCACACAAACACCAGCGATCGCCAGCGACCAGTCCCGGGAATCCCCAACGCGGGGCGGGGGTCGACAAATCGTTGCCGCGCGACGCGCTAAAGGTTAAAAACTCGTCGGTCATGATGGCGCACACGGTGTGCGACCCGCTGTCTTGCGGGCCAGTTTCGCAGCAGCCTGTCCGCATGAAACCGGTGACTGGGTCGTGGCTGCAGTCCTTGAGGGGAGCGCCGAGAACGTTGAGGCCGCGAAAAGACATAAAGCGTCAATCAAAAAAACAGTGACAGTATTGTATTTTCGCCGAACAGCGGGGCGCTATTCTTTAACTGAGCCGGTCATGCCGGACACGTAATATTCAACGAAGAAAGAGTAGATAAAGGCCACCGGCAGCGAGCCAAACAGCGCGCCCGCCATGAGCGACCCCCAGTGGTAAACATCGCCCTCAACCAGTTCAGTGACCACGCCCACTGGCAAAGTTTTGAGTTCGGACGATGAGACAAACGTCAGAGCGTAAATAAATTCGTTCCACGATAGCGTGAAGGCAAAAATGCCAGCTGAAATCAGCCCCGGCACCGCAAGTGGCAGCACGATTTTGGTCAGAATTTGCCAACGTGTTGCGCCATCAATCAACGCGCATTCTTCCAGCTCAAACGGAATCGAGCGGAAGTAGCCCATTAAAAGCCAAGTGCAAAATGGAATCAGGAAGGTCGGGTAGGTGAGGATGAGCGCCAATCGAGTGTCGAACAGCCCCAGCTGAAACACCACAGACGCCAGCGGAATGAACAAGATCGACGGCGGCACCAGGTAGGCCAGAAAGATCGCCAAGCCCATTTGTTTGGCACCGGAAAACCGCAACCGCTCAATCGCGTAGGCAGCAAGCACCGATGCTGCAAGCGAAAAAACAGTAGAGGTCACCGACACCAGTACCGTGTTCCACATCCATTCGGGATACGCTGTGTCGAACAGTAATTTTTTTACGTGGTCAAGCGTGGGTGAGTTGACCCAGAACGGGTTGCCGTCGCGGGACAGTAACTCGTTGTTGGGCTTGAAGGCGGTGATCGCCATCCAATAAAAAGGAAACAACAACACAAACAAAAATGCGCCCAGCGGCAGGTAGGCATTAACCAGTTTTTTTGGCGTCGATTCAAGGAAGGTCATGCCCGCCGTATCGGTTGTTGTATCGCGGCTCATTTGTCACCCCCACCCTGTTGCCATACGCGGCGCTGCAAGCCGAAATAACTAAACATGATGGCTGCCAGCAGGAACGGCACCATCGCAATTGAAATCGCTGCACCTTCGCCGAGTGCGCCACCAGAAATTGCGCGCTGGAACGACAGCGTTGCCATCAAGTGCGTCGCGTTCAGCGGTCCACCGCGGGTGATTACATAAATCAGCTGGAAATCGGTGAAGGTGAACAGCACTGAGAAGGTCATCACCACGGCGATGATCGGCGTCAGCAGCGGCAAAGTGACATAGCGAAACTGTTGCCAAGGTGTCGCGCCGTCAATGGCCGAGGCTTCGTAATACGAGGGCGAAATGGTCTGCAACCCGGCCAGTAACGTGATGGCAACGAACGGCACGCCGCGCCACACGTTGGCGGCAATCACCGAGAACCGCGCGTTCCAAGGGCTGCCGAGAAAATCGATGTAGGTGTCGATGATGCCCATCTTCACCAGTACCCAACTGATGATAGAAAACTGCGCGTCAAACAACCACCAGAACGCAATGGCCGACAGCGCGGTCGGCACAATGTAGGGCAGCAAAATTACGGCGCGAAAAAAGCTCTTAAAGCGCAGATTGCGATTGAGCAGCAGCGCAAGCCAAAGGCCGAGAAAGAACTTCAGTACGCTGGCAATGGTCGTATAAAAAATGGTGTTAAACAGCGCCAACTGGGTAACGCTGTCGGTGGCGATGTACAGGTAGTTGTCAAGACCGATCCATTCGCCGGCTCGGCCGACCTTGGCATCAGTGAAGCCCAGCCATACGCCGAGCCCCAGCGGGTAGGTCAAAAACAGCAGCAGCAGCAACGCTGCGGGCAACATAAAGATGAGGCCGAGCGCATTGCGGCTGTTCTGGAATCTGTCAAACATCGGCGAAAGTCCGTCGGGTCAAGGGCGCGCTGCTGCAACGCTCACCCAGAGTAATCAATGTCAAACCAGCCGAGGCTGGTTTGACAACTAAACGTGACGAGAAAACGTCACGAGGTTGGTGTTGCTGTGGTCAGACTTTGTAATAACGCTCCGCCCGCTTTTGGGCGCGCTCTGCAGCTTCTTTTGGCGTTTTCGCGCCGCTCGCCGCTTCGGCCACCATGTTGGTCACAATAAAGTCGGCACCTGCGCCTGCGGACGCATAACCCAACTTGCCAGCATACCCCGAAGGACGCATGTTTTTCACGCTGTCACGGTAGGGCGTATGTTTCGGATCACTAGTCCAGATCGCAGCCTTCTCGTAGCCGGCCAACGGCTGTGCGATGTAGCCGCCTGCGCCTGCAAGCCACGGTTCGAACTGTTCTTGTTCCATCATAAAACGCAGAAATTCCTTTGCGGCCTGCGGATACTTGGTGTACTTCATGATCATCTGATTGAAAAACAGATGCGACTCGGTCGGCACGCCGACCGGGCCGATAGGGAAGGACGCGTGCTGAATGTCGGCGGCCAACTCTTTGACTTTCGGGTCAGTGGAATTTTTCGCCGCGTAGTAGATCGAAATGCCGTTGTTGGTGCAACTGATCTGACTGTCGAGAAACGCTTTGTTGTTGTTGGGGTCGAGCCAAGAAAGCGTACCGGGGATGAAGGTGGCGTAGAGTTCTTTCGCGTATTCCAGCGCTTTGATGGTCTCCGGGCTGTCGATCACCACCTTGTTGTTGGCGTCAACCAATTTGCCACCGTGTGACCAGATTAACCAGTTGGTCCACAGCGCATCTCCCGTTGCATTGCCCAACGCGTAGCCGCCCGGTGTGCCTTTTTCTTTAAGCGCCTTGTGCAGCGCGAGGAACCCGGCCGTGTCTTTCGGAAACGTGTCGAAGCCAGCAGCCTTCACATGGCTTTGCCGATACACGATCATCGAGCCCGCAGCGCCGAGACCCAGACCGAGCCACTTCTTGCCATCGGGGCGCAAATACTGCTGCACTGCTGGATACCATCCGCCGTATTTTTTGCCGAGGTACTCAGCCAAATCAGTGACATCGAGCAGTTTTTCGGGATACAGGTTCGCGTCGTCATTGGTCGACAGGATGATGTCGGGGCCAGCGCCCGTGTTTGCGGCGACGGCAGCCTTGGGCCGGACGTCCTCCCAGCCCTCGTTATCTACGCGAACTTCGATGCCGGTCTTTTCGGTGAAGCGCTTGACGTTGATCATGTAGGCGTCAATATCGCCCTGAACAAAACGGCTCCAGCGCAACACCCGCAGCTTGGCCCCTTTTTCCGGTTTGAACGATACGGTTTGCGCGTTGATAAACGGCGACCAGATGGCGCTGCCTGCGCCAACGGTTGCGGCAGCGGCTACGCCCGCAGAATTTGCCAAAAACTTGCGACGATTAAATTCACTCATTGTGCCTCCTTGTGTGTTTAAAAAGTTACCGTTCAGTTACCTAGGGCTAGCCGACCAATGCGCGCAGAGCCTCCACTGCCGCGCCTGAACAACCCCTGTCAGGCGGCTAGGCGCTGCCCAGTGTCGGCGTTAAACAAGTGCGCGGATTTCATGTCCGGCTGCAAATGAATGGTGCTGCCTGGCGCGAAGTCATGTCGCTCGCGGAACACGGCAGAAAGCTCGACGCCTTCATGTCGACACGCTACGAACGTATCCATACCCGATGGCTCCATCACGACCACATGCGACGGAATCGCGCCGTGCGCGGAACCCGCTGGCACCAGCGTGAGGTGCTCAGGGCGGGTGCCAAAAATTACTGGCTGGCCATCAACGCCCGCCGCATGGGGCGGTGCATCAAGCTGTGTGCCGTCTTTAAGCTCGACGCGCAAACTGTTTGCGCTGCGGCGCAACGTGCCCGGCAAAAAGTTCATTGACGGCGAGCCGATGAATCCGGCGACAAACTGATTGGCGGGATGGTCATACAGCTCAAGCGGGCTGCCGGTTTGCTCGATACGGCCGTCGCGCATCACCACAATCTTGTCGCCCATGGTCATGGCCTCGATCTGGTCGTGTGTCACGTAAATCGAGGTGGTTTTCAGGCGCTGATGCAGCTCTTTAATTTCGCTGCGCATCGCGACACGAAGCTTGGCATCAAGGTTTGATAGCGGCTCGTCAAACAAGAAAACTTGCGGATCGCGCACAATCGCTCGACCCATGGCTACACGCTGGCGTTGTCCGCCTGAAAGCTGGCGCGGGTAGCGATCTAACAGTGCACCAAGCGCCAGAATTTCGGCCGCGCGCCCCACCTTCGCTTCAATCGTTGCTTGATCCTGTTTGGCCAACATCAGCGCAAAAGC
This sequence comes from Burkholderiales bacterium, assembly GCA_014378555.1. Classification (GTDB taxonomy): domain Bacteria; phylum Pseudomonadota; class Gammaproteobacteria; order Burkholderiales; family Casimicrobiaceae; genus Casimicrobium. The sequence goes on along the minus strand of JACMNN010000053.1, from coordinate 10,407 downwards.
CATGTTTTCGCGTACCGTCATATGCGGATACAGCGCGTAGTTTTGGAACACCATCGCAATGTCGCGCTCTTTGGGCGGCAAGTCGTTCACGCGTTTTGCGCCAATGCGAATTTCGCCGCCGCTGATCTCTTCGAGCCCCGCAATCATGCGCAACAGCGTCGATTTTCCGCAGCCGGAAGGCCCCACCAGCACAGTGAAGGTGCCGTCAGCAATATCAATGTCGACGCCGTGAAGGATATCGGTGGCACCGAATTTTTTCTTAACGCCCTGAATGGTCACACTAGCCATAAGTTCTCTTAAAAACATCTACTGTTGCAGCAGTTTAGCTGTATATGACAGTCCGATGTTCGTGTCAATTGGATAGTTCAAAACCGTGCGCAGCGATAACCCTAAGTGGCGGCACGCATTGCGTCAGCCAATAAATCTTCGGCCGCGTTATTCGTTGCTGCGCGCCGAGCAGTCTGCACCAATTGTTAGCGGCCCATTCTGGCTGCGGCGGTTAAACCGGTCTGATGTGCTTAACGCCTACCTTAAACCACCAACACAATAGGCTCCAACGCCTCGCCTTGCGCGACGATTTTGCCGATCGCTGCCGTGTGCACATAGCCCAGTGCGCGTAGCGCTTCGATGCATGCGTCCACTCGATCCGCGGGCACGCTGGCGAGCAATCCGCCTGCTGTTTGCGGGTCGAAAATGAGTGGGTATCGTGGATGTTTGACCATCGCCTCTTGGTTGCGCAGGGCGCGGCGCAGGCGCACGTTGGCGCTTTGTAGTGAGCTGACAATGCCAAGCGCTACGCATTCTTCAGCGCCATCGAGCAATGGCAACTGGGTCAGATTCAATTCAGCATCGACGCCTGACGGGCGTGTCATTTCTACCAAGTGCCCCAGCAGGCCGAAGCCGGTCAAATCAGTGCAGGCGGTCGCTCCAAATTCCGTCAGGCATTTTGCGCCAAGCCGGTTGGAAATAACCATTGATTTAAGGGCGGCGTCGATCCATCTTCCCTTTGCCGCCAGCCTGGCATGAGCGGCGAATAGCGTGCCGGTGCCTATGGGTTTGGTGAGGATGAGTATGTCGCCGGGTTGCATGCCATTTTTGCGCAAAATCTTAGCGGGGTCATCGTCGATCAAGCCGTTAACTGCAAAGCCAAGTGCTAGCTCTTTGCCTTCGCCAGTGTGACCGCCGACGAGGGCGCAATTGGCTTCGTTCAACACTTCGAGCGCGCCGGTCATCATCTGAAAAAGTACGTCTTCGACCTTCGATTCAAGGCCTGACGGCACCGTGGCGATTGCAGTGGCGGATTGCGCTTCAGCACCCATGGCCCAGATGTCGCCCAGCGCGTGGTTGGCGGCGACTTTGCCAAAGATGTACGGGTCGTCGATAAACGAGCGGAAAAAGTCTACCGAATGCACCATCGCCTTGCCGGGCGGCACGCGGACCACGGCGGCATCATCCGGGTCTTTCAGGCCAATGATTACGTCGTCGCGGTCCACCGGATGCAGGTTGCTCAGCGCGCGCGACAGCACGGTGGAGCCGACCTTTGCGCCGCAACCACCACAGCGCATGGCAATGGCCGAAATGGCTTGTAGCGATTCTTCTTGGCTTAGTTTTACTGAGTTGGGTGCAGCCGCTGCAGGGGTCGGCGAAAGCGCATCCATCGCTGGGAAGTCCTGAAACTTCGCCATAAAGCGGCGATCAATCCAGTCTTTCCACGTCCACACCCAAGTGCCCGCAAAACCAAGCCAGCCGCGCGACGCGACGGCGTATTTGTCGCCGGTGCTAATCAGCGCAAGCCAAGTGGTTTGCGGGTGAAACGCCTCAAGTGGCACGCCCTCGACGGCACGACGCAAATTTTCGGTGAGTGGTGGCCCTTGACGCACGGCAAACACGCCGGCCTTTTCGAGCTTGTAATTAATCATGCTGGCAATGTCGCCTGCCGCAAAAATGTTCGGATCGGTGACGGTTTGCAGCGTATCGGTGACTTTGATGAAGCCTTCTGCATCGAGCTCCAGCCCGGTCTGCCGCAGCCACGGCGCGCCGCCGGCGCGAGTGACCCAAACGATCTCGTCGGCAGCAAAGGTTTCGCCCGATGCAGTTTGCAGCTGGTTGGCGAACACCTGCTTGACCTCGGCAAGGCGATGCACCACCACTTTGCGCTCCGCAAGCACTGCGTCAAAGCGCTGACGAACGCCTGCGTTGTGGGTGGGCAGAATGTTCGGCGTGTTGGTAAACAGGTGAAACGTCAGGTCATCCGGATTGCGCTTTCGCGCCGTTAATTCGGCGCGGAGTCGGAACTGCATCGCCAGCAGCAATTCCACACCGCCAGCGCCTGCTCCCACCACAGCAATGGTCGTTTTGCCAATGCTTTTTTGCACCCGATCGAGCAGCGCTAGCCATCGATCATTGAAGCGCTGGATCGGCTTAACGGCGACCGCAAAATCTGCTGCACCGGGCACTTGTGCCAGCTGGGGTGTTGAGCCGATGTTGATCGACAGTTGATCGTAGGGCACCGGCGGACGGTTGCGGCACAGCACTTTGTTGTTGCTGCGGTCAAGCCCAATCACTTCGTCCCGATACAGCCGTGCGCCAGCAAACACTGCCAGTCGCGACAAATCAATGTGCACCGAGTCGTAGTCGTAATGCCCCGCCACGTAGCCTGGCAACATGCCGGAATAGGGCGTGTGCATGTCGGTGCAGATCAGCGTTAAGCGCACACCGGGGATCGGTTTCATAGCGAAACTTTTGAGCACGCCGACATGGCTATGGCCACCGCCTACCAGAACGATGTCTCGCAAAACGGGTTGATCAGGAGCTTGCATGTTTCAGTTACTTTTCTTTTTGCGCCCGATTTAAAACAGGGGCGAATTCAGTCTGTCGCAGGAACGGAATGGTTCATAGTGCTGCAGTAAATTTAACCTACTGGCGATGGGCGGGCGTTGCGGCGGCGGTAGCGTTGATGTGTCGGAGAATCAGGCTTCAGCCGTTTCTAGAGCAAAGATGGCTTGCGAAAGCTGTTTTTTTCTCCGCCCTCTGCATCTTTGTCCGTATTCGCGCGCGGGCGAGAACTAGTCAGAAATCGCCCGAAAGCGGCTCGCCGTTTTACCCATGGTACGTCGCAACAAACGGTACACGTCCACATCAAACGGCAACCTTGTGCCACCTGACATCGCGCACCATTGATCGAACTCCAGCGCGTCGGCTCGATCATTAGCAGGGTCAAACTCCTCGTACACCGCGGGGCCGGTGAATGGCCATGCTGGAAGGGCATTAGCTGCGATCGCCTCGCGTAACCGATCGCTGTGAGCGGCCACCGTTTCGCTGCCATCACAGGCGCCAAAACAGCGTCCCACTTGGCGCGCAAAACACGGCTCGTTGGTAGCGCGCGGTTTTGAAAATCCCAGCAAGTGATCGCACAGTTGATGCTCGCGCGCAGCCAACATTAACCATTTTTTTGCCGATGCCTTGTCACTGAACGGACCGAAGATGTCGGTGTGTGCGTCTGGCAAATTCGCAGCGCTTAACCATTGCAGTAACGCGTTACCCTCCGTCTCAAGCAACTGAAAAAAGCCCACTTTTTCACGCCGCCGCAGTTTGACGTTGTGCAGCGGCATGCGCTCTTTCACCATTTGTGCTTCGAGCAATAGCGCGCTGAATTCGCCTGCCGTCGGCAGCCATTCGATGCGCCGCATTTCTTGCGACAAACGAATGTCGTTAGGCGTCATGTGATCGTTGGAAAAGTGCGCTCTGATGCGCTCGCGCAGGTGTTTGGCCTTGCCGATGTAGAGCGGTAAATCGTTGATGCCGTAGAACAAGTAGACGCCCGGTGAATCGGGAATATCAGCAAGCGCATTGATGGCTAAGTTTGCCGGCAACGACGGCGTTTTAAGCAACGATTTGACGGCTGCGTGCAGTGTGTCTGGCGAATGATCGTGTTGCGCATGGCACACAAACGCGGTGGTAGCTTCGGTATCGCCCATCGCGCGGTGCCGGTCAAAACCTGATAAACGGTGACGCGAAATGACGGCGTCGAGTCCGTGGCCGTCCGCGTCGGGATAAAGCTTCCGCGACAGACGCACTGTACACAGCACGTCCGCCGTAAACGCCTCACCTTGCCGGCGAAATTCGTTCTTGATGAACCCGTAATCGAAGCGCGCGTTGTGCGCCACAAATACTGCGCCTTCGAGCAATCGCCGCAGCTCTCCTCGCACTTCAAAAAAACTAGGGGCATTGCGCACCATCGCATTAGTGATGCCGGTCAGCGCCTGAATTTCTGCCGGAATGGCCACGCCCGGATTGATCAATGATTGCCAGCGTTCGGGTTCACGATGGGCGCTGAAACGGATGACCGCAATTTCGGTCACTCGATCGGTCAACGGCTTCATGCCGGTGGTTTCGACGTCGATAAAGGCGAAGTCACCGAGCGCGAGCAGGGCTGTGGGGAACGGTGGCGGCGTCGGTATCAACATACGGTTACGGCTTAGGCAGCAATGCCAGCGTGATGGTCAAACTGACCAGTGCGGCGAGGCTTGACATGGCGGTCGCGGCGGTGGTGATGTTTTCATTTGCGTTGTATCTCTGCGCGAATAAAAACACGTTGGAGCCGATCGGCAGGGCGGCGCAGGTGACTGCAACGGCGGTGGCCAGGGGTGACAAACCTAGCGCCCACGCCACGCCAAAAATTAACAGTGGATGGACCAAATTTTTGGCAACCGTGAGCGCGAATGCACCGCGCAAATGCTCGGAGAGGCGCATGGTGGAGAGCTGCGCGCCCATCAGCACCAGCATCAGCGGCCCAGCGGCTGAGGCCAAAAATCCTAGCGGTTGATCAACCCACTCGGGCAGTGGGAACCCTGCAAAGCCCCACAGCAGCCCAGCCAAAATCGGCAGGATTACTGGATGCAACACGGAGGTCTTGACCACATTAAAAATATTGCGACCCAAGCTGTGATGGTTGGTGGATTCGCGCGCGCGCGATACCTCCAGCCAAACGGTTGCGGCGGTCAGCAGCACCAACGAATGCAAAGCAATGATCGATAGGTGCAGCGTTAATCCTGCGTCGCCGAACGCCAGCTTTTGGATCGGGATGCCAAGCTGAACGGTGTTCGAGAATACCGCGCCCAAGCCCATCACAATCGCTCCGGCAGTGGTCTGCAAGGAGTTGCGTCGTGAGAACAGTGCGACGCACAAAAACCACAGCAGCGATGCGCCGAAATACGCCGCCAACAGCGTCAAATCCGAGCCTTCAAATCGTGCCGTCGCCATGGATCGAAATAGCAGGCAGGGCAAAAACAACAAAAAGCACAAGTCAGACAGCGTTTTAATGCCAGACGGGTCTAGCACACGACGACCGGCAACAAATCCAGCGATCACGATGATCGTGGCAGGCAATATGACGGAGACCGTCGAAAGCATGGGTTGAGACTTAAACGCCGGTGTCGTCGCGTGGTGGGTTGACCAGCAACTTATCTACGCGCTTGCCGTCCATGTCGATGATTTCCATGCGGTAGCCGTCGTGTGTGACGGTGTCCGACACCGCTCCGATACGACCAAGTTCCGCCATCATGTAGCCGCCTAACGTTCGATAGTCACCGCTGACTTCGCCCTCAAAGGCGGGCGCTTCGGAAAACACTTCGCGGAAGCGCTCCAGAGTCATCGCGCCGTCGACGATCCATGAGCCATCGGCGCGTTTCACCGCATCTGAATTTGCCGGTTGATCATGGTCACCCATGTCGCCGACGATGGCCTCCAGCAGGTCAGTTTGCGTGATCATGCCGAGCACTTCGCCGTGTTCGTCGACGACAAATGCGAGCGACTCACCGGTGCGTTTAAACGTTTCCAGCAACGCCAGTACGGTGACCGTTTCGGGCACAAACACAGCGTCTTTGCGCACCCGCTCCGGCATTAATTTGCCACTTTTCAAGTAGTGCGCCAGCAGGTCACCCGAGTCGATCACGCCAATCACGTTCGACACGTCATCTTTGACTACCGGGTAGCGCGTGAAATCGCTCTGTTTAAGCATTTCAAGCGTCACGCTTGGGTCCGCTTCAACGTCAATCACCACCATGTCGGCCCTGGGCGTCATGATGCGGTCCACGGTGTAGTCGTCCAAGTTAAAAACGCGGGCGACGATATGACTTTCGCCCGCTTCAAACACACCTGCGTTGGCGCCTTGACGCATCAGGCCCTTGATCTCTTCCTCGGTCACCGGCGGATCATCGGATTTGTTGCGGCCAAACGGTTTAACCAGCGTGTCGGTGGCAAACGCAAGCGCGCGGACCAGAGGCATGGCAGCGCTAGCAAACCATTGCATCGGTCGGGCGGTCCAGCGAGCGATGACTTCTGGGTACAGCAAACCGATACGCTTGGGCACCAGTTCGCCCAAAATGATCGACAGCACACCGATGGTCGCGATCACCACGAAAGTGGCGGCTTGCTTGCCGTATTCGGCCGCCCATGGCCACTGGCTAAACCAGTTCTCCAGCCGTTGGGTAAACGCACTCTCGCCAAATGCACCCATCCCTAGCGTGATCAGCGTGATGCCGGTTTGCCCAGTGGACAACAGGCGAGTGGGCTCCGCGCCCAGCGCGAGCGCGGCTTTTGCCCCCTTGTCGCCCAGATGGGCCATATGTTCAAGACGAATTTTTTTAGCAGACACCAGAGCGATTTCGCTCATGGCAAAAAGGCCATTCAACAGAATGAGCCCGAGAAGTAAGAGAACGTCCAATGGGGCCGCGGGTGGCTGCGCGTCGGGAAATAGAGCAACCGCTACTATAGCCGACCAACGCAACACCCTTCAGCTTCTTTTTTTCAGGTCATGACCGCACCGATTTTGCAATCTAAGCTGCCCCGCGTGGGCACCAACGTCTTCTCCGTGATGTCCGCAATGGCCGCCGAGCACAAAGCGATTAATCTGGGACAAGGATTTCCAGATTTTGACTGCGATCCGCGCCTAATCAACGCGGTTACCGCCGCCATGCAAGCGGGTCACAACCAGTATCCGTTGATGCCTGGGGTGGCGTTGCTACGGCAAAGAGTAGCCGCAAAAGTCGCGGCGCTGCACGGCGTGCAGTATGACGCCAATACCGAGGTGACCATTACCTCCGGGGCGACGCAGGGCATTCTGTCGGCGATTCTGGCGGTGGTGCGGGCCGGCGACGAGGTGATCGTGCTGGAGCCAAGCTATGACAGCTACGCGCCAAACATTGAGCTGGCGGGCGGCGTGGTGGTGCCCGTGGCGTTGCGGTCGGAGACATTTGCGCCCGATTTTGACGCCATCAGCGCTGCGATGACGGCGAAAACGCGAGCGATCATCGTCAACAGTCCGCATAACCCAAGCGGCCGGGTGTGGAGCGCTGCGCAATGGGACACGCTGGCTGATTTGATCGCAGGGCGCGACATTTGGCTGTTTTCCGACGAGGTTTACGAGCACATGGTGTTCGACGGTGCGGGGCATCAAAGCGCAGCACTTAATTCGCGGTTGCGCGAGCGGGCGTTCATCATTTCGTCGTTTGGCAAGACCTTTCATGTGACCGGCTGGAAAATCGGCACCGTTTGCGCGCCCGCCCCGCTAACGCTTGAATTTCGCAAAGTGCATCAATACACCGTGTTCACCGCCAACAGCGCCATGCAGCACGGTATTGCTGAATATTTAGGCGATCCACAGCCCTATTTGACGCTGCCGGCGTTTTATCAAGCCAAACGAGATCGTTTTGCGGCGGGCCTTGCAGCAATGCCCCTGCGTTTGCTGCCGTGCGAGGGGAGCTACTTTCAGTGCGTCAGTTACGAAGATGCGCCGCTGTTGCGCGACCTGACGGAAAGCGAATGCAGCGCATGGTTGACGCGCGAAATCGGAGTGACCCCGATCCCGCTTTCTGCGTTCTACTCAATACCGACAGAGCAGAAAGTTATCCGTTTTTGTTTTGCAAAAAGGGACGACACGCTTGACGCTGCGGTGCAGCGGCTGGCCAAGCTCGGTAGCAGAGATGGCGTGGCGAGTCGCTGACAAGGCTTCGGGTCGTTAAAATCAAAAGTTAGTCAGTAATTGGCTTTTGGACACACCCAGAACACGTGTCATCAGCAGCCATCGCAGGCGAGAATCCACAAAACAAATGGTGTACAGGCGCATGAATCAGACTTTTTTTGGCAAACTCGTATCGAGCGCAATCGCTTCAGCACTCGTGCTGTCGCTCTCCAGTTGCGGCGGCAGTAGCTCGACCACCAAGCCTGTCGTTTCGAGTACGCTGTTGGCCGCTCCGGCGACCTTTATCGCATTTGGCAATACGCCCAACACGGTCGCCATTACCGGTGGCACAGGCCCGTTCAAAGTGGTGTCCAACAACCCCACAGTTGTGCCGGTTACGGGTGCGATCACTGGAGCGTCGTTCATCTTTACGCCGACCAACGTGACCGCCAACACACCCGTGACTTTGACGGTGACCGACAGCGCAGCGGCAACCTCGGTGGTGACCGTGACCGTCACGCCGGCGACCATTCCGTCGGGGTCGATCAAACTGACCAACGCGGCAGGATCGATCTGTGCGCCGGTTAATAACGCAGCGCTTTCGGCCGCCACGTTGTGTGCAGGCGAGGCGGGTACCGCTTCGGTGACGTTGAAAGATGCGGCCGGCGCGCCACTGGCCAATCGCAGTGTGCGCTTCGAGGCGCTGACTATCGGTGCCACGTTTGCAGCGACGGCAAACGCTGCAATATTTTCGCGCGTTGCATCCGTAAATACCGATGCTCAGGGTGTCGCTACGGTCGCCATGCGCGCTGACGTTGAGTCGTCGTCCGAAGCGGCGTTTTTGCGCGCAACCGACACCGTCAGCACCCATCGCGTAGATACTTGGGTCACGGTGCTCAAGCAAACCAGCGGAGCGTCTGCTTTGAACGTGGTGCCAACCACAGGCGGTATGGTGGGCTATTTCAGCAACGAGTGCCCGTTTGTGCGTCGCGAATTTAACGTGTATGGCGGCACGGCGCCCTACGCGATCACACTGCCCGCCGCCAATACGCTGGTGCTCGCCAACGAGAGCGCTGCCGCAACCCCGGGCAGCGGCATCACGGTTGCGCGATCGGGTGGTCGGTTCACAGCAGAAAACGCTGCAGCAGCCTGCACCACGTCTAGCACCCTAATGACTATTACCGACGCGACTGGCGCGACTACTACGGCCACCTACACCACGGCCCCCGGTTCGGTGGCGCGCAGCACCACCCCAAGCACCGACTTGACGGTGTTGCCTGCCACGTTGTCATTGACCGCCGATCCGTTAAGCACCTATTGCTCGTCCAGCACCGCACGCTACACAGTGAGCGGTGGCACGGGGCCGTACATCGTATCCTCGTCTATTCCGCAAATAGTCGCAAAGCTCGCCGATGCAGGCGGTGTCGATGTGAGCTTTGTGTCGGACTCGAAGTGGCGGTTGCTCAAGGGCCAGACGACCAGTATTCTGGCGTTGGACGCGGCGGGTAAAGTGGCGGTCGCCTCGATTTCCTGTATCTAGTAAACGTGCATGGGTAGTGGGCGGCAAGTGTGCGACCCGCCTCATATTGCGGCGCGGGTTGCCCCGGACTGACCAGCAAGGTGCACACCTACGATTAGGTGTCAGCCCACATGCGCAGCAGATTGTGATAAGTGCCGGTTAGCGCTACGGTCGCTGCGTTATCGCCGGTAGCATTGCGCATGGCAATGATCGTGGTGTCAAGATCGAACAGCAACCGACGTTGTTCGTCGGCACGCACCATACTCTCAATCCAGAAAAAACAGGCGAGTCGATAGCCGCGAGTTACAGGTGCAACTTGATGCAGCGTGGTGCCGGGATAAATTACGGCGTCACCCGCGGCGTACTTGATGCTGCGTGGTCCGCCCAGGTCCTGAATCACTAATTCGCCGCCGTCGTATTGATCAGGCTCCGCGAGAAACAGCGTGCATGAAATGTCAGTGCGGATGCGCAGACCGGTGTCTGGCGCAAAACGAATCGAGTTGTCGACATGATTGCCAAACGCATTGGTATCGCCGCCGTAACGATTGACTCGTGGCGGAAATACGCGTTTCGGCAAGGTCGCCGAAAAGAAGGTCGGATGACGATCCAGGCCGCGTAAAACAAGGTTGCGAATCGCTCGCGCAGCGTCACACTCGTGCGGGATTTGCTGGTTATTTTTCACATCGGCGGCTTGCTTGCCAGCGCTCTCGGCTCCGGCCACCCACGGGGCGTCACTGATGATGTTTTGCGCCTGAAGCAGCTCATCGGCAGTCAGCACGTTTTTAATTTGTAGAAGCATGATGACCGCTTTGTTCTAGTTTTGGATTGCGCTGCCGCGCGCGCGAAACGGCGAAAACAGGCGGTGGCGTATCAAGCAGCACTTGCTGCGTTCAATTAAAAGTTAACCGTCAGAGCCAGTTGATAAATT
>JACMNN010000274.1 GCA_014378555.1 Burkholderiales bacterium | reverse complement strand
GCTCGTTGCGCGCGGCGCTGATCCGCGATGGTGTGGCCCCTGACGTGCTGGACAAACAGGCTGCGCTGTTTGCGGCGGCCATTGCCAGCGGAGACCCGACTCGCTTGGGTATTGTCCGGCGAAAAAAAGCCTAAAAAGTATTTGCGCACCGGCGACCGTAGCGACGCAACTAATCAGTTCGCTTTGAGCGGAATCGGCAGCGGTTAGCTTGCAGCCAACACCACCACTAACGCCATCGAATGCACAATTGTTATCGGATGAAAATATTCTTCCGCCACCCGCTGCACCAGACTACCTTGTCGCCGCTCAGCGGTGCACTTTGCAGCTATGTTTTTGCGTCGGGCTGGGGTTGATAATCCAAAATTTTCATCGCACGCGTTAGGCTGTTCACGGCGTCTGCATAGTCTGCCCACGGTGCATTGCCTTGGTCGAGACGCGAGTGAATGTTGCGCACCGTCCATTGGTCGGCACTCTTGATCTCGCTGATCTCATTCCACGCGATGGGCACTGATACGCCCGCGCCCGGTCTGGCACGTGCCGACCACGCACTCACCGTCGTGGCGCCGCGACCGTTGCGCAGATAGTCAATAAATATTTTGCCAACGCGATTTTTGGGACCACTTTTGGCTACGAAGTAAGCGGGTAGCGCGCGCGCGAGGTGCGCCACGATCGCGTGCGCAAAGCCCCTAGCTAACGCCCAATCGTAGCGACGCACCATAGGCACTACGATGTGCATGCCTTTGCCGCCACTGGTTTTAGCGAAACTAACCAGCTCGAGTTCGCTGAGAAACGCATGCACCAACTCAGTGGCTTGTTGGACTTGCGGCCAAGTGACGCCAAGCCCGGGATCAAGATCAAAGATCAACCGATTCGGGCGCTCCATTTGCGTGGTCAACGCATTGGAGGTGTGCAATTCAACAACATTCCACTGCGCCAACGCGGCCAAGCCTAAGGCGCTGGCCACGCTGAGTACGGGGGCATGTTCGGGATCAAGGGCCGGGTCAAGTGCCGTCAATCCGGGCGGCAGTTTTTTGTCAACGTGCTTTTGAAAAAACAATTCACCTGCAAAACCAGCAGGCGCGCGAAGCAACGACACCGGACGCTGCTTTAAATGCGGCATCATCAATGAGCCCACTAGGCTGTAGAAGCGAACCAGCTCAAGTTTCGTCAAGCCGGTCGTTTCGTCGACGATACGTTCACCGTGGGTGACGTTTAACGAGGACGACAGCAGTGAAGTTTTTTTTGCTGCGTTGCTGGATTGCCTTGGTCGCGTGACGGGCGTGGATGTTGGCGATTCACGGCGGATCATTTTGGCCTCCTTGTCGGTTCTCAAGCCCCGAAACACGGGATGACGCAGGTGCGCATCTTTGGTCCATTCAGTGAACGACACTTCGACCAGCAGTTCGGGCTTCACCCAATGCGCGCGTTGGTGGTCTAGCGGCGCGCGCTCGAACGGACTGGACGCCTGACGCAATGCCTTGAGTTTTTTGGCAATTTCCCGAAGCGAGACGTCGCTGAACCCGCTGCCTACTTTTCCCGCATAAACCAAGAAATTATCATCTCGGTGAACACCCAATAGCAGCGCACCAAATCCGTTGCGTGACCCCTCCGGATCGGTGAAGCCGCCCACCACGAACTCTTGCCGCTCACCGCATTTCAGCTTGATCCAATCCGAAGAGCGTTGTGACACATAGCGAGACCCTAGGCGTTTACCAATTACACCTTCCAGCCCTAAATTGCACGCCGCGCCACGTATGTCGGCCATGGTTCCGGAAAATGTTTCACTGAAGCGCAGTGTGTCGATTGCGTTCGCGGTGACGATGGTTTTCAACAAAGCGCGTCGTTGTTCAAGTGGCACCGCGCGAAAATCTCTACCGTCGTAGTAGGGCAGATCAAACAAATACAACACGATATCGCCCACGTTTGGCGTGGTAAGCGCGCTTTGCAACGCACCAAAGTCGGGTACCCCGTTCGCATTCAGCACCACGATTTCGCCGTCGTACCAACCGTCTGGATATTTCGCGGTAGCGATTGCTTTGCTAAGGTGTTGAAGTTTGCGGGTCCAGTCGTTGTTGTTTCTGGTGAAAAACTTCACCTCACCCGCCGCAACGCGCGCAAGTATTCGATAGCCGTCAAACTTGATTTCATATTGCCAGTCCGCCTCGTCAGTTGGCGGCTTGTCGACACGTGTTGCCAGTTGTGGCTGCAAGGAATCGGGCAGTCGAGCCACAGCGCCAGCACCCCCAGCGGGCAGGGCGGTCGACGCCTCCGCTAGTTTCGACCCGGTCGTCGCGGCAAGTGGTGCAAGCTTTGCGTCGCGCACCGTGGCTTCGCGTTTTGTGCGCAGCGGATCGTTGCTGGCGACCAAGACGCTGTCAGGACATTCGTCGACCACACTGAATTCAGACGCCGCGCGCGCCGCGTCGTCTCGTTCTTTAATCAACAACCAGGCTTCGCGTTTTTCATCGCGAGTTTTCATGCGCACCAAGGCCCATAGGCCGTGCAGCTTTTGCCCTTGTAAGCGAAACTTCAAATTGCCTGCGCGCAGGCCAGCCTCAGCGCCACCGACGGCCTCCCATGTGCCGTGATCCCAAATAATCACCCTACCAGCACCATATTGCTTGACCGGGATGACGCCCTCGAACGTAGCGTAGGCAACGGGATGATCTTCGACTGCAACTGCCATTCTTTTGTCGTTCGGGTCCAGGCTCGGCCCTTTTGGAATGGCCCAGCTTTTCATGGTGCCGCTCAACTCCAAGCGGAAGTCGTAGTGCAGTTTGCTTGCCCAATGTTTCTGCACAACGAATGCATTGCCGCTGTGGCTGAGGCCACCGGACGCGGGCTCACTGGTTGTAGCAAAATCACGTTTCGCTTGATAATCAGCAAGCGAGTTGGTGCGTGACTTGGACACTGGCTGCGGTGCGTGATTGAGCGGCCGCTACGCCTGCTTCGTCGTCTTTTTTGCGATCGACCGCAGCGCCGATACCGCGGGTTGTTTGGTGGTGGCAACTTTGTCGACCACCTCCGGTTTGCTGCTTTCTGTTCGCGCGCTTTTGTCTCTTGCCTTCAAGCTGTTGCGCAGCAGTTCAGTCAAATCGATGACGTTACTGGAGGGCAGTGTCGTGTCGGTCTCAATAGGCGCAACCATCGACGTGTCGCCAGCCTTCACGCGGTTCGCTACAAGTGCTCGAATGGCTTCGACGAAGCGGTCGGTGTATAACGCGGGTTGCCACGTAGCGGTCATATCGTCGATTAACTGTGAGGCCATTTTTCGCTCACTGTCTTTGACGCCAGTTGCACCTTTTGGCAGCGCCAATTCGCTCACCTCGCGCATGTCTGCGTTCCACCTAATGGTGTTGAGCACTATCGCGTCGTCGAGCGGCAGCAATAGCGCCAGATGCTCTTTGGAGCGCATCACTACGCGCGCCACCGCGATCACCTTGCGCTCCTTCATCGACTCCCTAAGCAGCGCGTAGACCTTGGTGCTGCGCGCATCGGGCTGCAAGTAATAAGGCGTGTCTAAATAGGCGAATGAAACCTCAGACGCTTTTACGAAGGTCTCGATTTCAATCGACTGCGTAGCGCGTGGATACGCCGCTTTTATTTCATCTTCTTCAATGATCGCGTAGCTGCCGTCGGGAGTCTTGACGCCTTTAACGACGTCGTCCTTTTCAATCGGCTTATTGGTGCGCTTATTGACTCGGCTGTAACCCACCGGATCGAGCGATCGACGGTCGAGCCAGTCAAAGTCAACTCCACTATCTTGAGTTGCAGGAAACATCGACACGGGAACGTGAATCAGCCCGAAGCTGATCGCGCCCTTCCAAACAGAACGTGGCATGGCGAAACTCCAATAGACTGCATCCTGACGCGCAACGCGTCGACGAAAACATATATTTTTTGCCGCAGGCTTACGGCGCGAAACGACCCGTCAGGCGGGCCGCTTGTAGACGTTATCGGCCGATGGCTCGGCAACGTGCACATCGGTTTCAACCTGCGTGCGCGCATACGACCAGTACCCGGTTTTCGTGTCGTGCGAAGTTGATTCGACACACGATGGAAACTTCGGAAAATCTACGGCGCGCAGCCTTGGGTGTTGTTGCTGTGACACTGGGTAACCTCCTTTGCAGCCATCAAATTGATACGTTTTCTGGCATGTATTGTTCAGTCGATCGGGGGGTGCAATCTGTAGGACGGACGCCACATCCAGCGTCATGCGAAATCACTTCGTTCCGGTGCGACAACGATCTCAAGGGGGCGAATTTCGCCAGATTAAAAACGGGTTAATTGGCGTTCCGCGCCACCACTGGCGCGCCGGGCCGAGACGAAACACGGCAAAGTGAAGGTGCGGTGCGTCGGGGGATGCGTTACCGGTGCTGCCGACGTAGGCGATTATTTGCCCTTTGCGCACCATGTCGCCTTCTTTGAGTCCTTGTGCATAGCTATCGAGGTGCGCGTAGTAATACGAATACTCGCCCTGCGGGTCAAATTGATAGAGCGTTAAGCCGCCCGGCTTACTTAAAAAAAGCTTGGCAACCGGACCATCCCCGACTGCAATCACTGGCGTGCCTCTGGGCGCCATGATGTCAAGCGCTTCATGCGCAACGCTGCCGGAGCGGGGCTGCAAGTAGGTGTCAATGAGCTGACTCGCAGCCACGTTTTGCAGTGGTATGGTCAAGCCCCGCGCACGAAGTCGCGACATCTCCAATGCATGGTCGGGCTCATTGGCATTGTTGCTGGAGGCGCTTTCGCCGACGGCCACGGGTGGCGGTAGAACTACGTTCTGGCGAGTCGCGGCCGGTGCCGCTGTAACACCGGGGTGCGCGACACCAATATCGGCGGCGTGTGCGCCGCCGTTAACGGTGATTTCTGCAACAACGGGGAGCCCCACGCACAACAGCAGCGCGACACCGCAATTGCGGATGTAGCTCGCAGCAATCACAGCTTCACGTCGACCTTAAAACCGACTTTAGCCAGCAGCGACAACCGCTCGGCATCCCAGTTGGTCAGATGGATGCAGCCGTTGGTTTCGGAGTGTCCGACGTTAGCCGGATTCGGCGTGCCGTGAATGCCCCAATGCGGTTTGGTTAATCCCAACCAGATCGTGCCAACCGGGTTATTTGGGCCGGGTGCAATGTCAACTTTCGCAGCGGCCTTCGGTGCGGACTTTAAAAGTTTCGGGTCGTAAGTAAAACTCGGATTTTTCACTTCATTTTTGATCGCCATCAAACCAACGGGCAACGGATCGCTTGCCTCGTTTCCGATGCTGATTGGAAAACCTGCCACCGGCTGTTTTTTAGCGTCGAGCACGTACAGCACGCGTTCGGTTTTGTCGATTTGGATAGACGCCGCCTTGGCTGGCACCACCGTGCCGACGACGTTGGGCACCACCAGCTCGTTATTCGCTTCGACTTTACGCCCGCCGTTGAGCTGCTTAAGAAACGCGCTGCTGGTGTGAAATTTTTCAGACAGCGCTTCTTCGGCTGACTCATAGACCAGCGCTTTTAACTTCGCGCGCTCGGCCATGTCCACGGGCGTCTTTTCGAAGGGCCCGGCCATATCCTTTGCACTCACCGTGTAGCGCGTAAGCAGGGGCGAGCTGTCTTCGCGCAGCGCCGCCCACGTCTCTGCAGTGACCGTCCCGGTGATCGTGATCCCGCGCGCAGCTTGGTAAGCCCGCACTATCCGGTGCATGTTCGCTGCGAAACGTCCGTCAATCTCCCCGCACGAAAACCATGCCCGGTCCAACAAAATTTGCGCGCGTGCCACCGCGGCACCGTTGCTGCCTTTTCGCAGTAGGGGACTATCGTGCGCGCTATTAAACGTGTCCACGTCGTACGCCAAACTGGCTGAGTTTTTTGCGGCGCTTTTTGGGGCCTTGGCAAGCGCAGCCCCTGCGACGACCAGCGCCGCGCAACACACGCCGGAGACCAAGAGACGGGAAACAGTGGCAAGCCATCGACTGACGGTAACGGTGGACATAAAAACGCTCAAAATGTTGTTGCACAAATATCGATGCGCCTCGGCGGTGCGGCTGTAGGAGCGGAAGCTTTGCCAGCGTAAGGCGTGGCTGATTGCGCTAGCGCTAACGCCCGATCGTCGCCCGCGCGGGGGCAAGTGAGTGGGGGGGGGCGACTAACCGGTAACTAATTGCAATGCCGCGAACGGATTGGTCACAGCCGTGTCTGGACCAACCTCGTGGGTGATGACGTCAAAGCGCAGCAAGCTGTGCTGGCCGAAACCCATCACGATGGGCACGTCCCCCGCATCGCGCCCTTGCGCCATCACGATGCGGCCAATTCGCGGACGATTGTGACGCGCGTCACAGGTGCACCAGCGGTCACCCAAATACACTTCAAACCAAGCGCTGAAATCCATGGGGCCGGGCAGTACCGGCGCCCCGATGTCGCCTAGATAGCCAGTTACGTAGCGCGCGGGAATGTTCATGCAACGGCACAGTGTTACCGCCAAATGCGCGAAGTCGCGACATACGCCGACACGCTCGCGAAAGCCTTCAAGCGCGGTGCGATTGGCGCGCGCGCATTGGTAATCAAAGCGAATGTGATGGTGCACAAAATCGCAGATCGCCTGCACGCGTGACCAGCCAAGCGGCGTTGATCCAAACTGCGCCCAGGCGAAATTTAACAACTCACTGTCGACTTCGCAATAACGGCTGGGCAACAAGAATTGCAGCGTTGACGTGGGTAATTCACGCGGGTCGTGTTGCTGAGCAGCGTAATGTTGCACATCAAGTAACCCGCTATCGCAAATCACCGCGCGGCTGCTGAACTTGACGCTGCTCACGCCTTCCGGCACGTTAATGCGACCACAGTGATTGCCGAACGAATCGATGTACTCCTCCGCTGCGAAGAACGGCGAAACATTGATCACTTCCGGTTGCAACAAGTCGCCTCGTCGCGAAGGATGAACGTGTAGCAAATGAATCAGTGCCATCGGTGAAGCGACGGCAAGCTCAATGTCGTACCCAATCTGGATCAGCATAATTTGAATCGTTGTCTGCGTAATGTTGGTTTTCGCGAGCTTTAAGGCGACAAGGCGCGCAGTCGTCAAGCATTCTCTGTGCCATGACGCATCAATATCGTCGGTTTGTTGCCGACTTTTTTGTAGGACGCGACGCCGAGCGCGCTTATCGCGGCTGCGAGCCGTTATTGACCCGCGAGCGAGGGCTTTAGCTTAAGCACCCACGCTAGTCCGAAAAGCAGCTGCTTAACGCTGACGCTGCGCCTGGAGCGGCTCATTGCGCACCAGTCGCGGCCGCCTTTGAGTGCCCGGAAACAGGGCGGTTCGCCGGCCCGCGCACTTAAAGGCGCGCTGGCATCAAAGCGAGCGCGAGACTTCCTATTTCAACGAAGCTGATGGCTCACGGTGCCGGACGCAGTGCGTTTCCTAAGCAATTCCATGACCGCGGTCGCAAGCGTTCGCAACGTGTTGATTTGCTCGACAGAAATTTGTCGCGGCTTCATGTCGTAGGCGCACAGCGTTCCCAACGTGTGTCCGGCCGATGTGATGCGGGCCGCCGCGTAGAAACGAACGAACGGTGCTCCGATAACGAACGGATGCTGCTTGAAGCGCGCATCTAGGGTGGTGTCATGCGCCACAATGATCTCGTCGGGAGTGTGGAAGAACGCTTCGCAGAATGACGTGTCAGTTGGCGACGCACGTGGCGATAAACCAACCGCTGATTTGAACCAATCGTGGTCTTCGTCCATAAAGTTAATTAACGTTATGGGCACTTCAAGACTGGTCGCCAGCAGGCGTGTAATCTCGTCGTAAGCATGTTCCCCAGTCGAGCCGAGGATAAGTTGCCGCCGCAGTTGCGCCAATCGTTCTGAATCTTTTCGCATCACGAAAACGGTATTTCTCTTAATTATCAGGACTATAAGATATTCCTGAGCTCAAACGTCCGCGCAGCGAGCGGGGCGCGGCGTTTAAGTGCCGACATTGCGAGTTGTGCGCAAAAACGAGGCTTTTTGTTGCTTTGCCGCAACGCAGCAAAATTCGTATAATTGGGACTTCGGACACCGTGACGTTTTGATTTGGCCATTTTGGACAGATCGAGGGCACGCAGTCAAGCGACCGGCCACAAGCATGGGTTGACTCGATTGTGCAGAGCGTGCGCGAGGCCGTGTATACCCCGTTTTGAATGCCCTCAGGGGCCATACGTCAACATCCAGCGACGTGCGGCATCATCAAACTCTTGAGGAAAAATATGTCACAGGAAACATCGCCACACGGTCAGCCTACGCTGACCCACGGCCAGCCGCATTTGACCGGCGCAGAGATCATCATGCGCTGTCTTGCAGAGGAAAAAGTCGAATTCGTTTTCGGCTACCCAGGCGGCGCCGTTCTCAATATCTACGACGAGATATTTAAACAAGACAAATTTAAGCACGTGCTGGTTCGGCACGAGCAGGCGGCCGTGCACGCCGCCGATGCGTATTCGCGGTCATCACAAAAAATTGGCGTCTGCCTAGTAACCTCTGGCCCCGGCGTCACCAACGCGGTGACCGGGATCGCCACGGCGTTCATGGATTCGATCCCAATGGTGGTGATCAGCGGTCAGGTGCCAACACACGCGATCGGTCAGGACGCATTCCAGGAATGCGACACCGTCGGCATCACGCGTCCCTGCGTCAAACACAACTTTCTGGTGAAAGATGTGAAAGACCTCGCGCTGACCCTAAAAAAGGCGTTCTACATAGCCTCGACGGGGCGTCCCGGCCCGGTGCTGGTGGACATTCCAAAGGACGTAACCGCCAACAAGTGCGCGTTCGAATACCCCAAAGAAATCACGATGCGCAGCTACAGCCCGGCCGGCAAGGGGCACAGCGGACAAATTAAAAAAGCCGTGCAGCTGCTGCTTGAGGCTAAACGGCCGATGATTTACGCCGGGGGCGGCGTGGTGTTAAACGATGCCTCAGCGCAATTGACCAAGCTGGTGCGCATGCTCGGTGCGCCGTGCACCAATACGCTCATGGGTTTAGGCGGGTTTCCTGCTTCTGATCCGCAGTTTCTCGGCATGCTCGGCATGCACGGCACCTATGAAGCCAACATGGCTATGCAGGACTGTGACGTGTTGCTCGCGGTCGGCGCGCGCTTTGATGATCGCGTCATCGGCAATCCGGGGCACTTCTTCCGTGACGGTCGCAAAATCATCCACATTGATATCGATCCGTCGTCCATTTCCAAGCGGGTGAAAGTGGACGTGCCCATTGTGGGCTATGTGCGCGATGTGCTCAACGAAATGATTAGCCTGATTGAAGCGTCGGACAAAACGCCGGATGCCGCCGCACTGAAAAGCTGGTGGGCTACGGTCAACGAGTGGCAGAGCAAAAAATGCATGGTGTTCAAGCCCACCATCGGCGACGGCCGGATCAAGCCGCAAGCGGTGGTGCAAGCGCTGTGGAACGTCACCGGCGGTGACGCCATCATCACCAGTGACGTGGGCCAACACCAAATGTGGGCTGCGCAGTACTACCCGTTCGACAAACCACGGCGTTGGATCAACTCCGGCGGTTTGGGTACGATGGGTGTCGGTATTCCCTACGCGATGGGTGCGCAGCTGGCTAATCCCGGCGCCACCGTCGCCTGCGTTACTGGTGAGGGCAGCGTGCAGATGTGTATTCAAGAGTTGTCGACCTGCAAGCAGTACAACATCCCGATGAAGATCATAAATCTGAATAACCGCTCGCTTGGCATGGTGCGGCAATGGCAAGAGTTTTTCTACGGCAATCGTTATGCCGAGAGCTATATGAACGCACTGCCTGATTTTGTGAAACTGGCCGAAGCATATGGCCACGTCGGCATGAAAATCGAAAAAGCCGGTGACGTTGACGGCGCGCTGCGCGAGGCGTTTGCGCTTAAAGATCGACTGGTGTTCATGGACTTCATTACGGATGAAACTGAAAACGTATTTCCAATGATTCCGGGTGGCAAAGGGTTGAGCGAAATGATTCTGGCTGAGGATCTTTAAGATGCGACACATTCTTTCCATCCTTATTGAAAACGAGGCCGGTGCGCTCGCTCGTGTGGTCGGCCTGTTCGCCGCACGCGCCTTCAACATCGATTCGTTATCGGTCTCCACCACCGAGGACACCACGATGAGTCGCATGACCATCGTCACCCACGGCTCGGATGATGTGATCGAGCAAATCACCAAGCAGCTCAATAAACTCATCGAAGTGGTTAAGGTCGTTGATTTGACCGACGGCTATCACATTGAGCGAGAACTGATGCTGGTGAAGGTGCGCGCCGCGGGCAAGGACCGTGATGAGATGAAGCGCCTTTCGGATATTTTTCGTGGCCGCATATTGGATGTAACCGATAAGAGCTACACCATTGAGCTGACCGGCAACAGCGATAAGCTTGACGCCTTTATCGCGGCGATCGAGCCGGGAACGATTCTGGAAACAGTACGCACCGGTGCCTCGGGCATTGGTCGCGGTGAACGCATTTTAAAAATTTAACAGGGAGATTGATATGAAAGTTTTTTACGACAAAGATTGCGACCTGAGCCTGATTAAAGGCAAACAAGTCACCATCGTCGGCTACGGCTCACAGGGTCATGCGCATGCGCAAAACTTAAACGACAGCGGCGTTAACGTCACCGTTGGCGTGCGCAAGGGCGGTCCGAGCTGGGACAAAGCGGTGAAAGCCGGCCTGAAGGTCGCTGAAGTCGCTGACGCGGTGAAAACGGCCGACGTGGTGATGATGTTGTTACCCGATGAGCAAATCGGCACCGTCTACAGCAACGAGATTCACAACAACATCAAGCAGGGCGCCTCCCTGGCCTTCGCGCACGGCTTTAACGTGCATTACGGTTGTGTCGTCCCGCGCGCCGACCTCGACGTGTGGATGGTCGCACCAAAGGCTCCGGGCCATACCGTGCGTTCAACCTACGCTCAAGGCGGCGGTGTGCCGCATTTGGTGGCGGTGCATCAGGACTCGAGCAAAAAGGCGCGCGATCTGGCGCTGTCGTATGCGTCGGCCAATGGTGGCGGCAAAGCCGGCATTATCGAGACCAATTTCCGCGAAGAAACCGAAACCGATTTGTTCGGCGAACAAGCGGTGTTGTGTGGCGGTACGGTTGAGCTGATCAAGGCCGGTTACGAGACGCTGGTTGAGGCCGGCTACGCACCCGAAATGGCGTATTTTGAGTGCCTGCATGAGTTAAAGCTGATCGTTGATCTGATTTATGAGGGCGGCATTGCCAACATGAATTATTCGATCTCAAACAACGCGGAATATGGCGAATACGTGACCGGTCCAAAGATCATCACCGAAGCGACCAAAGACGCGATGCGGCAATGTCTGAAAGACATCCAGACCGGCGAATACGCGAAAAGCTTCATTCTGGAGAACAAGGCCGGAGCGCCAACGTTGTTGTCACGCCGTCGCCTGAACAGCGAGCACAGCATCGAACAAGTGGGTGCCAAGTTGCGCGCCATGATGCCGTGGATTGCCAAGAACAAATTGGTAGACCAGACGCGGAACTAACGCGTTACGTATTGAAAAAAAGCAGCCGATCGGCTGCTTTTTTTTCGGACTCAGTGTTGCGCTTTTGCCGTTCAAGGCACGGCGCGAGTAGCAACTAAAACGGCACCCGCAGGTGCCGTTTTTATTACCAGGCGGGTAAGCCTAGAAGCGATGGCGCAGACCGACTGCGAACGAGTTGCCGCGGTCGAAGCTGGTGATCTTGTCGTTCATCACAACCACGTAGGCATCGGTGCGCTTGGACAGTGTGTAGTCGTAACCCAAAGAGAACGTGCTGCGCTTGGTGTTGTTGCGCGCGCTGGTGGGCGTGGTGCTCCACTTTGTGTTGGCGTAGGCCGCCAAAAACTTGCCTGGGCCGAACGCGTAGTCTGCGCTCAAGCTGGCCGTTTTGCTTTCGGCACTGCCGGCTGCACCAGTGTAGTTATCGTTTTTCGCCTTCTCGTAGTTGGCGTAAAAGTTGGCCGAACCGAAGCTAGCTTTGCCCGCCAACATCCAGGCTTTTTGCTGGTTAAAGCCGACGTTTACGTTGCCGATTGTGCCCGCGAGCGGGTTGTTAGCGCGAACGCTGTGCGCGAAGCCGCCGAGCGCGAAGGGGCCGGCAAAGTACAGGAAATTTGCGCCCATATTTCGATTGCTGTTGGCGCCAGCGACTTCACCAAACTGGTAGTGAACGTTGCCGCTTAAGCCGCCAAAGTTGGGCGTTGTGTAGCGCACCTGGTTGCTCCAGCCGGTATCACCTGCGTTGGCCGCGGCCCAGTTGGTGCCGTTGAATAGGGGCACGTTGGCATGCAGCACCAGCGGCGAGAACGCGAACGAATCACCGAATGCGTTGAAGATTACCGTTGGCAGGAAGTTCGGTGCCAAATCGCGGCCAACGTGAACCGAGCCAAAGCTGCCCGACAGGCCGACCCATGCGTCGCGGCTGAAGAAGGTTTCGTTGCCATTGAAGCGGCCTACCGCGCCAGTGTCAGGGCGGAAAAAGCTGCTGAGTTTGAATTCAGCCTTGAGGCCACCGCCCAAGTCTTCAGCGCCGGAAATGCCCCACCACGATGTGGTCATGCCGTTGCTGTCCTGTTTCGCGGTGCGTTTGTCGCCGGAATACTGGATGGAGCCTGCGTACACATCAATCAGGCCCGAGAGGACGACGTTTTGTGCGAATGCTGCAGCTGGTGCCAACGCGAGCAAACCGGAAACGGCCGCCGCGACTAAAGTTTTTTTCATTACGAAGCCCCTAAATAAGTGTCAAAAATATTGAAACAGCGCATCGCGATTTCACTGATCTGATGCGCTTACCCCCTAATACGATTTAAACACTGCGCGCCGTTGCCGGTCGTCAATTCGTCACCATTACGGCGTACGACTGGATGCAATGTTGCAGCGCGGCAACAGACAACTTTAGGCTGCCTGCGCACGCAAATCGTGCCGAATATGGTCGTGCAAACAAGATGACCCGAGCGGGTCAGGCACTCGTGCACCAACTTACAGCTTTCGGCTGCAATGCCCCATCATTAGGGCAAAAGCAGATGAATTTTTAAAACTCGACTTGCTGCTGATTTGCAGTTACGCCTTGATGCAACGCGGGCCAAGCAAAAAAGCTGTTTCGCTTAAACCGTCAGTACGATCTTGCCGAAATGAGTGCCCGATTCCATCATTTGGTGCGCTTTTGCCACGTCTTCTAGCGGGAAGGTCGCATGAATGTGCGGTCT
>JACMNN010000052.1 GCA_014378555.1 Burkholderiales bacterium | reverse complement strand
CCCATGATCGCTTTCATGGTCGTCGATTTGCCGGCGCCGTTGCGCCCGACCAGTACCAACACTTCACCCGCGTTGGCCGTAAAGCTCACATCAAACAAAAGCTGCGCGCGACCATGGCGCACACAAAGGTTTCGCACTTCAAGCATGGCTGGCACCGCCTAAATAAACCGCACGCACTTCTTCGTTGGCGCGCACCTCATTAGGTGAGCCCTGCGCGATGATGCGGCCGCGATTCATCACAATCACGCGATCCGCAAAACCGAACACCACATCCATATCGTGCTCAGTAAACAGCAACGCAACGTTGCGATCACGGCACGTTTTGACAGCAAGCTGCATCAGTAAATTACGCTCTGCCGGCGCCATGCCCGCTGTCGGTTCGTCCATCAGCAACAAGCGCGGATTATTCGCCAGTGCCATCGCAAGTTCAAGTCGTTTCAGGTCACCGTAAGCAAGCTCAGAGGCCGCACGTTGCGCCTGTTCTTCTAGGCCAATAGCAATCAGCAAGCGCGACGCGTTGACTACGCATTCACGCGCTGCCAATACGACGGCGGAATGTGCCCGCCGTTCATAGCTGAGCAGCGCCATCTGTACATTCTCACGTACCGTCATCGACGCAAAGGTAGCGGTGATCTGAAACGTACGGGCAACGCCGAGGCGGAACAATTGTTCTGGCGCAACGCCTGTGATGTCGGCACCATGCAGATTAACGCGGCCTGCGTCAGGCGTTATCTGGCCGTTGATCAGATTGAAGGTGGTAGTTTTGCCAGCGCCATTAGGACCTATCAGCGCGACCGCTTCGCCCGCCGCAACTGAAAAGTCGACACCTTTGACGGCAGCCACACCACCGAAGGATTTTTTTAGACCCGCTACTTCTAACGCGTTGTTCATTGCGCGAACCGGCGGGTAAACCTCGCCTCAAACCACGATCCGATGGTGCCCACGATGCCACGCGGAAACAGCAACACCAGTAGCAAAATAATCGTCCCCAATGCCGCACGCCAATATTCAGTTGATCGTGCCAACGTGTCCTGCAGCCAAGTGAACGCGACCGCACCGACGATCGGCCCGAACAACGTATTGACGCCGCCGAGCAGCACCATCACCAGCGCATCCACCGAGCGCGGAATGGACAACACCTCCGGCGAAATGCTGCCCTTGGAAAATGCATAAACCACACCCGCGACGCCCGCCATTACGCCGGCCAAGGTGAACGCGGCCCATTGAAACCGCGCGGGCGATAAGCCAATCGCGCGCGCCTTGACCGGCGAATCGCGTGAGGCGCGCAAGCTGTAACCAAACGGCGTGTGCACCAGCCAAGCGCAAAGCAATAATCCCGCACCGCAGATGCCGAGCGCGAACCAATAAAAATCTTGGCGCGTTGAAAGCCATTGCGGCGGCCAGATGCCGACCAGCCCATTACTGCCGCCGGTCACCGCGTCCCACTGAAAAACAATCGACCATGTGATCTGCGCGAATGCCAGCGTAAGCATTGCCATGTAGGTGCCACTTAAACGCACGCTGAACCAACCGAACGGCAGCGCACCCGCGCCCGCAAGCAGCACGCCACAGCCCATCGCCACGAAAATTCCGCAGCCCGCTTTTACCGCCAGCGCCGCACCATATGCGCCCAACCCGAAATACGCCGCATGACCGAACGAGCCCATGCCACCAGCGCCGATGATGAGACCGAGACTCGCCGCAAACAGTGCAAACACCATCATGTCGATGGCCAGTACCAACGTGTATTCGCTGCCCACCCACCCAGGCAAAAACAACATTATCAACACGCCCGCTGCAGTTGCAATTAAAGCGGTGCGCGACGGCAATTGCACCCGCGTTTGCGCGGCACTTGCTGAGCGCGAATGCGTGATCGGTTTGCCAAACAAGCCGTTCGGCTTGAACACCAACACTAAGGCCATCACAATAAATTCCGCCACCAGCGTGAACTTGCTGAATTCAAAATCGACACCGAAAAACGTCAGCGCACCGAGACCGATGCAATACGCCTTCACCAACGAAATGATGATTGCTGCGACGAACGCACCGGACAAACTGCCGAGCCCACCGACAACAACCACGACAAATACGTCGGCGATGATGGTCAAATCCATCGCCAGATTTGCCGGCTCGCGCGGAAGCTGCAACGCGCCACCGATGCCGGCTAGAAAACTGCCCAGTGCGAAAACCGCCGTGAATAAAAGCCTCTGGTTCACGCCCAGCGCATCGGTCATCTCCCGATCTTGGGTTGCAGCACGAAGCAGCAATCCGAAGCGCGTTTTTTTAAGCAAGGTTGTCAGCGCGACCAGCATCAGTACGCCGAGCGCAATCAACAACAAATCGTAAGTCGGAAACGCATGGCCAAAAATATCAACTGCGCCACGAAAGCCTGGAGCACGCGGCCCCAGCAAATCTTCCGGCCCCCAGATGGCAAGCGCGGCGTCTTTGATGATCAGCACCATTCCGAAAGTTGCAATCAGTTGCAGTAATTCCGGCGCGTCATAGATGCGCCGCAGGATCAAAAACTCGGCCACCACACCCACCACAGCTACCACCAGTCCGGCAGCCAGCACGCCACCCCAAAAGCCCAGCGCGCCGCCCAAAGCAGTCGCCACGCTGTACGCCACGTACACCCCGAGCATGTAGAACGAGCCGTGTGCGAAGTTGACGATTCGGGTGACGCCAAAAATGAGCGACAGGCCCACCGCGACGAGGAACAACGATGAGGCCGAGGCAAGGCCGTTAAGGGTTTGGACGAGGAACGAGGACAGCATTGCCTAACAATAGCGGGTTTGCGGCGCAGCGCTCATGATGGGAGGCGGTTTTGCCCCTTATCAATTGATCGCTTCGCGATGGGGGTTGCGGCGAGAGTGGCGGTGCGGCCTTCAAACGTGGTCGTGTCCCACCCGTTCGCCCTGAGCGCAGCGAAGGGTCTGATGGATCGAGGTGGCTCGTCTGCCACGGACCGCTTATGCCGCGGGGCAGTCACTTTCTTTTGCTTCGCCAAAAGCAAGTAACCAAAGAAAAGGCGACCCCGACGATTGGCCTTTTCCTGCGATGCTCAGAAAAAAGCGGAATGGCCCGAACTCGCTGTGCTCAAACAGCGGGCCGTTCTTATCGCTTTTCTCTTCCGCTTCTCGGGGCCAATCAACGGGGACCCTTTGCGGCAATATTTGATCGCTTCGCGATGGGGGTTTGGGTTTTGGGAAGTACGGCTTTGCAACGTAACCGCATCCCACTCCGTTCGCCCTGAGCATAGCGAAGGGTTTGACCAAGTCTCGCGGTTCGTTTCCCGTTCTCCGCATCCCGTTTGCCCTGAGCGCAGCGAAGGGTCCGATGCATCGAGTCAGCTCGTCTGCCACGGACCGCTTATGCCGCGGGGCAGTCACTTTCTTTTGCTTCGCCAAAAGCAAGTAACCAAAGAAAAGGCGACCCCGACGATTGTCCTGATCCTGCGATGCTCAGAAAAAAGCGGAACAGCCCGAACTCGCTGCGCTCAAACAGCGGGCCGTTCTTATCGCTTTTTTCTTGCGCTTCTCGAGGCCAATCAACGGGGACCCGTCGGACGGATATTTGATCGCTTCGCGATGAGGGTTGGGGTTTCGGGAAGTAGAGTTTGCAACGTAACCGCATCACACCCCGTTTGCCCTGAGCGAAGCGAAGGGTCCGATGAAATCTGGGGGTGTGCTCCCGGTGTCCCGTGCCCGGTAACCCGTTCGCCCTGAGCGCAGCGAAGGGTCTGATGGATCGAGGTGGCTCGTCTGCCACGGACCGCTTATGCCGCGGGGCAGTCACTTTCTTTTGCTTCGCCAAAAGCAAGTAACCAAAGAAAAGGCGACTCCGACGATTGGCCTATTCCTGCGATGCTCAGAAAAAAGCGGAACGGCCCGAACTCGCTGCGCTCAAACAGCGGGCCGTTCTTATCGCTTTTTTCTTGCGCTTCTCGGGGCCAATCAACGGGGACCCTGCGCGGCAATATTTGATCGCTTCGCGATGGGGCGAACGGGGAATAAACCGCCTCGATGCATCAGACCCTTCGCTGCGCTCAGGGCGAACGGAAATGGGGGGGGGAGCGGGCGCGGAAACGGAAGTGCGGCACGGAAACGGGAACGGCGACCGGGAACGGGAATAGACCCTTACAAACTGAACTCGTAGTCAATCACCAACGGCGCGTGATCTGAGAACCGTTGCTCTAGGTAAATTGACGCTGCTTTGGCGGTCGCAGCTATCCCTGGCGTGGCTACTTGGTAGTCCAGTCGCCAGCCTACGTTTTTGTTCCAGCTGTCGCCCCGATTACTCCACCAGGTGTACTGCTCGGGGCGTTGGTCTAGGGTGCGGAATACGTCTACGAAACCAATCTGGTCGAAAACGTGGGTCAACCACTCGCGTTCATGGGGCAAAAAGCCTGAGTTTTTCTTATTGCTTTTGTAATTTTTTAGGTCGATTTCTTTGTGGGCGATATTGAAATCACCGCAAATGACGATCTCCTTGCCGCAGGCTCGCAGCGCCTTCAAGTGCGCGACAAAAGCCACCAGAAAACGATCTTTGCTGGCCTGACGTTCCGGCCCGGCAGCGCCTGACGGTAGATACAGCGATACGACCGCCAATGGGCCAAAATCAGCTTCTAAATATCGGCCTTCACCATCGAATTCGCCAACGCCAAAGCCCTTCACAACGTTCAACGGCTTTTGTTTCGACCACAGCGCGGTGCCTGAATAGCCCTTGCGCTCAGCGGGAAAAAAGTGACCGTGGCTTTTTTTGGGGCGCAGCATTTCCTCGGGCACATCCTCGAAATTCGCCTTCATTTCTTGCAGGC
This sequence comes from Burkholderiales bacterium, assembly GCA_014378555.1. Lineage (GTDB taxonomy): Bacteria > Pseudomonadota > Gammaproteobacteria > Burkholderiales > Casimicrobiaceae > Casimicrobium. The sequence goes on along the minus strand of JACMNN010000052.1, from coordinate 20,630 downwards.
AAAACACGTCCCAGCCGCGCAGTTTGCCCATCCATTCGGCCAAACCTTTGTTGTGGGCGGAACGGATGCCGTTGGCGTTTAAAGTGACAATGCGCATGAGTAAGATGACCTTCGATCGCAAGACGCGGGAAAATACGGGAGTTGTTAATTTTCCACGAGCGGCGCGGTTTGCGCTGTTTCTCATGTTCATCACCCGCCCATCGCTATGACCGCCATTACCGCCACGACTTCTATGAATAACTTTCGTCAGGATTTTTTGCGCTTTGCGCTCGAATGCGATGTGCTGCGCTTCGGCGAGTTCACAACCAAGTCGGGACGTTTGTCGCCCTACTTTTTTAACAGCGGGTTGTTCAACACCGGCGACACGTTGGCGCGGCTGGGCCGCTATTACGCCGACGCTGCACTGGCCTCCGGCGTCCCGTTCGACATGATCTATGGGCCGGCCTATAAAGGCATTCCGCTGGTGTCGGCGCTGGCCATCGGACTTGCCGAAAAAGGGCACAATTTGCCGTATTCATTCAACCGGAAAGAGGCCAAAGACCACGGCGAAGGCGGCCTGATTGTCGGTGCGCCACTGGCCGGTCGGGTGCTTGTCGTCGACGACGTGATCACCGCTGGCACCAGCGTGCGTGAGTCAGTGCAACTCATCCGCGAGCACGGGGCCGAACCGGCAGGCGTTTTGATTATGTTGGATCGCATGGAACGCGGCACTGGCACGCTCTCTGCTGTACAGGAGGTTACAGCGCAGTTTGGCATCCCGGTGATTGCCATCGCTTCGTTGCCGGATGTGCTTGCGCTGGTCAGCGCCAATAACGCGCTGACTGAGTTCAGGGGCAAGATAGAGGTGTACCGAGGAAAATATGGGGTGGTCTAAGAGTCCTCCAAAGTGGCGGCCGTTGCAACATCAAAAACAAAACACGGAGCGACGGTGGAAGGGGCTGGTGGTGTCCGCGGTGCTGTTGGCTGCGTGTGGCGCAACCGCCGGCCACGCGCAGGTCTACAAATGGGTCGACGAGAACGGTAAGACGCAGTACACCGACACCATTCCGCCGGCAAGCACCGACCGCGCGCGCAAAGAATTGCGCTCCGATGGCACGGTTAAATTCAGCACTGATCGCGCAGCGACGGCCGAGGAGAAGCGCTTGGCGTCGCTCAGGGCGGTAGAGGCTGCGAAGATCAAAGCCGCGCAGGACGAGCATGATCGCAAAGATAAGGCATTGCTGAACACCTACACCAGCTTGCTGGACTACGACCGGGTACGCGATCGCGCATTGAGTACGGTTGCCGCCGACATTCGCACGTTGCAGGACCGCGAAGTCGTACTTAACCAAATCATTGCCAGTGACGGACGATTTTTGCCGCCGGTCACGGGGCCGGTCGCAGTGCCCGCGCCTGCCGTAGCGCCAGTCGCCGGCAAGCCTGTTGCCCCGGCACCGGCGCCGAAAGCTACGCTGGTGAAGACCGCCGGCATGGTGCTGCTCGAAGCGAAATCTGAGCTGCCGCGCGCTAGGGCTGCGATCGTCAGTAAACGCCACGACTTTGAAGCGCTGACCGCGCTTTACGCCAGTGATCGCGACCGGTTGTCGCGCTTGATTGACCTCGAAAACGCAAAGACGACCACAGAAAAAACGTTGGCCGCTGAGCAGAAGGTCATTTCGGACCCAACGGTTGTTCCCGCAAAAAAGAAGTAACAGCTTTTTGCTGTATGGGTTAGATAACAAAGCCTAACGGCCTATTTTGCAAATAATCAACTTCAAGCAAAATAGAGAGTTAAACCAAGCTTAATGGCGCTTGCAGCAAAAAGCTGATCGCCAAAACGCGACGCCGCTATCCTCACCGTCATGAAAATCGCATTTCACCTCGACCCACTGGCCAAGCTCAAGGCCTACAAAGACACAACCGTTGCCATGATGCGCGCTGCGCAGGCTCGCGGCCATTCGCTGTTCGCCATTGAGCCAGGCAACGTGTTTTGCCGCAACGGCAGCGTGCAGGCTAACGCGGTGCCGCTGACGGTCAGCGCCGATGATCATCATTGGTACGACGTCGCAGCGACAATATTGCTGCCGCTGACCGCTTTTGATGCCGTAATCGAGCGCAAGGACCCGCCGTTTGACATGGAATATGTCTATCACACGTATCTTTTCGAGCGCGCTATGGATCAAGGCGCGCGGGTGTTCAACCGCCCGGGCGCGGTTCGCGACAACAACGAAAAAATGTCGATTTTGAAGCATCCGGACATGATCGCGCCGACGGTGGTCACGCGTTCTGCCGCCGTCCTGCGCGAGTTTGTCGACGAGCACAAAGACGCCATCTTTAAGCCGCTCGACGGCATGGGCGGCAGCGGCATTTTTCGGGTGCGTGAGGCGGATGCGAATTTGAACGTCATCATCGAAACGCTCACCCTGCTTGGCACTCAGAGCATCATGGCGCAGCGCTATCTCCCCGCCATTGTTGACGGCGACAAGCGTATTTTGTTAATCGCAGGTGAGGTTGTGCCGTATGCGCTGGCGCGTATTCCGATGACCGGCGAAAATCGCGGCAACATGGCAGCGGGCGGACGCCCGGAAGCACGACCGATGACCGAATCCGACCAGCGAATTGCTGAAACCATGGCCAAGCGGCTATGGGCCGAAGGGCTATTTCTAGTGGGCTTAGATGTGATCGGCGACAAAGTCACCGAAATCAACGTGACCAGTCCCACCGGATTCGTAGAGATCGCCGCGCAGACGGGATTTGATGTTGCGGACCTTTTTATCCGCAACCTGGAAACTGCAGTCAAACGCTAAAGTGGTGCATTTTTTGCAGCGCAACAATTTCCCTGATACCATTATTTTGTCGTCATAAATTTGTCACATTAGAGGGCAAGACGAAAAAACTGCAGTGAAGGCTCGCAGACAAAAGGGGGCGGTTAAAGCGACGCGAAGGCACGAATCTAGTCATGATTGGTATTCTTATCATTGCGCACGGCAATCTCGGTGACTCCCTGATTCAGTGCATGACCCATCTTCTGGGCAAACGACCCGACGGCATCACCTCCTTGCAGGTCACTGGCACCGATGATGCGCGAAGCTTGCTGCCCACCGCGCAGCGACTCGTGGCCGCGGTCGACCGAGGTGAAGGCGTGCTGGTGATCACTGATATTTTTGGCTCCACACCGTCGAATCTCGCTTGCAGACTGCTGGTCGCTGGGCGCGTTGAAGGCGTAGCAGGCGCCAACGTGCCAATGCTGGTGCGCGCCGTTACCTACCGATCGCGCGGAATGGAGATCATGCTCAAACGCGTCGTCTCCGGCGGCTGCGAAGGCGTGTTTCACATCGAAGCTGACCCCATCCTTGGCCCCCGAGTCGCCCACTCCGCCGCCAACGAAGGCACGCCGGTCATGAATCGGCATTGAGCGCATTGATTACATTTTTATCCGCGACTGATATAACTCGATAATGCAAAAACGCGACATCGAAATCGTCAACAAACTGGGTCTGCACGCCAGAGCGTCAGCCAAGCTCACCCAGCTTGCCACCAGCTTCAAGTGCGAAGTCAATCTTGAACGCAACACCCGCCGCGTCAACGCCAAAAGCATCATGGGCGTCATGATGCTCGCCGCAGGCAAAGGCGTGACGATCATGATTGAAACCGACGGCGAAGACGAGGCCGCCGCCATGGACGGCTTAGTCGCGCTAATCAACGACAAGTTTGGCGAAGGCGAATAGCTCAGCAGAGGCAGCTCTGCAAAGCGCCACAAATCGTTTTCCCGATTGGCTAAACCGTACCGCTTGATCGTCATTGCGATGGCGTAAACAAGCTGACGCGAGCGAAGCTATGCCGTGGCATAGTTTTCATGAATTCTGCCGCCATATCAGGCAACCCACCTCGTGCTGAAACGCAAGCGCTCGATGATTAGCAGCTGAATCGGCCGCGCTACTGCCAGTTTTGTTCATCGCATGGTTGAATCGCCCAACATGCGCAGGATTGCCTGGTCAAAGCTTGCCGACGCGCGCAACCAAGCCGGCAAATTATCGCGATACGGAAGCTCTGTATCGTTGGGTATCGAGACGACAAGCAAAGGCTGGCCTTTTGCATCGGATTTCTGTTGCCGAGTTGGATGCGCAGGTGCAACAGTGGTAGGACACTCTGCGCAACGTAACGACGGGTGAAATTCCTTCACAGCTATGGCTTGATACCTTGGACGGTGCAGTTGCTGTTATCGATTAAGGCTACGATCTCACACCGTTCGGGGCGTTGGTCAACACCACTGCGCGGCGTGAGGTGGCATCGCGCAACAACGCGATTGCCAACAATCTTCGCCTAGAGCAGGAGCGGATTGGCTTTGGCTTGCTGCAAGCTGCGCTCATGGCGCGCTCCTGATCGTGTTCGTGATCGTGATCGCATGCCTAGGCGCGACGCCTATCGATCGCCGCGCCGTTGCACCGAACGCAATACCGCCACCAACGGTAACTTCTGTGCGCTGCATTGCTCGATGTCGATGGACCGGGCGCTGGTGGCCAGCGCGCGTAAAACGCAGTGTTGCCTGCAGCTTGTACGCTTGTTACACTGACCGCAAGAAAAATCCGAGTGGTGCGTTTTGCCACTCGGCACAAAGCGTTGATTTGATAGCCACCACTTACACCGTGCGTGGTTGCAAAACGCACATGGTCACCGTTATAGGGGTTGTTCTAATGGTTCGCACACATATTTCTGTCGGCATGCTGAGTCGCATGCGGCGACCGCTGGCGGTTGCCTTGCTTGTCACGCTCGCCAGCACGGCGCTACTGGCGCGAAACCTTCGCAGCATTGACGCGCTGGCTAGCGCAGCGCCCAGCCCCGAAGTTTCGTCACTCAAAAAAGCTGCGACCGGAGGCGAAGTGACGATCGATTCGCGGCTTGGCGTACCGAGCTTCTTGTGGGCGCAACGAGGCGGCGATGTGACCGCTCAGGTGTCCGCGATTGCTGCCACCGCGCCTGCTAACCCGGTCGCTGCGGCGCGCGCGTTTTTAGGCGGACTCGGTTCGCTCTACCGACTCGCTGCGCAGAACGCCAACGACGTGCCGCTGCTGTTTTCGCAGCCGCTGCCAAACGGTGGCGCCATTGTCAAGTTTCGCAATCAGATCAACGGTATCGAGGTGTTCCGTGAAGACGCCGCAGTGCTGCTCGGTGCGGATCTTAATCTGGTGGCGATTGGCGGTTTCATCACGGGTGGTGACGGCACGGCGCCGTTTGCAATTCCGCCTGAATCGGCAGCGGCTGTCGCGCTCGAAGACTGGTCTTTTGCGGCCGGAACGGCGGCGCAGTTGCGCGCCGTTGAGGCGCGTGACGGCTATCAACATTTTGATCTCGCGCCCGGCACGTTGAGCGCTGACGGCTCGCAGCTCGCGATTCCGGTTCGCGTCAAGCCAGTGCTATTCCGCCTGCCGACTCAACTCGTTCCGGCGTATTACGTTGAAGTGCAAGTGCGCGACGGCCGTGTTCCGTTCGGCGTCGACAGCTATGCCTATGTCGTGTCGGCTACTGACGCAACCGTGCTGTTTCGGCATAACCAGACCGCTGACGTGGCGTTCTCGTATCGCGTGTTCGCCGAGTTAGGTGGCAACAATCTGCCGTTTCCCGGACCGACCGGCCGCAATGGCTTTCCACATCCAACCGGCGTTGCCGACGGTTATCAGGGGCCGTTTGTTACGCCCAATCTGATTTCGTTGCAGAACCTGCCGTTTAGCCGTAACGATCCGTGGCTTGCACCGGGCGCGACCACCACGCTCGGCAACAACGTTGAAGCGTTCGCTGATCTGGTCACGCCGGACAACTTCGGTCCGGTTGATCCTGCTGAATGCAACACTGCGGTTGCGCCTGCCGGCGGCGACTTTCATGCTTGCACCAATGCCCTCAATACATTCGATTACAGCTACAACACCGCAGCCGTCCCCAACGTCAGCAAATCTCAGGTGATGGCTTCGGTCACCAATTTGTTCTATATGAACAACTGGCTGCACGACTGGTTCTACGACGCAGGCTTTGACGAGGTGTCGGGCAACGCACAGACTAATAATTTCGGTCGCGGCGGCGCGGGCAACGACTCGATCTTCGCGGAGGGGCAAGACTTCGCGGCGCTCAACAATGCCAACATGAGTACGCCTGCCGACGGCTGGCGTCCGCGCATGCGCATGTATGTCTACAGCGGCGCCGGTGCGCAATTAGTGAAAATCACCGCGCCAGCGGCTATTGCCGGGATCAAAACAAGCGGCATCGCCGCGTTCGGTCCTCAGGCTTTCGACCGGACCAATGCGGTTGCGTACCCACCGGTAGCAGATCGGCTTGCCTGTGCCGCGTTCAGCGCGGCTGGCGTCGCGGCGGTCACTGGCAAGATTGCGCTGATTGATATCGGCAATTGCGGTTTTGAAGTTCAAGTCAAAAACGCACAGAACGCGGGCGCCGTTGCCGTCTTGCTGGCCAACAACGCAGCCGGTATCGGCAACGTGGGCGGAACCGACCCGACAATCACCATCCCGACGATGGTGATTTTGCAGAGCGACGGGACGGCCATCAAGTCACAATTGGCGCTGCCCGCGGTTGTCAGCGCCCGAGTTGCGCGCGCGGTTGGCATCAATCGCGACGGCACGCTCGATAACGGCATCATCGCGCACGAATGGGGACACTACATCAGCAACCGTTTGGTTGCTAACGCGAGTGGCCTCACAACTAATCTTGCAAGAGGCATGGGTGAAGGCTGGGCTGATTTCCACTCGATGCTGATGCTGGTCAAAGGCACAGATTCTGCGCTCACAAACAACGCTAATTTCGGCGGCACTTACGCGATGGGGAGCTATGTCCGTGGCGTTTCAGATTTAGCGCCCGACGCGCGCAACAATGCTTTCTACACCGGCATCCGCCGCTATCCATATTCGCGCGATCTGACGAAAAATCCGCTGACCTTTCGGCACGTGACCAACGGCGTGGCGCTGCCAGCGTCACCCGCTCCTGCGTTCGGAGCCGACGGCGCCAACAACGCCGAAGTCCACAACACCGGTGAAGTGTGGGCGTCGATGCTGTGGGAGTGCTACAGCAACCTGCTTAACGACACCACGCGATTGACCTTTGCTCAAGCGCAGGATCGCATGAAGCGCTATCTAGTCGGCGGCTACAAATTGACGCCAGCGCAGCCCACATTTACTGAGGCGCGTGACGCGTTGCTCGCTGTGATTCGAGCGCAGGATCTGACCGACCACGCACTCTGCTATGCCGGATTTGCCAAGCGCGGAGCTGGCATTGGTGCGGTGTCGCCAGATCGCTTCTCCAGCGACAATTCCGGCGTGGTTGAGAGCTTTGCCGTCGGCGGGGCCATTGCCATCGACGGCGCCGTGATCACCGACGCACCGGCCTACTGCGATGCCGACGGCTTCCTTGACAACGGCGAAACGGGCACCCTGACAGTCAGCCTGAGAAACGTGGGAACCACAACCCTTTCGGCAACAACTGGCACTGTCAGCTCGTCCAACGCCAAGGTGACCTTCCCTAACGGTGTGAGCTTCAGCATTCCCGCGAGCACTCCCGGACAATCGTTTTTGGTGACCCTGCCCATTAGGCTGCTCGGCGCGGTCGGCATTGAGACCACCAATGTCACCGTATCGGTGAGCGATCCTGGCTTTGCTGTGGCCAGCCCGGTTACGTCGCTTGCAGCGTTTCGGATCAACGTTGACCAGAAGCCAAATCAATCGGCCACCGACAATGTTGAAAGCACGAACACGACCTGGACAACCGGCACTAGCGCTGCAAATCCGACCGCGTCGATGCTCTGGAAGCGTATCGAGCTGGGCGTCACCGACCACCGTTGGCTGGGTCCAGATGGCAGCTCGCCACAGATCAATTGGTTGCAATCACCGCTGCTGAACGTGGCTGCGAGCGGAAATTTCTCGTTCACCTTCCGTCATCGCTTCAGCTTTGAGTTTGACGCTGGCGGCAACTACGACGGTGGCCAAATTCAGATCAGTACTGACAACGGCGTCACCTGGTCTGACATCGGCGCATCGGCGTCGCCCGGATACAGCGGCGTGCTGTTACTCAGCGGGGCTGGAAACCCGTTGGAAGGATTGAACGCTTACGTGCAAACAAGCCCCGCCTACCCGGCGCTGGAAACCGTGACGGTGAGCCTTGGCACTGCGTACGCTGGGCAATCGGTGCGCGTGCGATTTGTCATTGGCACAGATAATTTGGTGGGCGCTCCCGGTTGGGAAATTGACGACGTCGCGTTTACCAACATCAGCAACACCCCGTTTGACGCCGTCATTGCTCAAGCCGGCGCTTGTTACAGCATCACCGCGCAGGCCGGATCAGTGCAAACAACCGGCGTTGGCACACCGTTTGGCACCGTGCTGCGGGCATTGGTCAAAAACGGCAGTGGCAATCCGGTGTCTGGCAAGTCGGTGATCTTCACGCTTCCAAGCACTGGCGCTACGGGCACGTTCGCGGCGGTGAGTTCGGTTACCACCGACGTCAACGGGGTGGCTAGCGCGCCGATTCTCACTGCCAACACGACACCCGGTAGCTTCAGCGCCACGGCCACCGCCGGACTGCAAACCGCCGCATTTGCGCTGACCAACGCCGCCTGCCGTCTCGACCTTGACCGCGACGGCGTAGTGCTGCCGCAAACTGATGGGTTATTGCTGATGCGCTACATCGCTAATTTAACGCCCAGCGTGGACCTCACCGCCAACGCTAAAAATCCAACCAGTGTTGTCACTGCAGCAACCATTCAAAATGCAGTGGAGGCGATGCGGGCCGGATTGTTTATCGACGTTGACGGCGACAACGTGGTCAACAGCAAAGACGCACTGATTGTGATGCGCGCGCTGCTTGGCTTCCGCGACACAGGATTGACTGGCGGGCTGCAGCTCTCCAGTTCTGCCCGCAAAACGGGTGCTGAATTGCGTTCATGGCTGGTGTCAAACTGCGGGCTAATCTTGCCTTAATCGAACGATGCGCTTGCCGGAACGCAGACCTTGAACGCTACCCGCTGTCGTGCCCGTCGGTGGCACGGATAGCGGTTATTTTTTACTGACGTGGCGCAATTACGGATCATCGCGCAGCCGCACAAAGCTGGCAAATCGTGGCTTGCCTGATGGCGTGATTTCGCGGTAGGTGTAGGTGACAAGGCTGCCCACGGGCGGCGGATTGCTACGTACCGTGTCAGTGAATCCGGTGCCCAAGCGAAACACGATGCCGTCCTTAGTTTTCAGTTCAAGCGCGCCCATTTGGCCAACGTATTTTCCTTTGCCCGGCAGGTGCCGCACCACCACCGCTTCGGTGTCGAGCAGCGGCTTTAATTTGAGCAGCACGTCGCTGCGTCCTGTGACATACGGCGCAGCGGCCAGATGCAGCATCAAGCCCTCGGCACCGCCCGCAACGATTGCATCAAAGCGGCGCTTCAGCTCGGCCCGGTTGGCCACGCGCGTTTGTTCGACCGCGCGCAGTTGCGGCCATTGAGCTGCTGCGACAATCTCAGCAATTTTTTCGGAGCGCTGTTCGAAGGTGCCCGGTGCGTCAGGCAGCTCGAACACCATGTACGCGATGCGCCGCCACTCCGCGTCAACCGGTGTGCTCTTGCGCACCATGCCGGACAGTTCATCAAACTTTCTGCGCGCTAGCCACAGCTCACCGTCCAGCGGCGTGGCCGGCAATTTGCTGATGAACCACGTTGGCGCCGGCACCACGCGACCACTTCGGTAGCGCAGCGTTTTGCCATCCCAAATGGCACGCACACCGTCGTATTTCTCGCTGACCAAATATTGCGTAACGTCGACGTTCGGGCCGAGGACGTTGGCAAGCAGGATCGGCGGTTCTTTGGCGATGGCCCAGGTGCTCAGACACAGGCCAAGCAACGCGATCGCTCGCAAGCACCAACCCATTTTTGCGCTGTGCATCAGGCTGTCCTTTTTAAAAATTGAAAGCTATCACGCACGCCGAATTTTGCTGGCCTGCCTTGACCGCGTTGCTGCATTGAACTTGCGGTGAGCGTCAGCTTTGCGCGGGAACCCCTGTCCGATATGGATAGCATGAGTAAAAGGCAAATAACCGACTTTTAGCGTTTATCGGTGCAAGCCACCACGCAGCATAGCTTTGCGCTGAAAGCTGGAACGTGCAGCGCATCCAGTACGAGAGCCGCGCGATAATTAGGGCTTGAAACGCCCCACGCCGCCCAGCCCTGATCTGCGTTCGTCAGCAGACGACGCAATCTCTCAAGCCACCCATCGCGCCGAGCAGCCAGTTGGTTTGCCGAGTGAGCTCTACATTCTGGTGCTGCTGCTGATCATCGCGCACACCGCCTTCAACGGCATTCGTATCGCAACATCGCTTGCCGCTATTAAGGCGGGCGGCGGCGCGCTGTGGGTCGGTGTGCTCACTGCCATGTTCAACATCATTCCAGCGTTCGTAGCGATTCGCGTCGGCCGCATGGTCGATCGGGTGCCGCTACGTCGACCGCTGGTGGTGGGTTGCGCATTGATGACCGTCGGCGCTTTCATGGCCGCCATCGAGCCGACGCTTTGGATGCTCGCGTTGTGTGCCGCCACCATTGGCGTGGGCTGGATGATGATCGCTGCCTCGTCGCAATATGCGGTGGGTTTGCTCGGCGGCAGCGCAAACCGAGTGCGCGCATTCAGCGTGATGTCGATGGGCTTCTCGGTGTCGAGCTTTCTCGGCCCGTTGATTGCCGGCTTTATGATCGATCAGGTGAGCTATCGCGCTGCGTTTGGCGCGCTCGCGGTATTTCCAGCGGTGGCCGCCGTATTGTTTGCGTCGCGGTGGCTGAAAGTGCCGGTGGGCGAGCCGCGCTCCACCGAGCCCGACGGCGGCGCGCGCGAACTGTTCGGCATCCCGGTGTTGCGCAACACGCTGGTCACCGCTTGCTTCATCACCGTGGGCTGGGACCTGTACAACTTCATGGTGCCGGTGCTCGGCAGCGAGCTAAATTTAACCGCCACCCAGATCGGCTCGGTGTTGTCGCTGTTCGCCGTTGCAGTGCTGGTGGTGCGCTTTTTTATGCCGGTGCTCACGCGGCGACTGGGCGAACGCGGCGTGATGATCACGGCGATGGTGATCTCTGGCGTCACGTTTATCGCCTTCGCGTTTGCGCACAATTATTCGCTGATGCTGACGCTGTCGTTCGTTATAGGTCTCGGCCTCGGCGCCAGTCAACCGATTATCTTGGCGATGCTGCATGACGCCGCACCGCCGGGGCGCTCGGGTGAGGTCAACGGCATGCGCATGACCCTGATTTCCACCAGCCAATGGACGATGCCTTTGGTGTTCGGCCTGCTCTCAGCGAGCACTGGCATGTTGCCGCTGTTTTTCATCGTCGGCGGTGGCATTTTGTCGGGCAGTTGGTTCGCTAAGCGGAAGCTGCCCAACCCGTGATGGCTGATTTAATATTTAGAAATTAATGGTCAGGGAGTCAAGGTGAAAATTCCACGCATGAGCATGATCACGTTAGGTGTAGCCGATCTCGATCGCGCCACCGCGTTTTATGAACAAGTGCTGGCAACACCGCCGAACAAAACTCACGACGGGGTGCGCTTCATCGAGCTGCCGGGCGTTTGGTTGAGCTTGTATCCGCTGGCCGAATTAGCAAAAGACATTGCGCCAGATATCACTGCAATCCGCAGTGGCTTCGCCGGATTTTCGCTAGCCTACAACGCGCGTTCCGAACTCGAAGTACGCGAAATTTTTGGTCGTGTGAGCACTATTGGCGGCCGCATAGTGAAGCCACCAGCAGCTACGTTTTGGGGCGGATTCGCGGGTTACTTCAGCGACCCCGATGGCTACTATTGGGAGGTGGCATACGGAGCAATGTTTAACTTTGACGAGCAGGGCGCGTTGCTGCCAAGTGCTGCTGCGTGAGGCGCGTTGCATCTGCCGCTAGTAACCACTTTCGCTATCCGCGAATCACAACGATCGAGCGCTATCTTTTCGCGGCGTGCGCCGCTTTCAACCATCATGGTCTGACATGACAACCGAAAAAAGCCGCTGCTTCTGGGCTACTGGCGTCCCTGACTTCTATGAAAAATATCACGACCAAGAATGGGGCGTGCCGTGCTTTGACGAACACAAAATGTTCGAGATGCTCATTCTTGAGGGCGCACAGGCCGGATTGTCATGGCAAACCGTGCTCGCCAAACGCGAAAACTATCGCAACGCATTCGATAATTTCAACGTAGAAATAATCGCGAACTATGGCGAAGAAAAAGTGCAAACGCTGTTGCTGAACGCGGGCATTATTCGCAATCAACTCAAGATCCGCGCCACCATCAACAACGCTCAGGCACTGCAAACGCTACGCGAAAGCGCCGCCCGTCCCGAGATGGCACTCACTGATTTTTTCTGGAAATACGTCAACGGCAAACCGAAACAAAACGCCGTTCAAAGTAGAGCCGAGGTCAAGGCCACTACGCCTGAATCTGACGCACTATCGAATGCGTTAAAGCAGGCTGGCTTCAAATTCGTAGGCTCCACCATCGTCTACGCCCACATGCAAGCCTGCGGCATGGTTAACGATCATTTAACGACGTGTTTTCGCTACGAAGCCGTGCGAGAAATGGGTCAGCGGTTGTAGCGGCCTGAAGTTCGCTGCGCGGTCACTGTTAACGTTGTGCGCCAGCACCAATCACTGGCAGCCGCAAGCATTACGTCGGAGCTTGGTTGCCGCTTACAACGCTTCAAAATCATTTTGAATGTCGCTGTCCAGGCCTGATGCGGGCGGCGCCAGCGGTGCCCATGCGACATGCGGCGTGGCCATTAGCAATTCGAGTTCGCCTTCCTTCACATGCACAAAGCGGTCAATGCCATTTTGAATACCGTCACGCTCGGCGATCGCCAGTAGCCGCTGTGCTCCCTGTCGTGACACGATGTAGGCAAATGTACCGCCAAGATAGCGAGATCCATCAAATTGGCAAAATCGCGCGGGGCGCAGATTTTGCTGAAAGTCGTCGTCGCGACTGGGGTGCCAATCGCAGTGGCCGAGTAGCGCCAAATCAAACGTGCGATGGTTTTGTTCGAGGTCGGCACACAGCTCAACCAACTGTCCATCGAAGCCTGGGCACAGTGTTACGTCATCCTCAAAAATCAGATAGGCGGGTGTCGAGCCCTCACTGTTGGCCAGTTCCGTCCACAGCGCCAAATGACTTAACGCACACGCCACCACGCCGCGCCGAAAACCGAAATCGTTACCGCGAAATAGGTGGGTAATCGCGGCGGTGGGCGCGAGCGCCAGGCCGTCGACGGCCGAAAATATTTGCACCCGTTGGGCAAGTGCTGCGCCGGCCGCCTCGTTGAAGCGATGCCAAAACGAAGCGAGGCGGTCGGTTCTGCGATCTAGATTAACAAGTCGAATCGCGAGGCGCTCGGCCAGTTGATGACCACGGATAATGCGCGCCACCGTTGGAAATATTTGCAGTTGATCGAGTATGCGTCGCTTCTCCGAACGGATCACCGCGATGCGTTGGCTCCACTCATCGTGAGCGATGGCGTCTTCGATAATTTGTTGCGCCGCCGCGAAGTCGTTTAGTGGCAGCGTGATGAAGGTGCGCGGATCAATATGTGTCGCTAGGTTCGGGCAGCCCCAGTAAAAGGGCAGGCACTCCGACAGCAGCGCATCTATTATTTTTTCAGTGAAATAGTTGTCGTGCGCGCTATTTTCGACTGCGATCGTGTAGCGGTAGGGCATTAAACCCGTACTTTTATCGCGCGCGGGCAAAGCGCCTAAATGTCGGCGAAAACCATGTAAATTATCGTGACCAAATAGGTCGATAGCGGTGCCATGCGCCTCCAGCCAATGCAAAAAACTGACACGCAACGCCTGTCCTGGGTCGCTAATTTTTGACGAGACAATGGCGGAGATCGATTTCAATTTAGTCGGCGAATGCTCACTAAGCTGGTGCCAGGTTTGCGCGAGATGCCACTCGCTCACATTAGCAAATCGATCGTGACTACGTACCTGAATAAAGCGACGTGGATCGGGGTGCGCCCAGTCGCGCCATCCCGCCACCGCTTGCGGCGACTCCATCTGAAAGACGATGGTGCGCGCCTCAACAAAATGCTCGCGATGACGACCGGGATGATTGAACAGCACGAAATAGTCGGCGTCGTCGTCGGTGGTCAGTTCGATGTCATGCCATCGCTGCTCGCCTTTTGATTGTTGTTCAAGCGCGAGTGCTAGATCAGCGCTCGATGCCCAGTTGCCGACCAGCTTTACACGCGAGCGCAGGCGTGCATACGAAGCCAAGGCATCGCTAGCCGGCGGAGTTCTTGCCGTCTCACCAAACTGACTTTGCGCGTTGAGCTGATAGGCGTTGCGCACCGTGCTGTCGCCGCGCTCCGAGGTGAGGCGCCCAGTGTGCAGCGCGTAAACCCCGTCGAAAAATGCAGTGCAAAAGCCTGCGCCCAAATAGCGGTTGGCGTAATCGTGTTCAAAGTGAGAAGCTGACTCGTCGAAGCGCCCGACACGCGGCAACACGCTTGCGCGCCACACACCGGGTCGCAACGAAAAGTGCGGCCAGTAGGCGTTGCTGTGGCGTCCGTGGCTGGCCTGAAACTGTTGGTGTGCGTCGCTTGACGGGTCAAGGTGTTGATGCAACAGATAGCGTTTGTCACTGCCTTGCGAACGACGCAAAAAGCCGCCGGGGATTTCGCGGTCAACTAGTGTCTCGGCGTAGTTACGGTTGAACAGCACTTGCCCAATTTCGCTGTCGTGTTCGAGAATTTTTAGCGCAGGTCGGATGTATTCGCGTCGTGCAAAAAAGTGCCAGTCGTCTTCGAGATGAATGATCCACGGTGAGCCTACTGCGTCGGCAATGAGATTCATGCTTTTTGCATGTCCGCTTTGTTGCGCTGGCTTGAAGATGAACTCGAAGAACGGGAACAGCTGCTGCATCTGGCGTCGATCAGCATCGCTTGAGTTGTCGTCGACACAAATGAATCGATCCACCAGATCGATGTCGATGCAGGCGTTGATAAACGAACACACCGTGGCCACGAACAGCCCGGGTCGTTTGCAACTGGTGATCGACAACGTCACGCGCGGCTCGGTCACAGGAAGCTTTGCGCACAGTGTCGCCACCAGCGTCGCGTTGTACTGCGTCAACGTATCTCTGATGTGGGGCACCGAGAAGTCGCGATTGGCCTCGATCCGCGCGCGTTCGCCTAAGGGTAGCGCGCGCCTATCAAGCAGCTCCGTGCACAGAGCGAACGCTTCGTCATGATGTCCACAGTAAAAGGCGGCGATGGCCTGCTCGTCAAGTGCGCGATACTCATAGTCTGCCGCCTCTAGAAATCGCGCGCCGGCATCAGGTGTCGCAATGCTCGCTGCGCGCTTGGCCCACGCATAGGCCAGCGGCCATTGATTGTTTTGGCGAGCAAGCTCCGCCGCACGAACCAGCGGCTCCGCACGATGTGGATGTTGTTCAAAACACGCTTGCCATGCCGCACTTACCTGGGCAAACGACATACCAGCTTGCTGCATGCAGAAGGCCACGCGATAGCAAGAGTAGAAGCGCTCGTCAGCGTGGCCGCCCAGCAACGCGCACTCGCGGTAGGCGAGCATCGCGTGATCGAATTCGCCAGCGTCGAACGCGCTTTGCGCGAGTTGAAATGCGCAACGCGCGTTGTCAGCTGAGCACTGTGTGGCCTGCTCGAGGGCCGTCGCATTCCGTCCCCATTTTTGAGCGACGGTCATATGCCGCCATACCGCCGACAGCGGCGTGCCCGCATCGTGAACAGCAGTCGTGGTGCGCTGTGCCTCGTCTGTTGTGTCGGCAACATAGCGCGAGCGGGGGTAGCGCTGATCGTAGTGGTCGACCGTCGAGTTGTGCAGACTATGTGCCTGCACTGTGTCGGGACCTAGCACCCACCATTCCGCTTGGTGCCGGTTGGCGACGGGAACGGGCGCTAGGTTGCTTAGATATTTGGCATTGGCCCACCAGAAGTTGCCTCTGAAATGGCGGCGTGGTCGATCAAGCAGATTGCAACCGACCACGTCATGTGCATCGAGCAGGGCGCGCACTTCAGCATGTTTTTCGACCAGAAAATGCAACATCAACACTCGCCAATCTACAACGCTCGGGCGGGGTTCTGCGTATGACGCGCCCTTGGTATGCAGGTAGAGTATTTGCGCGTTTTGATGACATGCTGCAAACGTGCGCAGCAGTTCAAGCGTCGGGCATTCGCCGCGACTGGCGTCGGCAGAATAGTTAACCAGCCTGACACGATCGGCCTGTTGATCGAGCGTTGCTGGCAGGCTGAGTGCGTCGCCGTAATTGATGACGTAGAGCCGATCAAGGCGGTGCAGCAATCCGGAATTTTCAATGCTCGTTAGCAGCGCGCGGAGGATTAGATTTTCGTGGCCAAGGGTCAGGCAGTGAATGAAGGCAGCGCTACGAATCTCTGCACCCAGCGTGTCGGCAAAGTATTTGTGCAACGTGAGCTCGGCGTCTGTGGGGTGCGCGGGCAGTTTTAACTCGTGACGCAAAACACGCTCTACCGTAGGAAAGAATTGATAGTGCTCCAGCACTTTGTTTTTTTCATGACGGATGACGTCGATGCGTCGCTGCCACTCGTTGTCGAGGATCGCGCGTTTCATCGTTGCAAACGCCTGCTCGAAATTATCGAGGTTGATTGGCATGAAAGCGCGCGGGTCGATCCAATCCGCGGCGTTCGGTGTCCCCCAATAAAAGCAGAGCGTTTCGGTGAGTAGCGGCTCCCACAATTTTTCAGTAACGAAGTTATGTTCGCAATTATTTTCTGCGGAAAAAAAATAGCGGTACGGGAGCAATGCAGCATCTTTTTCGCCTGCTGGGTGCGGCCCCACCCAACTGGTAGATCCCAATGGATTGTCGTAGGCATACAGTTCGACGCGGACGATGTCGTCGTTCTTTTGCTCAAGAAACTTCAGGAAGTCAACACGCTTTTTATGGCCCGGATCGAAGTACTTTGGGCTGCAGATTGACGCCAGCACACGCGTCTTTTCGATTGGCTTGGTACGCAGCTCCTCGTAGGTGGCTTTGAGCTGCCAAAAAGCATTATTGAGGTGCGTGCGATGTCCCCGAACTTGAAGAAATCGCGACGGATCGGGCATCGCCCATTCGCCCCAAGTTTTCACGCCCCAATGTTGGTGCGCCTCAGCGCACCACGGTTCCATCTGGAACACGAGGGTGCGCGCCGGCACGTAGTGTTCGCCTGGCCAAGGGCGGTTGATGATGACGTAGAAGTCAATGTCAGCGTCGCTCCACGTGAACTCTAAGTCGTTCCACCGCAGTTGTCCTTGCGACATGTGATTCCACTGGCGGCAGAGCTCTTCGGGTGAGCAAAAATCGCCGAGCAGTTTGATGCGACTCCTTGGCGAGGAAGCCGCTGCTGCTGGCGCTGTATTTGGCTCGCGAAGTCGTTTTGGCATGGCCTAGGAATTGTTACCCATCGGCGCTTGAAAAGGGAGGTTTTGCGAACTACCGAAACGTCACTTTTTGCGAAATGCTAACTATCTTTCAATGGCCACTGAGGGCAACGAGACCAAGCAGGCCAACCAGGCCAACGATCGAGCGTTAGCCGAACAGCGAGTCCAGCAAACTACCCAACCCGTCAGCGACCAAATCGACGACGCCTGTGCCAGCGCTTGAGGCTACGTCGCCTGCGGCATCGAACGCGGAGCTGCCGATCATTTCTATTGCGCTGCCGCCTAAATCGGCCGCAGCGCTGGTCGCTGAGTCCACCATGCCCGAAGCAGCAGCATCAGAAAACATGCTGCCGATCTCGCCCATGAAACCACCCGTGACGTCGCCCGCACTGCCTGCTGTGGAACCAAATAGTGCGTCGGTGGCGCTTGGTAATGCGGAGGCTGCGTTTGGAAAAAGGTCAAAGCCGCTTGAGATTGCATTGCCCGCACTGTCGACGAGGCCGGCGCCCGTGCCGGACAAAACCGATGCGCCCGAGTCAGCACTGAACGCATTTCCGAAACCGGAGCCGAACAGCGCGTCGGATGCGGTGGGCAGGGCGTTAGTCCCGCTCCCGAGGCCAGTGCCAGCGCCGATAGATTCGAGTAAACCACCCGTTGCTGCAGTTCCGCCGTCCGCGAGCGTGCTGCCTGCATTAGCACCTACGCCCGCACCGACGATAGCGGGTGCGATGCGGGCGCCGCCCGGTCCGATGCCGCGTGTGGCAGCACGACCGAGCGCGAACAGGATGTCGCTCGCTAGGTCTACGCCGTGATAGCCAAAGTTGCCCACGCCAGAGCTTCCGCCGGTGTAGCCGAAATTCGATGCATTGCCCGGCGCGTTCATAGGCAACTGCTGTTGACGCGTTTGCAGGTAATGGTCGATAGCTTTTTTCGCGGCGTCGCGGTCAAAAACCGACACTGGCGCGCGGCAGTATTGGCAGGCGTCTGTTTTGCCAATATAGACTGGGGCGGCGCAACTGGAGCATTTAATCTGTTGCACGCTTACGGCAAGCTTGGTGCGTTCCGCCTGCGACAGCTCGCGTACGAACTGCTTTTCGGCGAGGAAGTTGTAGAAGGTGGTGAGCCGTCCGTGGCCGTTCGGGCACGACTGATACGCAAACCGGGTATTTTTAACGCGGTCTTGAGTCAGCCGCATGCCGGTGCCACAGGTCACGCAGCGCAGGCCTTCGTTGAACTTGCTGGCGGCGTTGGTGGAGGTGCCGCCACGTTCGTTGATGAGCTGAAATAGGGCGACGGTGCCGTCTGGCGAAAGCTGCGTACTTTCGCCTTGATCAAACCACAGCGCATTGCAATGGTGGCAAACGTCAATCTGCACCGAGCGCCCGTAGTGGCCGGGCAGCGAGTAGAGCGACATCAGCGTGCTGCAATTGGTGCAGTACTTGGTCGATGGCGTGCTTTGTAGCGGCGGAAATTGCGAGGCAGACATAGTTTGGTCGTGATGGGCGTTTGGATGGGTGGGGGGTGACGACGTACACACTAGCTTAACGACAATGGGCGTGACGCGCTGAATGCATTAGCTGCTGCGCGACGATGGGCGGATGCGGCGGATGAGTCGCAGGCCGGAGGCTAAGCGCGGCGCCGATTTTTGACGGCATCAGGGTGAAGGCCGTAGTTGCCCGTGTCGCTAGGGAAGCGCAGCCTTATTGGTCACCCTGCCCAATCTTCATCAAGGTGATTTAAGGCACGGACCCATGCCCTCGAGCGCTCATTGATTTGTAGAGCAGCATGGATTCCGACCACAGTCACCCCCGTGACGGCGGGGGCACGAAAATCAGAATGCAGCCGCGTTTCTCTATTTCGCCGTTAGGCTAGTAAGGTGAGAGTGGGAGGTAGGCCCGCAACGCGACTATCTATTGACGGTCGTTTTTGCTGCCCCACGGGCGGGCGCGACCGAACGAAGAGCGCGCTTTGGGCGCCGCGGACGACTTTGTTTCTGAGGTGCGCGTGAACTCAACCGGCGCATCCGCGTCGTCGGCAGCCGTGGTTTCAGGCGAGCGGCTGCGTCCAAAAGAAGGTGCAGCGTTCGCACGTGTTTCCGGGTTGACAGCCGCCTCCGCTCTGGGTACCAGCTTGAAGGCATCGCCCAAATGGAAACCTCGGCTCAGAAGAAAGCGAATTTGCCGTTGCCGGTCTTTGTCGTCTTTGGGCGCGTCGCCGAAACGGCGTGTCCACAACGCTAGTGCAACTGCCATTTCATCCTGCTCTAGCGCTTCAAGCGCGGTTGCCGCCACGTCCTTTTTTATTCCTGCCTGCGCAAGTTTTTCGCCGATGAAGCGGCGGCTAGCTTGCCCGGCCAGACGGCGGACGATCGCTTCGGCGTAGCGGTCATCGGACTGCCAGCCTTGCGCCGCTAGGCCGTCTACGAGCGTTGCAATGTCGTCTTTGTCGGGCTTGGGCGCGCGCGCTTCCTGGCGCGAGCGGCTCACCTTCGCCTGAGCGAGTTTGCGCAGCAGCTCTTCGCGCGAATGCTCGCGGGTGGTGAGCAGGCGCAACGCCTTGTTGCGCAGTTTTTTGGCTGCTTCTTGCTTGTCGGCGTCTTCACTGCTCATGACGCGATTATTCACCGAGATCGGTAGTTGCGGAAAGGTCAGTGCGAGCTGCATTTGAAAATCTCCTAAGCATCTTAGCGCCGGGAAAAAACAGTAGCGACGTCAATGTGTTTTTCAATGGCGAGCTGCTCGCCTCGAAATTTTGGTCGCTTCATTTTCTGTCGCGAAACGCGCGTGTCTAGTTCGCTAGAAATCACGGCAGCGTAAAAATCTAAGGGCGTATTGTTGTTGCCGTAGCGCGCGCACATCACACATCTCCACTCAAAAAAGCACAGGTTACATCGCACGCCGCCTCACCTCAATTAGCCCGCTCACCTACCGGTGAGCGGTGAGGCCATGCGGCGTTGCCGATGGCCGAGTGCGATTATTCGTCCGGCGATCCTTCGTCTTTCGATACTGCGCCGCCTTTGGCAATACCAATTTTCGCGCGGATTTTCTCTTCGATTTCTTTGGCTAGGGCTGGATTTTCACGCAGGTATTCACGCGAATTATCTTTGCCCTGACCTACGCGGTTGCCACCGTAGCTGTACCACGCGCCGGCTTTTTCGATGAAGCCGTGCTCGACGCCCATGTCGATGATTTCGCCTTCGCGCGAGATG
>JACMNN010000051.1 GCA_014378555.1 Burkholderiales bacterium | reverse complement strand
CGCAGGTATCGCCGCCGAGCACATTCCGCGCCTGACCGAGCGCTTCTATCGCATCGACCGCTCCCGGTCACGCGAAACGGGTGGGACGGGTCTAGGCCTGGCCATCGTCAAGCACATTGCGCAACGCCATCGCGCCAAGCTCGAAATTGAAAGTCGAGTCGGCGGCGAGCATCACGGCAGCCTGTTTAGACTGCGGTTTCCGGGCGCGCCGAAGCTCTAAATCGTGATCAGCGTTTTGCTGCAGAGTCGATTGAGCGGGGACAAATCGCGAAGGAGGGCGCATCGATTGCACTTATTTCGCGCGTTGATAGTTCAGCACTCCAAGGCCATCATTCAATCCAACGCTAGGTCGCGCTAGCACTACGCAATCGCCACAATTTTGTTTAGCTGCAGCAAGTGCGCGATCGGTGCGATGTAGCGCAAAGGCGAACGTATCGATGGACGGCACTGGCGCCGGACATCGACGGCGCGCTGCGAGTGCTGTCGATTGCGCCTCAAGCTAGCTGCACAGGCTTCAAAAAATAAAGCGATACGTCACCCCACGCCTGCCACAGCCCCGGCCGTCTACGAATTGCGGCCTCTAGCCGCGCCGCGTAATCGGCGAATGCAGCGTCAACGCCTTGCGTCAAATCAATCGTCTCAAAACGAATATGTTGCTTGAGCGTTACCCGGTCAATTTCACCGAAAAACATCCACAAACCGCTGCCGGTCTCGTGAGCCAATTCAATGGCCCGACGCGGCATGTACGCCGTGCGCCCAAAGAAGGGCACCGGTGAGCACCACTTGGCGAGCACCGGCGGAATATCGATGGCCGCGAGCCCGCGTCCGCCGCCGACGAGCACGTTGCGCATTAGCATTGATGCGCCGCGCATGGTGATGAGCGGCATACCGCCGAGGCGGTTCATCTCGCGCCAACGCAGTTGCATGTAGGGTGACCAGAGAATGTCGCGCCACTTAACGAGCTTCGGAAGAGGCGCCGAGATCAGCGCCACTGGTTTGCCCTGCTGCGCCAACACCGGCAGCGTCCACCAGCCGTTACCGAAGTGGGCAAAAAGGATCATCGCGCTTGGGCCCACCGGCAGAAGATCGGTAACCTTAATGTCGTGCGCCATCGTGCGTTGTTGCCGAAAAGCGCTAAGAAAACAATCGACCCGATCAGTCAGCCGCATCAGGCGTTGATCGGCGCAGGCCGCATCGATATCAACGTTCGGCAATTCGCTGCGAATGTTGGCGCACAGCGCCTGCGTTTCTTCACGGAAATGCCGACTGTCAGTCATGAATCGGTGCGCGATGCGCTGCCGTCCTGCTTCGCCAGAAAATGCATAAAGCAACGGCCAAAAAATCCAGTCGCGCAGCCGCTCGCGCGTGGTGGTGATGCCACTCGTGGGCGTATCCATCGACACCAGTGCCGTGCCCGCCAACACCGCAATCATGCCCGCGATCATGTTGGCAGTGATCGGCTCGGACAAAATCAACCAGCCCCAAAACGCTGCAAATGCGGGGAACAAAAACGCGACGCTGGACGCGCGTTGCGGTCCGACCGTTTTAATCAAATGAAAGAACAGCGCGTAACCGGCGACGGTACAAAACACCGACATAGCGAGCACCGCGCTCCACGCGGCGACCGACGGGAGGGCCGGCGGCGCGAAGAACAGGCCGGGCAGCAACAGCCACATGGTTGCGCCCCAGACCATGCCGGTCGCTGCGGCAAGTCCGCTCAGTTCACTGAGATAGCGTCTGATTAAAAACGAGGCAGCCGCATACATGCCGGCTGCGAGCACGGCCGCGAGCATGGCCAAAATCACCATCGGCGTCAGCGCCACCGGCTGCAATCCGACCAGCACCAACACGCCGGCAAAAGCGAACATGATGCCCAGCCATTTCAAAGCACCGAGCGGCTCTTTAAACCACAGCCACATGATCAGCGCGCTCCACACTGGCGTCATGGAATTGGCAATCGCGCTGTAGCCTGCCGAAATATGAATCGCGGCAAAACTGTAGGCAACGAACGGAATCGCGGTGTTCACCGCGCCAACCGCGAGATAGGTTTTCCAGCGCTTACGAAATTCGAGCGATTGCCGCAATGCCGCTACCAGCAGCAACATGATGACGCAGGCGAGACCAACGCGTGCTGCGGCCATCGAAAACGCGCCGAACTCGGGCGCCGCGACGCGCATGAACATAAATGCGGCGCCCCACAGCGCGCCGAGCAACACGATTTGCGCGAAAGAACGAGCGTTCATGATACGAGACAGCTTTGTATAGATACGCCCATTGCGTTTGGGCTCATCGCGGCAAATGGCCAGAAATCGACATTAGAAAAAATTGCAGTTTACGCCCGCCTAGCGGGGCTTTCAGGAGAAAGTTAACAGCGACTATTTCTTTGCCGCAGCCACTTCCGCCGCCAGCTCTGCGCCGGATTTGTAATGCGCCACGCGCGCAACCGTGGTCCGTTTGGTGCGCTGAATAAACGCGTTGCTGCCGGCGACTTCTTGCGACCAGTATTTGTCCGCCAGCGCACGATTTTTCGGCACGTCGAGCAAGAACGCATCGCGCGAACCTTGACCACCAAAAATGTACAGCTTGCCTTCAATCATGCGCCATGAATCAGCGTCGCCGCCCCACGGAATGCCATACACCATGCCGTTGGCGCAGTAACCGCCATACTGGGGCTGATACTTCATTGGCTCTTTATCGAACAACGCTTTGTTCTCCGCTGTGGAGAAGTAGAACGTGATTTTTTCAAACGTGCTGTTGATCGAAGGATTGCCCTGCACGTCCTTATTTTGGGTGAAATAAGCGACTAGGTCAGCGCCCTTCATCATCACCCGTTCATTGCCGTCAATGGCGTGCGCGTTGACCGGGGTCAGCTTGCCGCTAGGACTTTGCACCACCAACGGCGCACACGCAGCTAGGGCGAATGCGGCACACGACATCAGGACCAGTGCGGCTCGTTTCATGGCAAATCCTTTTATTGCAGCATCCATGACGAATGCGATCGCGCATTATCGCAGCGACGGTATAGCCACCGACACGCCGCGATTTCCGCGCTATTTCTTTGCTATTGCTTTGCTATTTCTTTACTTTCGCCAACTCAACCGCCACTTCAGCGTCGGTCTTGTAATGCGGCACCTTAAACATCATGCGTTTGCTGCGTTGCACGAGCGGGTTGTTGCCGTTGACTTCGTCAGCCCAGTATCTATTGGCATACTGCATATTTTTTGGCACATCAAGCAGGAACGCATCGCGCGAATTCGCGCCGCCAAAGATGAACAATCTGCCGTTAAAAATGCGCCACGTGTCCGCGTCACCCCCCCACGGAATGCCATACGCCAGGCCGTTGGCACAGTAGCCGCCAAACTGCGGCACATACTTCATCGGCTCTGTGTCGAACAACGCTTTGTGCTCTGGCGTGGCGAAGTAGAAAGTAATTTTTTCGTAGGTGCTTTTGATCGACGGTTGGCCCTGAACATAGGCGTTTTGTGTGAAATAGGCCACCACGTCAGCGCCCTTCAACATCACGCGATCATTGCCATCGAGCGCAACGACGTTAGCCGGCGAAATCGCGCCGCCAGGGCTTTGAGTGACCAGCGGCGCGCAGGCGGAGAGCGCGAGCGTTGCCAACGCGAGCAGAGTGACGGTGAAGCGTTTCATGTGGGACATCCAGAAAAAATAATAAAGCGCCGAAGCGGCGCAACCCCAATTGGACCATAGCGACGTCGTTCCGCCCCGACCTTCAGTCACCCGGTGAAGACCGGGGCGGGGAGACGAATAAATCCGTGTTTCCTCAGGCTACAGCGCCGCGGCCACGCGCTGCATGAACCCGGCTGCGTGCGCCGAATCGAGCCAGCGCACCACAATCACTGCATCATGCGCCGGCTCAAGCCAGGTGTAATGTCCGCCAGCGCCGACCATGAAGCTCGCCTCTTTTGATGCGCCGGGGAACTGCGTTCCGTCGCTGTTGAGCCACATCAGCCAGCCGTAAAACGGCGCGATGGCGCAGGGTTGGCGCATGCGTTTGGCCCAGCTTGCCGGGATGATTTGTTGGCCATTGACTACGCCTTCGTTCAGCAGCAGTTGCCCAATTTTTGCCTGATCGCGCGCACTGATCGACACGCCACCGCCCCAGTGCGTGCCACCGGGAACGCTCTGCATTTTTCGCTGCGTACCGGTGCTGTCGACGAGTTCCGTCCAAGCATCGTCATAGCCGCGCCACGCGAAGTTTTCACCGGCATTGAGCGGTTTTAAAATCGTTTCGAGAAACACTTCCGGCAACGGTTGTTTAAACAAATGCAGCAGCGCCAGCGACAGCTGATTGATGCGCACATCGTTGTATTCCCAGTAGGTGCCCGGTGGGTGCAATGGTCGTGCATCACCCTTCTTGCCCGCCACCGGACGCGGATCGTGGGAGACCACGCGATAGCGATCCACCGTGTCCGGCAAACCGAAGCACGAACCTTCCCATTCGCTGGTCTGCTCAAGCATTTGCGCCCAAGTGATGCTGCGGTTGTGTTCCGAATCAAAACCAATGCCCGGCACGCGCGCGCTGATGGCCTCATGCGCATCAGGCAACAAGCCGCGCCCATGCGCAACACCTGCAAGCAACGCGAGATAAGTCTTGGCGACACTAAACGTCAAATCTGCCCGATCTGGCTCACCCCACGCAGCAATTTCCTTGCCGTGTTGCAGAACAACCCCAGACACGCCACCCCGCGCATGCACCGGGCCACGCAGCACGTTCCACGGCGCAGGATCAGTGTGATGGACGCCGAACCGGACTTGCCCCGCGCCAGGCGCAGCAAGCGGGTCGCGCGGCCACGATACTTCGTG
>JACMNN010000273.1 GCA_014378555.1 Burkholderiales bacterium | reverse complement strand
TTTTGAGTATGTAGAGCGAACCGGTAAGGCGGCCACCCGACAGCGCCATGTGCCCAGTCAGATTGATAAAAATCAGGGGAAGCAGGAACGGAGGAAAGCGCGGGACAAACGATGAGAACACATGCTCATTTTAAGAGCATGTGGCGGTGGGGCGATGGGTGGTGTCTCGCAATCGGCGGTTCGTTGCCGCCGTCGCGGGAATGACAGATTCGCGGTGCCAACTCAGAAGGGGCACCGCGTGCGCGACGGACTTAGCCCTTGCCACCCGGAATTTTGATCGGTGGCAAGCCACCTTTTGTCGTTACCGCACCCGTTGCAGGCGTCTTCGCCGCCTTGGGCTTTTTCTTCTCTTTGTTGCTACGTATCTGACCCTTAGACATGATGGGTTCCTTTGCTGTGGGTGATCGAAATTTGCTAGGCGGGTTATACCACTTCGCAGCACCCTCGCTGTCCACTTTGTCCCCGCCCACCTTGAGCGCAGCGAAGGGTCTGATTCCGAGTCGGGTCGTCAAACCCTTCGCTGCGCTCAGGGCGAACGGGCGAGGGCACACATCACCCCGCGCGCGGCAACGTCTGTTGCCGACATAATCCCGGCATGTCCAAACCCCTCTCTGGCCTCCGTGTCCTTGATCTCACTCGCCTGCTTCCCGGCCCGGCTTGCACTCGCATGTTGGCTGAATGGGGCGCGGAGGTCGTCAAAATTGAGCCGCCTGAAGGCGACTATGCCAATCGTCTTGGCCTGCCGCTTGATGCGCCGCCGGAGCAAATTGCGCCGCTTTATTCCATCGTCAATCGTGGCAAATCGTTTGAGCGTTTGGATTTGAAGTCCGATTCGGGGCGCGCCCGATTACTTGCGCTGGTGGCTAATAGTGATGTGTTGGTTGAAGGCTTTCGTCCCGGCGTGATGGCGCGTCTGGGCTTGGATTACGTGGCCTTGCGCGAGCACAATGCCGCACTCGTCTATTGCGCGATCACCGGCTACGGGAGTGTTGGCCCGTGGGCGTTGCGGGCGGGGCATGACATCAATTATTTGGCGCTGAGCGGCGTGCTCGACCAGGTGGGTGAGCGCGGTCGCCCGCCTTCGCTTTCTAACTGGCAGATTGCCGATCTGGCGGGTGGCGCTCTGGCGGCTGCGGCGCACATTTGTGCGGCGTTGGTGCAGGCGAAGGCGACCGGTGTCGGTTCGTTTGTGGACGTGTCGATGACGCATGAAGTGGCGCGACTGAACATCGTTGCTGAGCACGGCTTGGCGCTTGATGCCGCGAAGCCGCGCGGCGAAGATTGGCTCACCGGTGGCTGGCCTTGTTATGGTGTTTACCGGACCTTCGATGAGCGCTTTTTGGCCGTCGGCGCGCTGGAAGCAAAGTTTTGGCATGGGCTGTGTGATGCACTCGGTAAAGCGCATTTGAAAGCGCTTGGCAGCTCGGAAGGCGTGGTGGGTTTGCGGGTGCGCAAGGAGCTGGCGGATTGTTTTGGCGCGCAGCCACTGGCGTATTGGACCGAAATCTTTGCTGCTTTGGACTGCTGCGTGTCGCCGGTGCTTACACTTGCTGAAGCAAAACAACACCCACTCTTCAAGGATTTCACATGACCACAGCAAACGGCAAGGTTGCCATCATCACCGGCGCGTCAGCGGGCATCGGCAAAGCTTCGGCCTTAGCGCTGCTGAAAGCGGGCTACAGCGTGACGTTCGCAGGGCGTCGTCAGGCCGAGCTTGAGGCGGCGGTGGCCTCTGCAGGCGAAGATGCGGTGCGCGGACTGGCAGTGGTGACGGATGTCGGCAATCCTGCATCAGTAAAAGCATTATTCGAAAAAACGGTTGCCGCGTTTGGTCGGGTCGACGTGATCTTTAACAACGCCGGAATTGGTGCGCCTGCCGTGATGCTGGAAGACATCACCATTGAGCAGTGGAAGGCGGTGGTGGATACCAATTTGTCCGGCGCTTTTTACTGCACGCAGGAAGCGTTTCGGGTGATGAAAGCGCAGACACCACGCGGTGGCCGCATCATCAACAACGGTTCGATTTCAGCTCATGCGCCACGCCCGAACAGTTCGCCCTACACCTCAACCAAACACGCGATCACCGGACTCACCAAAACGACTTCACTTGATGGGCGTAAGTACGACATCGCGTGCAGTCAGATCGATATTGGTAATGCCGCCACCGAGATGACTGAGCGCATGGCCAAGGGCGTGATGCAGGCCAACGGTGAAATGGCCATTGAGCCGCGCATGGATGTGAAGCATGTGGCTGATGCCATCGTTCACATGAGCAATCTGCCGCTCGAAGCTAACGTGCAGTTCATGACGATTATGGCCACCAAAATGCCGTTTGTGGGGCGCGGATAGGCGGCGCGTCAGCGTCGCGGGTGGTCATGCAACGCGAGGCGTTCCCTCGCGCAGAATTTTTCTCGCTTTTGAGCGATAGAGCGCTCGATCTGCCTCGCGCAAGCCCGCAGCAAATTCCCCGCTCACGCTGGCAAATCGCGCAGAGCCGTGGCTGACTTTGCATGACATCAACGCGGGCGCGGCGATCTCCAATCGTAAGGGCAGTTGAGTTTTGAGCGTGGCGATCCACTCGTTCGAAAATGCCCTCGTCGCAACCGATTCAACCACGCAAAATTCGTCGCCACCGAGACGCGCGATGATCGCACCTTCGGGTGCCATTGCACGCAGCGATTGCGCAAATGTTTTCAACAAAATATCACCGGCTTCATGGCCGAAGCTGTCGTTGACGCGTTTGAAGTGATCAATGTCAAACACAGTGACCACGCCGCTTTGTCGATCTGGCCAGGCGTTCAGCGCGTCGCGTAGACCTAAGCGATTGTGCGCGCCGGTCAGTGCGTCCTCGGTTGCCAGCTTGCGCAACAGCGTTTGTTTTTCAGCAAAGCAGATTAACAAAATGCCCATTAAATACGTCAATATCAACAACCCCGCAATGCCATAAACCACTGCGTTAATCGCCGCTGGTGCAAGCGTGTTCACCGGCGACGGCCAAAGCACAACGTTGACGGCGCGCGCGACCAAAAAAAGCATCGTGCCCACATTCACGTACAGCAAAAAACGCGCTGGAAAATGGTAGTAGCCATGATCCAGAAGCCGTAACGCCAACACGTTGAGCCAGGTGATCACACCCAGGCACGCAACCTGGCTGATGACACGCCCTGTCACGCTCGGCCAAACAAAAACAAAAAACACGCTGCAGACCACCGACGCCACAATAATTGGCGCGATGCGCAGCAAGGCAATCGGACGATCGACGACGTGTCGCACGCCCACTAAAAACAGGCAGGAACCAAGCACTGTGGTTGGATTGCTAAGTGCGATCGCCCACTGCGGCGGCACAGGCGCTTGCAGGAAGCTGAGCAAAAATCCGGTGGTCATGCAAAACGCTGCCGATACCCACCAGGACAAAGAGCGCGTCCAATCGCCGACGCGCGCCAGCAACGCGATCACCACCGTCAGCGCGATGGCGGTCAATCCGAAGGCGAGGCCTACGGTGATCGATGTGCCGTTACTCAGCCAGGCCACGAAAACTTCCAGTCCCAATTTGTTAAATCGAGACGTGACTAAACAACGAATCTAGAGAGGAATCGGTAAAGTCGTCGATCACATGCGTGACGTGTGCGAGCGAATGACCCATCGCTGCAATCTGCGCACGCGATAGCGTGGTGGTGACGATCACGCACGACATCCCCGCTCGACGCGCCGCCTCGATCCCGGCGGGCGCATCTTCAAACACTACGCAGTCTGCGGGCGCGACGCCAAGTTTTTCCGCGGCGCGCAGAAAAATCTCCGGATCCGGCTTACCGCGCGACACATCGGCGCCACCGACCACAGCCTGAAAATGCCGACGCAGATTCAGTCCGTCGAGCACCAAGTCAACGTTTTCGGGTGGAGCCGCAGTGCCCACCGCGCGCAGAAAGCCAGCGTCGAATGTGCGTTGCAAAAACGGCACGACCCCGGGCAAGGTGGCTAGTTGCGGGCGATAAATTTGTCGGAAATGCGATTCCTTTTTTTCAGACGCGGCGAGTAATTGCTCGATCGGAAAATCGTGGCCGAGCAATCGGGGCAGGATTTCGCGGTTGGTGAGCCCTGCTGACCATTGAAAAAAATCGTCGCGATCCACGATTACGCCCATCTCCGAGAACAGCACATCCCACGCTAACTGGTGGTGGGGCATGGTGTCGGCGAGCGTGCCGTCCATATCAAAAATAAAGGCGCGCACTAAATCACTTCTTGCAACAAAAAATCATGAAAAATCTGTGAAACCAAAGCTGGATAGGCATTTCCGCGTTGACACCACTGCGAGTCCTAAGCATAATCTATAGGTTTTTCTCACGGAGGATCCCGCCACATGAAACCAAATAACAAGTTTGTAAATAAATTCGCCTTGGCCGCTGTTGCTGTTGCAGTAGCCGCTGGTCTCGCCGCTTGCGGCAAAAAAGAAGAACCAAAAGTAGTTGTTGTAGCTCCGGCCGCCCCAGCTGAAATGGTCGTCAAAATCGGCCACGTGGGTCCTACTTCAGGCCAAATCGCTCACTTGGGCAAAGATAATGAAAACGGCGCACGTCTGGCTATTGAAGAAGCCAACGCCAAAGGCATGATGATTGACGGCAAGAAAGTCAAATTCGAACTGCTGGCTGAAGACGACGCTGCTGACGGCAAGCAAGCTACGCAAGTTGCCCAGAAGTTGATGGACGCTAAAGTGGTTGGCGTGATTGGCCACCTGAACTCAGGCACCTCTATTCCAGCCTCAGCGATTTACAACACCGCCGGTGTTGCTCAAATCTCGCCATCGGCGACCAACCCTAAGCTGACTAATCAGGGCTTTAAGGGCGTGTTCCGTATGGTTGCTAACGACGTAGCTCAGGGCACGGCGATCGGTAACTTCGCAGTCAAGGGCATGAGCGGCAAGAAAATCGCCATCATTGATGACAAAACTGCCTATGGCGTAGGTCTGGCTGATGAGACCGAAAAGGCTGTCAAAGCCGCCGGTTCTGCCATCGTGATCCGCGAAGCGCTTGCCAACGAGAAAGAGCAAGACTTTAAGGGCGTTCTGACCAAAGTTAAGGCCAAGAACCCAGACGTGATCGTGTTCGGCGGTATGGACGCTCAAGCGGGCCCAATGCTCAAGCAGATGAAAGCACTCGGCATTAAGGCCAAGTTCATCTCTGGTGACGGCGCGCAGTCGGCTGAGCTGATTAAGCTGGGCGGCGACGCAGCGGAAGGCGCATACGCCACCACCGCAGGTCTGCCGAAAGAAAAAATGCCACAAGGCGCGGCTTTCTACGACAAGTTCAAAGCCAAGTTCAATGCTGATGTTCAGGTTTACGCACCGTTCGTTTACGACGCGACCAACGTGTTGATCGCAGCAATCGGCAAGGTCGGCACCGATCCAGCCAAAATCATCGACGCCATCAAAGCGACGTCAATGGACGGTGTGACTGGCAAGATCGCGTTCGACGACAAGGGCGACATCAAAGACGGCGCTGTGACCGTGTTTATGGTCAAAGGCGGAAAATGGGAAACCGTTCAAATCGTCGGTGGCCCTGCTGAAGCCGCTCCAGCAGCTGCACCAGCACCAGCCGCCGCCGCTCC
>JACMNN010000272.1 GCA_014378555.1 Burkholderiales bacterium | reverse complement strand
TCGACTGGGTGCGTTTTCTGGATGCGCTACCTAAATCAACCGAGCCGCGCAGCGATAACATGCCGCGCGTTTTGCTGCACAACCTGAGCATCACCAACGCCGCAGTCCGCCTGACCGATGAGCGAGTCGGCGCAGCAGAAAAGCGCCTAGAACTGACACCACTGACATTTAAATTAGACAAGCTGTCCACGCTGCCGCAAGACCGTGGCGACTACGCGCTGCAAGCCACGTTGAACGATCAAACCCGCGTGCAGTGGACCGGTCGCGTCGGCCTGAACCCCATTGAAAGCTCCGGTGAACTCACCATCTCACAACTGCCGCTGACTCGCGCGCTGGCGATTGCCAATATCAAACTCCCGGTCAGCGTGGCTGGCACCGCAAATTTAAGCGCGAAATACAGCGCAGCGGTTGGCGTCGATTTCGCCGCTGCGGGCATCGGCGATGGGATCCTAGAAATTACCGAACTGCGCGCCACTCATGGCAAAGACGAAGCGGCGATCAAGTCAATCAAAGTGTCGCCGCTGGCCGCGTCATGGGCAAAAACCAAGGCCAACGGCGTGGATCAGCAAGTGTCGGCGTTGTTGCCGCTGTCAGCAATACTGTTAGGCGTCACAGTCAAGGTCGGCGATCAAAAAAATGCACTGTTGAACGCGGCACAAATCAGCACCACGTTACCGGTCAACGTCGACCTTTCCGGGCGACGTGTGGTGCTGCCAAAAATTAACATCGCGGGATTAGGGTTGGCTGTTGAACGCGCGCGTAACGGCGTGGTGGTCATGCCGTTTGCAGCAGATGCGCCGCCGCGAGCAACGGCGGTCGCCGCCGCGCCTGACGCTTCTGTTCTTGCTGCAGCGCCTTCCAATACCTGGCAAATCGAATTAGCAGAAATCGCCGCCGACAACGCCTCGCTTGCGCTGTACGATCAGTCATTCAGTACCCCACAAACAGCATCGGCCACGCTAGATTTGACGCTCGGTGCCGCCATAGTGACCGGCGAAAAAATCAGCGTTCGAGCGTCAGGGAAACGCGTGACGCTTAGCGAAATTGCGCTGCGCGATAACGAGGCAAAAGACGCTTGGCTTACCGTTAAAGAAATGCGCATCGCGCCGTTCGATACCGACATGAACCGCGCAAAAATAGAGCTGCCAAAGATTGACATCTTATCGCCGCAAATCACGATGGCCCTCAGCAAGGATGGCCTTGATGTTGCCAGGAAATTGATGCCAGTTTTGGTTGCAGCACCCACGACCAACGCACCGGTCGCCGCACCCATCGCAAAAAGCAACACCGACCCATCGCCGGCAAAGATCAGTATCGCGAGCATCGCCGTCAACGGCGGTCGCGTTAACTTTACCGACGCCACCTTGCCGACTGCGTTGACGCATGTCATCGACGCCATCAAAATAACTGCGGACCGCATCGAACTCGACGGCTCGCGCCCGATCACCGCTACCACCAGCGCGACGCTCACTAGCGGCGGCGCGGTGCAGGCGAAACTAAAGTTCGATCATCGAGGCGGCGCTGGCGAAGCCGACATCAACTTAGAGCGCGTGACGCTAGCTGCGTTGTCGTCCTACCTTAATCGAAATACGCGTTTAAGGTTTGGCAAAGGCGACGCCACCATTGCGGGTCGAGTGAAATTTTCTGGCGCGGCAAACGCAGCGGAGAAGATTCGCTTTGACGGCAGCACGGCACTGCGCGATATTGAATTGATTGACGAGACAACGCGGGCGCCGTTTGCGCAGTGGGCCGAGCTTTCAAGCCAAGATTTACGGGTGGTACTGGGCGCTCAAGGCACGGAAGTGATGTTCACCGACCTGCTGCTCGACCAACCGCGCGGCAAACTCATTATTGCGCAGGACGGCACGGTGAATCTCACGCAAATTGGCAAAGTCGATGCGCCGATCCCGCCATCAATCGCGTCCGCGCAAGCGGCACCCGCGCCCGTCGATGCGGATAAAAAAATCCGCGTCACAGTAGATCGACTGCAAGTGACCGGCGGCGATATCGAGTTTGCTGATCTTTCACTACGTCCGCAGTTTGGTGTGCGGATTTCTGATTTGGCGGGACTGATTGTGGGCTTATCGGCGGAGCCGTCGTCGCGCGCAGAGGTGTCGATGGAGGGCAAAGTCGACGAGTTTGGTTTGGCCCGACTGTCAGGCAATTTGTCCCCGCTTGGTGCGGCTGACTACACCGATTTGAAAGCGACCTTTCGTAATCTAGAGATGAAAAATCTCACTCCGTACGCAGGAAAATTTGCTGGTCGAACGATTCAATCGGGCAAGCTTTCGCTGGATCTCGAATACAAAATTAACCAACGAAAACTGAAGGGTGAGAACAAGATCGTCATCGACAATCTGACCCTCGGTGACCGCGTGGACAGCAAGGATGCAACCAATTTGCCGCTCGATTTAGCGCTGGCGCTGCTGCGCGATAGCAACGGTGTGATTGAGCTCGGCTTACCCGTGCAAGGTTCGCTGGATGAGCCGCAATTTAGCTTCGGTGGGTTGGTGTGGAAGGCCATCGTCAACGTGCTTTCCAAGATTGCCACTGCGCCGTTTCGGGCGTTGGGCGCTTTGCTGGGCGGCAACGGTGAAGCGTTTGAATTGGTGATTTTCGTGCCTGGTGAAGCGCGTCTACTACCCCCCGAGCGCGAGAAACTTGCCAAGCTCGCCAAAGCATTGCAACAACGGCCGCAACTAAAGCTCGCCATTGAAGGCCGCTTCGATAAAGTGCTTGATCGTGAAGCACTTGCCGACAATATTGTGAAGCTGGAGATCAGCAAACGTGCGGGAATGAAACCGCCCGCCGCGAATGAACCGTTGATCATTTCGTTCAGCGATGCAAAGGTGCAAGCAGCCTTTGACGAAATGGCGATCGCTGCAGGCGACGACGCGACAAAACTGCGCACGCAGTATTTACCGCCGGCAAGCAATGTCGTGACGGGCGTGTTGCAAGGCGCGCGCGAACGGCTGA
This sequence comes from Burkholderiales bacterium, assembly GCA_014378555.1. Classification (GTDB taxonomy): domain Bacteria; phylum Pseudomonadota; class Gammaproteobacteria; order Burkholderiales; family Casimicrobiaceae; genus Casimicrobium. Next base: position 17,559 of record JACMNN010000272.1, on the reverse strand, counting down.
CAGAAAAAGGCCGTAATGACGCCACAAACGCACGCAATAAGTACTATCCGGAATTATTCCAACTACTTAAAGCAAAGGTTGCCATACCCGAGCTTGCCTACGCCACGCTTGCCGGATTTCGCGCAGAAGCAGTGCGAAACACGCTGACAGCTACCAATACCTTCAACGCAGCTCGGGTCAGTGTCACTGCACCGCAACCGGTCGCAGAAACTAGATCGGCGCAGGTGGCCACCACGCTGGCATTGTCGGTGAAATAGCGCTCAGCGCCCCTAGCGCGCGGTTGCTGCACGGCTCACAGCTAGCCAGCACCGCGCTGCAACCGATAAACTTGGTCTGTGACAATTGACACTGCCAACACCGAACAACAGACGTATTTGCCGCCCGCATTGCGACCCAAGCTCGCGAAGCTGGGCGTGCAGCATTTGCGCGACATGCTGCTGCACTTTCCAATGCGTTATGAAGACCAGACGCAGGTGCGCCCGATCAGCGCGCTGATCGAGGGCGAGTCGGTGGTGGTCGAAGGCGTGGTGGAGCTTGCGGAAACCAAGCTCAAGCCTCGCCGTCAGTTTGTGGTGCTTTTGCGCGAAGCAGGTGCCGACGGCATCAGCAACTTTGCGCCCCGTTTGACACTGCGCTACTTTAATTTTTATCCCAACATTGTGCAGGCACTGAAAGTGGGTGCAACGGCGCGGGTTTTCGGCGAGGTTCGCGCAGGTCGCTATGGCCTAGAAATGGTGCACCCCGTATTTAAAAAAGCGGTCACCGCAAGCTCAGCATCAGGCACCCTGACGCCGGTGTACCCGAGCGCGGGTGGCGTTCCACAAACCGCCCTTCGTACGTTGGCAACCAAGGCGAGAAAGGTGGCTGAATGGCAGACCGATCTGCTGCCACGCGCCATCACTGAAGCGCTGCATTTGCCGGTGTGGCGAGACGCGGTGCAAGTGTTGCACCAGCCCGCACAAAGCGAGCCGCCGCTGGCGCTGGAAACGCGGACCCATCCGGCTTGGCAACGCATCAAGTTTGACGAATTGCTGGCGCAGCAAATGGCGTTGCGCGATGCTAAGACGTTGCGCGCGGGCGAAAGTGCGCCCGCTATTTCGCCAACCGGACTGCTGGGCGAACCGTTGCGGCAACGCCTGCCATTCTCACTCACCGCGTCACAAGAACGATCATTAACCGAAGTGCTCGCCGATATGGCGCGTGCCACGCCGATGACGCGACTGCTGCAGGGCGACGTTGGCAGCGGCAAAACCGTGGTCGCCGCGCTGGCTGCGTTGATCGCGATTGAGGCGGGCTATCAGGTCGCCTTCATGGCGCCGACCGAGTTACTCGCTGAGCAACATTTCAACAAATTGCGACATTGGTTGTCCGATCTGCCGGTCACTCTGACTTGGCTCACCGGCAGCCTGCCTGCAGCCGAGCAAAAGGCGGCGCAGGCTGCGTGTAAGCGTGGCGAAACGCAGATTGCGATTGGTACGCACGCGCTATTTCAGAAAAAAGTTTCTTTCGCGCGACTGGGTTTAATCGTAGTCGACGAGCAACATCGCTTTGGTGTCGAGCAGCGCCTGCAGCTGCGCCAGCGTGGACAGCAGGACAGTGAACGTGTACTCGCCCCGCACACGCTCATGATGAGCGCCACACCAATCCCCCGGTCGCTGGCGATGAGCTATTACGCCGACCTTGACGTGTCGGTCATCGACGAGCTGCCGCAAGGCCGACAGCCAATCACCACTAAGCTGGTGAGCGAGGCACGTCGCGGCGAAATCGCCAGTCGAATTTATGCCGCCGTGCAACAGGGCGCTCAAGCGTATTGGGTGTGCCCGTTGATTGACGAAAGCGAACTGATGGAGGTGGAGTTGCAAAACGCGACAGCACTCTATGCTGATCTGGTGCTGCTGATGCCGAACGTTAAGGTTGCGCTGCTGCACGGAAGAATGAAGACCGAAGAAAAGGCCGCAACTATGGCCGACTTCGCGGCAAATAGGGTGCAGGTATTGGTCGCCACTACGGTGATTGAAGTAGGCGTCGACGTACCCAATGCAAGCTGGATGGTGATCGAACACGCCGAGCGCTTTGGCCTCGCGCAACTGCATCAATTGCGCGGTCGCGTTGGCCGCGGCGCGGCGGCGTCCACGTGCATCTTGCTGTTTGCCGACAAACTCTCCGACACCGCCAAGCTTCGCCTGAAAGTTATTTACGAAAACACCGATGGCTTCGTCATCGCCCGCGAGGACCTGCGCATTCGCGGCCCTGGAGAATTACTCGGGCCACGACAATCGGGTTTGCCTTCACTGCGCTACGCGAATATTGAAGAAGACGTTGAGCTGGTTGAAGCCGCGCGCGACGTAGCGACAAAACTCGAACATGACGGCACATTCAACAAAACCGCGTTTTTGGATCGCTGGATTAAAAACCGAGCTGAGTTCGCGAAGGCGTGAACTTTTTTGCACGATTACGGCAAGCTGCGGCTACCAATCACAATCGCCTAAAATCAAGGCAAATGCACCTTTAGCCACGCTCACCTGCTCAGTCGCCCGTTTTGGGTGAGGCAGCGTTCCGCGTGGCTTTTCTATTTGTTGAGCCCCATGAAAGAAACTTTCCGCATCAAGCTTGAACAACTCTCGCGCCGTCTGGTCGAGGTGGAGAGCTTGTTGTCTGATCCCTCCGTCACCAACGACATGAACCGCTTTCGGGCGCTGTCCCGCGAGCGCAGCGATGTTGATCCAATCTCGCAATTGTTTGCGCAGTTTCAGGGCCGCGAGAACGATATTGTCGAGGCGCAGGCGATGCTCAGCGACCCGGAAATGAAGGAGTTCGCAGGCGAAGAAATCGCCGGCGCCAAGTCTGATCTGGAGCGCATTGAGAAAGAGCTGACCGTTGCTCTGCTGCCAAAAGACGCCGCCGATGACCGCAATATTTTTCTTGAAATTCGCGCCGGCACCGGCGGCGACGAATCGGCGTTGTTCTCCGGCGATTTGCTGCGCATGTATACACGCTTCGCCGAGCGGCAGCGCTGGCAAGTTGAAATCGTATCAAGCAGCGAGAGCGAACTGGGCGGCTACCGCGAAGTGATCGCGCGCATCGTGGGCCAGGGCGCGTATTCCAAAATGAAGTTTGAATCGGGCACTCATCGCGTGCAGCGAGTGCCGGCTACCGAGGCGCAGGGACGCATTCACACCAGCGCGTGTACCGTGGCGATCTTGCCTGAGGCCGATCCGGTGAAGGACATCACCATCAACCCGTCGGACCTGCGCATCGACACCTTTCGTGCCAGCGGCGCGGGCGGTCAGCACATCAATAAAACAGACTCGGCGGTGCGCATCGTACACATTCCAACCGGTGTGGTGGTGGAGTGTCAGGATGGTCGCTCGCAGCATCAAAACAAGGCGCGTGCGATGGAAGTTTTGGCGTCGCGTTTGCTTGAGCGCGAACGCGCTGCAGCGCATGCAAAAGAGGCCGGTCTACGCAAATCGTTGGTCGGCTCCGGTGACCGCAGCGAGCGCATTCGTACTTACAATTATCCGCAGGGTCGCATGACCGATCACCGCATTAATCTGACGCTGTATAAGCTCGACTTCATCATGGATGGCGACATTGGCGAGATGGTCGACGCGCTGATTTCCGAGCATCAAGCAGAGCTAATGGCGACCATGGAGGGGGCAACAGCGTGACAACTTTCAACCAAAAATTGCAGGCTGCCTGGGCGAAATCGCGATCGTTGGTTTGCGTCGGGCTTGACCCTGAAAAAAAGCGTTTGCCCGAGCGTTTATTCAATCGCCCCGACGCGATTTTTGCGTTCAACAAAGCGATTATTGATGCGACCCACGACATCGTCTGCGCCTTCAAACCACAGTTCGCCCATTACGCGGCCATCGCGGCTGAAGATCAGCTCGCGGCGACCATTGATTACATCCACGACCGCTATCCGCAGGTGCCAGTGATTCTCGACGCCAAGCGTGGCGATGTGGGCAGCACGGCCGACTTCTACGCAGTAGAAGCGTTTGAACGCTATGGCGCCGATGCGGTAACAGTTAATCCGTATCTTGGCGGCGATTCGATCGCGCCGTTCACAAAATACGCCGACAAGGGCGTGATCCTGCTGTGCCGCACGTCGAACCCCGGCGGCGCCGATCTGCAGGAGCAAATGATTGATGGCGAACCGCTGTACCTACGCGTGGCCAAGCTCGCGGCGCAGCAGTGGAACGGCAATAAAAACATCAGTCTGGTGGTCGGCGCGACCGTGCCGCAGGTGATTGCCGATGTGCGGCGCGTGGTGGGCGATATGCCGCTGTTGGTGCCGGGTGTCGGCGCGCAAGGCGGCGACCTGCGCGCCACCGTTGCCGTCGGCCGTGACAGCCAAGGCGCGGGCCTGATGATCAACGCGTCGCGATCGGTGATTTATGCAAGCAGCGGCAATGATTTTGCGCATGCAGCGCGGGGTGTGGTCGAACAAATGATTGAAGACGGAGCGAGGCCTTGAGTAGCGGCAGCGGCGCTACAGCTTCGGGCTGTAACGTATTCTGCATATAGGCGCGACGTCATTTGTGTTGATAGTCGAGTTTGTGCATATCTACGCTGATTCCCTTATGTGTTGGCACTTACAGAAACAAGCTGTGGTGGTGGCACGTGATCACTTTGACCGGGCCACACGGCATTTCGGCTTTCGGCAGACGACGCAAAAACCGCATCGCGCAAACATGCAGCGAACGGGTTTTACGACGCGTAACGTGTGCCCACTACTGGCTACATTTTGATGCCACGCGGCATGACGATCCGCGACTTCCTGGGTTCGTTGTCAGCAACGCGCTTGCCGCGTAACGAAGCACGGCTATTGATTGCTCATGTGTTGCATCGCGAGCAGTCGTGGCTTATCGCTCATGATGATTACGAATTTACGATGAGCGAACTTGAAGCCCTCAGCTTGCTGACCGATCGACGTAGCGCCGGCGAACCGGTCGCCTATCTGCTGGGCGAGCGTGAGTTTTACGGTCGCGCTTTTCGCTGCTCGCCGGCCGCGCTGATTCCGCGACCGGAGACTGAATTGCTGATTGACTGCGCGCTTAGTTTGATTCCCGTTGGTTCTGCAGCCGACACGCCGCTGCACGTCCTCGACGTCGGCACCGGCACCGGCTGCATTGCCATTACCCTAGCGCTCGAACGGCCCGGCATCACGGTCACCGCCGTCGATATTTCCCGCGACGCGCTCGCACTTGCGGAAGCTAACGCGCAACTGTTGCAAGCGAACGTGACCGTCGTTCATTCGAACTGGTTTACGGCACTGCCGCTGCACGCGCAGTTTGATCTGATTCTGAGCAACCCACCGTACATCGTGCCGGGTGACGCGCATCTGGTGCAAGGCGATTTGCGTTTTGAGCCCGCAGTCGCGCTGGCCGATGCGGTGGACGGGTTGGAGAGCTACCGGCAACTGGCGCTCGGCGCGCAACGGCATCTGAAGTCAGGCGGCAGGCTGATCGTCGAGCACGGCTACGACCAAGGCGCGTCAGTGCCTGCGCTGCTCAGCAGCGCGGGATTCGAGGACGTTACGACGCATCGTGACTTGGCGGGTCATCCGCGGGTGACAGCGGCGCGCAAACGTTGACAAACCGCGCGGCGTGCCAGTGTCAAGCAGCGCGCTAGATGCGAGCTAAGTTGGAGCGCAACATCTGCGCGCCAAGCGCTGGGTATGACGTCGCCATCAGCGATCAACGATCAGCTTTTCACTGAACCCGCCCATTGGGGTGTGCCAGACGCATCAAAATCTAACTTAACTCGTTTGGCTTAACCCACACCCAATCCGAACCTTCGCTGACGATTTCATTGGCGTCGTAGCGGCGCGACGATCCCTGCACTTCGTACACTACGCTGGACTGATAGTCGGAGGTGTTCATGATCCACGAATCGCCCATGATCGGCCGGCCAAAGAACGAACTTTTCATGCGAATCGCCCGGAACGTGGCGCTGGCGACCATGGTCGACTCATTGTCGCGAAACAAGCCATTGCGTGAACGCAACGTGCGCAGCTCGATCATTTCAACTTCGCGCGACAGCACCTGCAGGCCAATTTCAATGTGACCCGCAGGTAATTTGAGCAAGCGCACGATAGCGGCCACTTGCCAACCTGCCGCAGGCGACTCCTCCGTTACCACCGTAATATCGCGCAACCGCAGCCGATGCGAAGACGTGTTTGGCATGACACAGCGATAACCGGTGTCGCTACTGTCACGCAGATGCCAGAACTGCATGTTTAACCGAGCCGCCTCAGGCGGCAGATCGCGGCGCAGCCGCTTCATCGCGGAGTCTTTCATTAGTCCCAGTGTCTGGATCTCCAGCGCGTCCACATAGTCATAGCTCTCCCCGTCGAGAGTCGCAGCCAGCATGCCGGGATCAAACGAAATGGCGGTGGCGACTTTGGTGACGCCATAGGTTGCCGCGACCCGACCGCGATCGTTGTTTCTGGTGCTGGCGCGCGCCAGCGGCTTGAATTCGGGATCGATGCGCAGCACTGCACTGCGCAGCGCCAGCAGAGGATTTTGCGACAGCGAGCCGCCGAGCGTCACGTTGCGACCACCGTCTTCTGACTCCACCTGATCAAGCCAGGCGAGGGCCCGCGAGTGAATCGCGGCGGTGTCGCAATACAAAAACTGTCCGCCCTGCGGCACCGCATGACGCGGCACCAAGCCCTCAAAACCCGCTAAATTCACCGCAAACCCGTCGTCCGCGGCCGGTCGAGCGGTGAGGCGCACATCGAATGTCAACTCATCGATTTTGCGATATAGCGCATGGATCTGCGAAGGCGTGTAACCGCCAGCGTTTCCTAGCCGCAACAACATTAACACCGCAAAATTGCGCGCGGGATAGGTGGTCTGGCCCACGCCTTCGTGGCCGGTGCTGGCGTTGTTGGGCACTACAACGTGATCAACGCCGAGATCGCAGGTTTTTCGAAACACCTGATGCGTCTCGACCCAAATGGCGGGGATCCATTCCTCGTGTCGATACAGCCGATAACGATACGCCATCGTGCGAAACCAAAAAAAGCGGGCGGCGACACGAGCAAACTCAGCCGCAGAGCGACTCGCAAGACTGGCCGCCTCACGCATGATCACCAGACGATAGACATCAGCAAAACGCATCGCCCAGTCGTAACCGGTGTCCCACAAGCGATCGCGTAACGAATGCGATTGCAGCGACGCGGCCAAATAATCGCGCTCAAGGCGCGCGGTCATTGCCTCTAACTTCAGATCAAGCTCCAGAAGCGGCGCTGCAACCAGCGCTTCCTGCTGTTCAAACTCGCTGGCAAACGAGCGCAGCTGCGCGCACACCACGTCGGCCGCGGTAAAAATGTCGCGGTCAAGCGACGCGGCGAACTTACGCGCGCCCCTCACTGAACCCAAAGGGCGGGAATCGGTCAAACCATTGAGCCAACGAAACATGTTTTCCGGTCTACTTGTAGGAGTCGAGGGTGAACCTACGCTTTTATCAAATCGTAGAATAACGTTCGTTTCCAGCGGCAGCAAGCGAAATGAACAGGGCCCGCCCTACCTGCCCACTGCGTCCGGCACATGTTGTCATTCTGGCCTACCGTTTGATCCACTCTAAATTAGTGACCTATGAAAACTGTTAAACCTGTTCTTTCTCTCGCGGCAGCCGCGGTCGCCCTATCGGTCGCATTCATGCACTCGGGCGCATACGCTCAAGCAAGCGCCCCTGCTGTCAAGGCAACACCCGCGGCGTCCATGGGCGCGCCGACGGTGCTTAAAACCATCGATCGTAAAGTCGGCACTGGCGCGCTCGCCGAAAGCGGTCAGCCCGTTCTAGTGCATTACACCGGCTATCTGTACGACGCGACCGCGCCGGACAACAAAGGCAAAAAATTTGACTCGTCGGCAGGTCGCCCAGCGCCGTTCGGCTTCATCGTTGGAGCAGGCCGTGTAATCAAGGGCTGGGACGAAGGCGTCCCGGGCATGAAAGTGGGCGGTCAACGCACCCTGATTATTCCACCGGACAAAGGCTACGGCGAACGCGGCGCGGGCGCAGACATTCCGCCCAACGCAACGTTGCTGTTCGACGTAGAACTGATGTCGGTCATAGGTAAAACGCAGAACGCATCGGCCGAGCCATCCGCCTACGTTCCTGCCCCGAAGTAACCTTTAAAAGCCGTAATTGCCTTGAAAAATCCGGAAGACGTAGTTATCCGACGCGGTAGCTACCGCGCTCCGGGTTTTTTGATAGATCAGGTCGATTTGCAGTTCGATCTTGATCCGCTACTGACACGCGTCACAGCAACGCTGACGCTGCGCAAGAACCTTGCCGATGACGCAGCAGAATCGCTGGTGCTGTTTGGCGAGGGGCTAACGCTGGAGCTGATTGCGTTGAATGATCAGACCCTCACCGCGACCGATTACGTCAAAACGGCTGATCGCATCACCGTGAGCGCGTCTGCACTGAATGCAAGCCCCGCGAAGCTCACGATCACCACTACTTTTAACCCGACCGCAAACCTTGCGCTCGAAGGCTTGTACGTCACCAACGGCGCGTTCTGCACCCAGTGCGAAGCCGAGGGCTTCCGGCGCATTACCTACTTCCCGGATCGTCCCGACGTGTTGTCGGTTTACCGGGTCACCCTTCGCGCCAACAAGGCCAATTTTCCGGTGTTGTTGTCGAACGGAAATCTCGTTAGTGAACGTGATATCGGCGACGGCATGCATGAGGCTGTGTGGCACGATCCGCACAAAAAACCATCGTATTTATTCGCACTCGTTGCCGGAAAAATTGATCGTATCCAAGATCACTTCAGCACCGTATCCGGCCGCAACGTGCTGCTCGAAATTTATTCGACGACGGCTAACTTGCCGCGCTGCATTTGGGCGATGCAATGCCTGAAAGCGGCAATGCGTTGGGACGAAAACGCCTATGGACGCGAATACGACCTAGATCGTTTTATGATCTATGCGGCCGATGATTTCAATATGGGCGCGATGGAAAATAAGGGGTTGAATATTTTCAACTCGCGGTTTTTGCTCGCCGACAAAGACACGGCGACCGACACCGATTTTCAAATCATCGACGCCATCGTCGCCCACGAATATTTTCATAACTGGAGCGGCAATCGCGTCACCTGTCGCGACTGGTTTCAGTTGTCGCTGAAAGAAGGATTTACCGTCTTTCGTGAGCAGCAATACTCAGCCTTTCGCGGCTCGCCAGCCGTGGTGCGCATTGAAGAGGCCGCCTTCATGCAGTCGCGCCAATTCGCGCAGGACGCAGGGCCGATGGCGCACCCGATTCGTCCCGATGAATACGAAGCAATTGACAATTTCTACACCGTCACCGTGTACGAAAAGGGCAGCGAAGTTATTCGCATGCTCTACACATTGCTTGGCGCAGAAACATACCGCTTAGGCACTGATCTGTACTTCTCGCGCCACGACGGCACAGCGGCCACCTGTGACGATTTTGTTGCCGCGATGGAAGACGCTAGCGGACGCGATTTGACGCAGTTCAAGCGCTGGTACTCGCAGGCGGGCACGCCGCTGTTGAAGGTCAGCGGCGCGTTCGATGCGGCGGCATCGCGCTACACATTAACCGTTGAGCAAATCGTGCCGCCCACGCCGGGGCAAGCGGTCAAATGGCCGATGGTGATTCCGTTGTCGATGGCGCTGGTTCATTCGAGCGGGGAGGTGACCCATACGCAGGTGCTCAACGTGAGCGAAGCCATGCAGCGATTCACGTTCGATAACGTAACGGCCAAACCCGTGCCGTCATTGTTACGCGGATTTTCGTCACCGGTCAAAGTTGACTTTGATTACAGCGACGCCGAGCTTGCGATGCTGGTCGCCAAAGACAGCGACGCAGTGGTGCGCTGGCAAGCCCTGCGCAGCCTGTTCCTGCGCGCGTACGATGCGACGCGAGCCGGTCACGCCGTCTCGCCCATCTTGCACCAGGCAATTGGCGCGTTGCTGGCCGATCAAGTCACTGATCCGGCGCTGATCGCGCACATGCTTGCGCTGCCTAGTCACGCAGAGCTCGCAGACCGCGATTCGGTGATCGACACCACGGCGATTGCCGACGCACGCGACGCGGTGATGCTCGCCATTGCAGCCACCAATCGCGCGTTGATTTACGCGCGATACGCCGAAGAACGCGCCGCACTGAAGTCAGCTAGTTTCACCTTAGACGCCGCACCGATGGCGCATCGTTCGCTGGCCAATACGTTGCTCGGGTTGGCCAACGTCAGCGCCGACGTCGACGCACAACAACTGGCGCTGCACGCTTGGATGGGCGCGGACAATTTAACTGATGTGATGGGCGCAATGATGGCGCTACGCGACCAGCCATGCGCTGCTCGCGACACGATTTATCAGTCGTTCCATGATCGCTGGCAGAATGATTTGTCGATGTTGAACCGCTGGTTTCAACTCGAATCGTGCGCCCGCAGAGCACATCCTGCCGATGCGTTGCAACGCGTTCGCGCCTTGCTCACGCACCCAAAATTCGACGGCAAAAATCCTAATAGGGTGCGCGCGGTTATTCACGCATTTGGCGATCAAAACTGGCGCGGATTTCATGCCGCAGACGGCGCCGGTTACGCCTTCATTAGCGAGCAAATTCTGCGCTACGATGCACAAAATCCGTCACTCGCAGCCCGCTTTAGCGACGCGTTTTCGCGCTGGCATCGATGCTGCGAGCCACAACGCAGCTTGCAGCAGGCGCAACTGATCCAGCTCGCTACGCATCAATCGCTGTCGTCCAACGTGCGCGAGATTATTGAGAAAACGCTAAGGGCGGGCCGGTAAACAAATCCTCTTTGCCTGCGTGGTAGAGAATCAAGTGTGGGGGCGGTTGCAGCCACGCTCAAAATAACTAATTTAACGATGCAAAACTCTCCGCTACCTCATGGCCTGAACCGCTTGCGCCGCCTACGTCGCGACGCCTTCAGCCGCAACATGGTGCGCGAGACGTCGCTATCCGCAGCCAATTTAATCTGGCCAGTGTTTGTCGTCGAGGGCGAAAAGCGCACCGAAGCGATCGCGTCGATGCCGGGCGTCGAACGCATATCGATTGACGTCCTCGTCGAGCGCGCGCGAGAAGCGGCAGCATTAGGCGTCGCCGCCATCGCGTTGTTCCCGGTGATCGAATCAGTGAAAACGTTGCTCGCGGAAGAGGCATACAACGACGATGGTTTGATTCCGCGCGCCGTTCGTGCGTTGAAAGCTGCCGTGCCCGACATCGGCGTGGTCACCGACGTCGCCCTTGACCCGTACATTTCGCACGGACAGGACGGGCTCATCGACGACAGCGGCTACGTGATGAACGACGAAACTGTTGCAGTCCTTATCAAGCAAGCGCTGACCCACGCACGCGCCGGCGCAGACTATGTCGCGCCGTCAGACATGATGGACGGCCGCGTTGGTGCAATCCGCCGCGCGCTCGACGCCGATGGTCATATTCAAACCAAAATTATCGCCTACAGCGCCAAGTTCGCCAGCAGTTTTTACGGCCCGTTCCGCGACGCCGTCGGCTCCGCCGCTAACCTCGGCAAGAGCAGTAAAGAAACCTATCAACTAGATTTCGCCAACAGCGATGAGGCCATTCGCGAATGCGCGCTCGATGTGGCCGAAGGCTGCGACATGCTGATGGTAAAGCCGGGCCTGCCCTACCTCGACATCCTCGCCCGCGTCAGAGACGAATTCAAAATGCCGGTCGCGGTGTACCAGGTCAGCGGTGAATACGCGATGCTGAAAGCCGCGCATGCCAATGGCTGGCTAGACTACAAAAAGTGTTTGCTAGAGACGTTAGTGGCGTTTCGACGCGCTGGTGCGAGCGCGATATTGACCTACGGCGCGGTGGATGCAGCGCGCTGGCTGCGCGAGGGTAAGTAGCCCTCCGTTTTGCGGATGATGAGATCGCTCGGTTTCTTGTCTTGGTACTGATAGACAATTCATTCAAGCGCGCGTGCAAGATAGCGTCTATGGTGATCTTCAGTTCCCGTTCGCCCTGAGCGTAGCGAAGGGTTTGACTGCGCATCAGACCCTTCGCCTGCTGGCTCAGGGTGAACGGAGTTGGCGTAGTGATGCGCCTTGAATTACTTCAGGCCCCAGTCGGTGACGTTGTGAACCCGTTCGCCGTCCTTGTATCGCCGCAACGGAACGCACACAGTGCCTGCCGCTGCGCCGGCGTCAGCCAACCTCTCTCCCGTTCGCCCTGAGCGTAGCGAAGGGTTTGACTGCGCGTCAGACCCTTCGCCCGTTGGCTCAGGGCAAACGGAGGTGGCGTCGTAATGTGCTTTGAATTGCTTCAGGGCCCACTCATTCATGTAGTGAACCGTTTCGCCATCTTCGTATCGCCACAACGGACGGCACTCACGTCCTGCCGCCGCGCCGAGTAATCTTCGGTGCAGCGTCGCCAAATTTCTTCCGCTCGCCCTGAGCGCAGCGAAGGGTTTGACTGCAAGGCAGTGCGTCGGCGACACAAATCCAAGCCACAAAAAAAGCCGCGCGAACGCGGCTTTTTCTCTCAGTAGCCTTTGCTAACAAATAGCCAACTACTTGCCGTCGCCCGGCACTTTGCCTTCGACGCCTTTGACGTAGAACTTCACGCCGCTCAGGAATTTGTCGTCTGCGACTACGCCTTTGGCAATCAATTCCTTGCCGGATTGATCGACGATCGGACCGGTCCATGGATGGAAGGTGCCCGCTTTCAGACCCGCTTTGATTTCATCAATCTTGGTCTTCACATCAGCAGGGACGTCGGCCGCCAGTGACACCATGTCGATGGTGCCCTCTTTAACGCCCCACCAGCTTGAGCCCGTTGCCCACTTGCCATCCAAAACATCACGAACCGACTTGATGTAATACGGCGCCCAGTTGATCACCGCCGAGCCAAGGTGCGCTTTCGGGCCGTAGGCCGTCATGTCGCTGTCCCAGCCGAACGCGCGCTTGCCCATCGCCTCCGCCGTCTTCAGCACAGCAGGCGAGTCGGTGTTTTGCATCAACACGTCGGCACCGCCGTTGATGAGCGCGGTGGCGGCTTCGGTTTCTTTGGGCGGGTTGAACCATTCGTTGACCCAGACCACTTTGGTCTTGATCTTCGGATTCACGCTCTGCGCGCCCATGGTGAAGCTGTTGATATTGCGGATCACTTCAGGAATCGGAATCGAGCCGACCACGCCCAGCGTGTTGCTCTTGGTCATCTTGCCGGCAATCACGCCCGCCATGTACGCACCTTCATACGTGCGGCTGTCGTAAGTGCGCATGTTCTCAGCGGTTTTGTAGCCGGTGGCATGCTCAAACTTGATGTCCTTGAAGTCCGGCGACACTTTCAGCAGTGGCTCCATGTAACCAAAGGTGGTGCCGAAAATCAGCTTGTTGCCCTGCCCGGCGAGATCACGAAACACGCGCTCTGCGTCAGCGCTCTCTGGCACTTTTTCAACGAAGCTAGTGACAACCCTGTCGCCAAATTCCTTTTCAACCGCCTTGCGGCCGTTGTCATGAGCAAAGGTCCAGCCACCGTCGCCGACCGGGCCGACGTAGGCAAACGCCACTTTCAGCGGATCTGCCTTTTTGACTTCGGGCACCGCTGCAGCGGCGGGGGCCGCGGCTTTCGGTTCTTCTTTTTTTCCACAACCGGCCAAGGCGGCCAGCAGTGCGGCGCTCATCCCTGCGGCGAGCAAACTACGCTTCATGTACATAAAGATCCCTCTGATTGAGTAACGGTGACGAACAAAAATAGCATTCCCGAAGCAGCGATTTTACGAGCCGGGGTAGAACGGCTTGCCCATAGAAGCGGGCATATTGATCCGAATCCACGCTGGGTTACGCGAAATTAGTGCCAGCACCACAATAGTGGCCACATACGGCGCCATCGACAGCAACTGGCTCGGAATATCAACTCCCTGGCTCTGCAGGTGAAACTGCATCATCGTGACCCCGCCAAACAGGTAGGCGCCAAACAGTACGCGCAGAGGCCGCCAGGTGGCAAATGTGGTCAGCGCAAGCGCAATCCAACCCTTGCCGGACACCATGCCTTCGACCCACAGTGGCGTGTAAATCACCGACAGGTATGCACCCGATAAGCCGCACATCGCGCCACCAAACATGACCGCCAACAAGCGGATGCGACGCACTGGATAGCCCAGCGAATGCGCCGATTCGGGGCTTTCGCCCACCGACCTGAGCACCAATCCGGCGCGTGTTTTAAATAAGAACCAAATGATCGCTAGTGCCAGCGCGATGGCGACATAGGCCAGCGGGTGTTGCTTGAACAATGCGGGTCCAATAAAGGGAATATCGGACAAGCCCGGAATGGCGAAACTCGGGCGCGGGGGCAGTTTTTCCTGCACGTACTTAACGCCGACAAACGCCGAAAATCCGGCGCCGAACAACGACAACGCCAAGCCGGTGGCATATTGGTTGGTGTTGAGCCAGATCACCAACACGCCAAAAATTGCCGCCAGCCCCGCTCCCGCTGCCATGCCCGCCACAAAGCCAACCCAGTCGTTGCCGGTGTGCACCACGGCGGCAAACCCGGCAATAGCGGCGCACAGCATCATGCCCTCCGCACCCAAATTGACGATGCCGGATTTTTCGCTGATCAGCAGGCCGAGCGCTGCGATGGCCAGCACGGTGCCGGCGTTAAAAGTGGCGGCAATAAGTAAGGCCAATGACTCCATTATTGACTCCCCGCTGATCTCGAAAATTTGATTTTGTAGGCGATCAATGTGTCGCACGCCAGCAGGGTGAACAGCAGCAAGCCCTGAAACACGCCGGTCAATGATTTCGGAAGTCCGAGACGAGATTGCGCCAACTCACCCCCGATGTAGAACATGCTCATGAGAATGGCCGAGAACACGATACCAATCGGGTTCAGTCGCCCTACAAAGGCCACGATGATTGCGGCAAAACCATAGCCTGCGGGCACATACGGCGTGAGCTGTCCGATCGGACCGGCGACTTCCAGCGCGCCGGCCAAACCGGCCATGCCGCCAGATACGAGCAGGGCCGTCCACAGCGCGCGACGCGACGAAAACCCGGCGTACTTTGCGGCAGCGGGCGCAAGTCCGCCGACCTGCAACTGAAATCCCCCGTAAGTGCGGAACATAAAAATCCACATACCGACCGCACCAAATAGCGCAATCAGCAGGCCCACATTCATGCGCGTGCCGTCGAGCAGTTTCGGGATTTGCGTGACTTTCTCAAAGTTTTTGCTCTGCGGAAAATTGAACCCGTTCGGGTCTTTCCATGGGCCGTAAACCATGTACGAAAGCACCAATTCCGCCACGTAAACCAGCATCAAACTCACCAGAATTTCTGAGGCGTTGAAACGATCGCGCAGCAGCGCAACGATGCCCGCCCACAGCATGCCACCGAGCACACCCGCCAGCAAAATCAGCGGAATGATCCACGGCCCCGTCGACTTGTCCGCCAGCAAGGCCACACCGCCCGCGGTGACGGCACCCAGCACAAACTGGCCTTCCGCGCCGATGTTCCACACGTTGGAGCGGAAACACACCGCCAGGCCCAGCGCGATGAGCAACAGCGGCGTGGCCTTCACCGCCAATTCGGAAAGCGCGTAGCCCGATTTGACGGGCTCCCAGAAAAATACCAGCAGTCCCTTGACCGGATCTTTGCCCATCAACATGAAGATCGCCACGCCGATGATGACCGTAATGACCAGCGCCAGCAGCGGCGAGCCAATCCCCCACAACTTGGAGGCTTGCGGCCGGGCTTCCAGCTTAAGCATGCGCGGCCCCGGTGGACGCGGAATCCCACAACCCACTCATCCATTCGCCAATCTTTTCAACCGTTGCATCTGCGGTATTGATCGACGGCGACAATCGCCCCTTGGCCATCACATGCAGTCGATCACACACCTCGAACAGCTCATCAAGCTCTTCACTCACGACCAGCAGCGCACAGCCCTCATCGCGCAGTTTCAGCAACTCGCCGCGAATCTGTGCCGCCGCACCGACGTCCACGCCCCAAGTGGGCTGCGACACAATCAGCACTTTCGGATTGGCGCTGATTTCGCGGCCAACAATGTACTTTTGCAAATTGCCACCGGAAAGACTTTTGGCCTGCGCGGACGGCCCAGCCGCTTTCACGTTAAAGCGTTTGATAATGCCCTCTGCCAGCGTGGCCGTTGCCTTGGGCCAAATCCACGACAGCGGCGGTTTACCGACCACATCGGATGCCCGCGAAAGTAGCGTATTGGCGGCAAGCGACAGCGTTGGTACAGCACCACGCCCCAACCGTTCTTCGGGCACAAAGTGCAGACCGCCGGCGCGACGAACACGCGGATTTCGTTTTGAAATATCGTTCCCGAACAAGCTGATGCTGCCCACTGGCGCGCGCGTACATTCGCCAGACAGCGCGGCGAGAAATTCCTGCTGGCCGTTACCGGACACGCCGGCAATGCCAACAATTTCGCCAGCGCGTACTTCAAAATTAATGTTGTCGAGTGTGGCGCCAAATGGACTGTCAGCGATGATCGACAGGCCCTTTGCCTGTAAACCAATCGCCCCGGTCTTGACGTCGCGATGCTGCAGTTTGGGCGGTTCGGCGCCAATCATCAACCGTGACAGCGACGCATTGCTCTCGTTTCGGGGATCGACATGACCGGTCACTTTGCCGCCACGCAGCACCGTGCAATGGCTGCAAAGCTCGCGAATTTCATCGAGCTTGTGGCTGATGTAGAGCACGCTGCAGCCATCCGCGGCGAGCTGACGCAAGGTGACAAAAAGTTTGCGTACCGCTTGCGGTGTCAGTACCGAGGTCGGCTCATCGAGAATCAATACTTTGGGATCGCTGAGCAACGCACGCACAATCTCCACGCGTTGCCGTTCCCCTACGGAGAGCGAATGCACAGGGCGGTCTGGCTCAACATCGAGGCCGTAAATTTTTGCCTTGCGCATGGTCTGTTCGCGCACGTTTTCTAGTGTCAATGACTGATCGAGTCCGAGCCAGATGTTCTCGGCCACGGTGACCGTTTCGAACAACGAGAAGTGTTGAAACACCATGCTGATGCCGAGTGCCCGCGCCTCCTTCGGATTGCGAATCAGCCGCCGCTGGCCGTCGAGCAGCACCTCACCCATGTCGGGTTTGACCGCACCATAGATGATCTTCATCAGCGTGGATTTGCCCGCGCCGTTTTCGCCAAGTACGGCGTGAATTTCCCCCGGTGCTACCTGCAGATTAACGTCACTGTTGGCCACCACACTAGGGTAGCGCTTGGTGACGTTTTTCACCTCAAGTCGCAGCGCTAGATTCGTGTTGTCAATCCCACCCATCACATTTCCTTTTCAACCCGCTGCTGCCGTATTTGCCTACGCTCAATCAAGTCCGCCGCAACCCCGACCGCGATTACCCCTGGCTGTTTGCTGCTTAATTGCCGTTGCCCAATCGGGCAGTTAATACGAGCAAGGTCCGCGCCAATATAGCCGCGCTGCTCAAACCGTTTTCGGAAGGTCGCTGCTTTCGTCTCCGAGCCTATCAGCCCAATGTAGGCTAGGTCGCCGCGCTGGATCAATTCAAGGCAAATATCAAGATCGAGCGCATGCGAATGCGT
>JACMNN010000007.1 GCA_014378555.1 Burkholderiales bacterium | reverse complement strand
TCGCGCGGCAACGGCAACGCGCCCATGTCGCTGACCAGACCGCGAATGCGCGGGCGTTTGCCAAACGCTGAAAATCTCGCCAGTAGGCCGCTTGCCGACGGCGCCGCTCGGGCAACCATCGCGGCCGAATGGTCGATCGCCGTCACCGTTGCCTCTGGAAAGCGCGCCGAGAGTGCCGCAGTGTGAGTGCCTGGCCCGCAGCCGACGTCCAGAATCGCCGCCGGCGCGATGCGCATCACGTCAAACCGTTCGAGCAAACGATTGCCTACCTCGCGTTGCACCACCGCGGCGTCGGCGTAGCTATGCGCCGCGCGATCGAAACGATGGCGCAACCACTGGGTGTCTAGCGGGTTAGGCGCACTCATGCGAGACGCGGCACGAAGGATGGCATGGGAAAATCTAGAAACTCAACGACCGATCGGAATTGAAATTCTATTGCGCCTGTTCAACGCCGAGACTTCCATCGCGCTCAGACCCAACCTCAAGCGGGTGCGTGACTGCGCATTGCCGCAAAGTTGTTTCTTCTGCGGCGACAGCACGCAGGAGACGGTGTGCACGCCCTGCGCAAGCGAATTGCCGCGATTAGCCAAGCAAGTCTGTCCGCGCTGTCAGCTCGATGCAGCCAACGGTGAAGTGTGTGGACGTTGCTTGAAAAAGCCACCGGTTTGGCAGCATTTGGTGGCGCTTTGGCAGTATGAATTTCCTCTCGACAAGGCATTAACAGCTGCGAAATACCATCACGCGTTTGCGATTTATCGTTGGGCCGCGGTGCAGCGAAGCGACTGGCCGTTCGCTGAAAATGCCACGCTCATTCCGGTGCCATTAGCGGAGTTACGGCTGCAATCGCGCGGCTACAACCAGGCGCAGTTGATCGCTGAAGAAATGGCACTGCGCTTCGATCTCAAGGTCGATACCAAAGCGGTTATTCGCATCCGCGAAACCGACATTCAGCAGCGATTGAACTGGGTAGAGCGGCGGCGAAACGTACGTAATGCATTCGTCGCGACGCGGTCTTTCGTGGGCGAATCGGTAGTGATGGTGGATGACGTGCTCACCACCGGCGCCACGCTCAACTCGCTCGCGAGTGCTCTGCTGGATGCGGGTGCAGCGCGTGTCGACGCATTTGTACTGGCCCGCGTGTTGCCGATCAGGCGACGCGACCGCATCATCAAATTTGGCCAGGCACGAACATGAGTAACGGCGCATGATTCACGTGGTTCTGGTTGAACCAGAAATCCCGCCGAACACCGGCAACGTCATCCGTCTTTGCGCCAATACCGGCGCAACGCTGCACCTAGTGCGCCCGCTTGGGTTTCCGCTAGATGATGCGCGAATGCGCCGCGCTGGGCTCGATTATCACGAGTACGCAAAGATGCTGGTGCATGATGACTGGGCGGCCTGCAAAGCCGCACTTGCCGGCCATCGTATGTTTGCCATCGAGACCTGCGGCATCCGATCACCGCATGAAACAACACTCGCTGCGGGTGACGTTTTCGTGTTTGGCTCGGAGACGAAAGGGCTGTCAACCGACGTGCTCGCCGACTTCGACGCTGAGCATCAACTGCGCCTACCGATGCGACCCGCAATCCGCAGTTTGAATCTGTCGAATTCGGTGGCGGTCACGGTTTACGAGGCGTGGCGGCAACTTGACTTTGCAGGCGCTGCACCGTGAATTTATGCCGCCCCACGCTTGCCAGCGCTGCATTAGCATTATTGGCCTATGACCTTTGATTCACTGACCTTCGCGCTGTTTCTCGCGATAGTTTTTCCCATTTACGCAACGCTGCAATCGTGGCCTGCTCGCAAGAACGTGCTGCTGGTGGCGAGCTGTGTGTTTTATGGCTCGTGGAACCCGTTTTTTTTGCTGCTGCTCGCGTTCACGACGGTGTTTGATTGGTGGGCTGCGCAGCGCATTCATGCGGCGGCGAACCTGCGCACACGGCGCCTCTGGTTTTGGGCGGCCATCACTGCCAGTTTGACGTTGCTCGGTTACTTTAAGTATGCGCAATTTTTTGCCAATACGGCGCTTGAATGGTTTGCCCTGGTTGGCGTGACATACCAGCCTATCGATCTTGGCATCGTGCTGCCGCTGGGAATTTCGTTCTACACCTTTGAGTCGATTTCATACATCGTTGACGTTTATAAAAAACGCATTGAGCCGACCAAGAGCCTGCGTGATTACGGTCTTTTCATGACCTTTTTTCCGCATTTGGTGGCAGGGCCCATCATGCGCTTCGGCGATTTCAACGCGCAGACGGTGACGCCGCGCGTGGTCACCGCTGACGCGACCGCGCTTGGCGCGTACATGCTCGTCGGCGGCTTGTTCCTGAAGATTGTTGGCGCAGATCATGTGTTCGCCCCCATCTCAGACATCGTTTTCGCCGCCGATTACAAAGCAGGATTTGTTGCGGCTTGGGCCGGTGCGTTTTCGTTTTCGATGCAGGTGTATTGTGACTTCGCAGGGTACTCGTTAGCCGCCCTCGGCATCGCAAAAATGTTCGGTTTTCACTTGCCGCCCAACTTCGAATCCCCGTTCGCTTCAGTGGGCATTGCCGAGCTTTGGACGCGCTGGCATATCTCGCTGTCGAACTGGCTGCGCGACTATGTGTTCAATCCGTTGGGGCACTATCGCAAAGGCCGGGTGCGCGGCTATATCAACGTAATGATCACGTTCGCAGCCTGCGGTTTTTGGCATGGCGCGGCATGGCATTTCATCGCGTGGGGCGCGCTGCACGGCGCGTTTCTGGTCGGCGAACGACTGCTCAAAGAGAGCATTGGTGGCTGGAAGATTTGGGCTGTGCAGCCGGTGCGCTGGTTGCTGGCGTTGCTAACGTTTGCGCTGTTCTCTTTGGCCGTGGTGTTCTTTCGCGCTTCGACGCTGACGCTGGCTTGGGAGCGCGTGACGGCGATGCTCGGTGTGGAGATAAAAGATGCTGCAACGCTTGCGTGGAATGCCGATTGCAAAGTGTTTGTGATCGGCTTGGTGGTCGGACTCACGGTGCAGGCGTGGCTCAAATCGCGTAAAGGCTGGGAGTGGTTGCCCGCCATTGCGTGGCCGTGGCGCGTGGCGCTGCTGTCACTGATGTCGCTCGCTATTGTGTTGTCTCCCGGCAAGACCAATGCTTTCATCTACTTTCAGTTTTAGGAGCGCGCGATGATGAACACGCGATGGCTTCTGACTTGGCTGCTCGCTGCGGCCATCACCATAGGCGGATGGCTTGCCTTCGAGATTTACTGGCGCGACCAGGGCTACCGGCCCACGGTGATGGACAGCATGGATCTGTGGTCACTCAATCGCGCGCGCGCAGTGAAGTCCGCGCCGCCGCTGCGTGTCGCTTTGCTTGGCGCATCGCGTATTCAATATGGATTGTCGCCGGCCGTATTTCGTGACGAAGCGAGGGCGATCAACCTCGATGCGGATCCGATCATGCTGGCGGTGAACGGCCACTACCCGCTCGCCGCGTTGCGCGATCTGGCGATGGATGAAAAATTTACGGGGTTGGCCATCGTCGGCATCGATTCGCGCGGCATGGACAAGCGGGTGTGGGACATGCAGGAAAAGCATGTGCGGCAATATCACCACGATTGGAGCCCCTCGCGCGAGGTGCACCGCCGTCTGCTTACCTATGCTCAGCAACATGCAATCGCAGCCCGCCCCGACTTCGCGGCGGTGACGCTGGGCAAGCGAATGCTTGACCATCAAGGGCCGCCATACAAGGACTACGTCACCTTTGACCGTGATCGCGCGGGCGGCACCGACTATCGCAAAAGTGACATTGCGGCGATTCGCAACGCACGCGTGGCGGACTTGCGAAAGTATTACCCGCTGTACACCCCGCCCACCCCAGAGGCTTGGCTTTCAGACTCGCGCGAGGTGGTGCAATGGGTAGAAAAAATCAACGCGCGCGGCGGTAAGGTGGTGATTTACCGCGAACCAGTTTCAGGCGAACATATCGAGCTGGACGAAGCGAATTTTCCGCGCGCTTCGTACTGGGACAAGTTAGCTGCCATCATGCCCGCGTTGATGCTTGATTTTCGCGATTATCCCGCGCTCAACATTGACACGCCGGACACCTCGCACATCGACATCAAAGACATTGATCGACATACCCGCGCGTTGCTGCGGATACTTAGGCTCAAGGGCGTTTTGTAGCGCTAAACGAGGCGCGCAGGAAGCAGGGCTGTGCCGTCGCGAATAGCTGCGCTGATGACGGCTGCGCCAGACGCCACGTGGAATGCGCCTTCGCGGGCGGTGAGCTCAACTAAGTCGGTGGCCGCGTCGGCTGAGCCCTGCTCTACTTTCGGCAATGCAAGCAGACGCTTTGGGCTCATCCAGAGTTGCGGATAAGGCAGGCTGTCGTGATGCACGCGAAAACCTTTTTCGATGATATCGGCCACGGTTTGCGGCGAAACATGCGAGGTGTCAACCACCAGATCGTAGTTGCGGTAGTCGCGCAGTTCGATCCCGTACAGCGTGCGATAGCGCACCGCCTCCAACCGCGTACGGGCAAGATTGTTTTCCAGCGCTTCAGCGAGCGAGCCGTGAAATTCATCACTACGCGACGCCTCGAAAACCCGTTCCGCACCCACCAACGGATCGACCGATAAAAACACCTTGTACGCCGCGGGAATAAAGTGCCAAGCTAGCCGCGAGTCGACGATGATGCGATCGCTGGTTTCGCCCAGCTTTTTGGTGTGCGAATCGATCTTGTCGTCAACGCTACGATCTTTCACAGACCACTCGTTAAGCTGCAATGTGGTCAGCCCCATGCTCGCCGCAATTTCGCGCTGAATGCCGCCCGCAGAGATGAGCTGGAAACCCAGTGTCGTTTCGAGAATGTGCGCGACTGACGACTTGCCGCCGCCGATGTCGCCCGAGAGCGTAACGATGTGTTTCACGTGCGTCTTAAGAATTTGGGAATGACGATTCTAGGGGAAGCGCTGAAGATTGGAGCCACCCACGGGTGGGTGTCATTTGCCAATACAAAATCGACTGAAAATTTCACCCAACAAATCATCTGCCGTAAATTCTCCGGTGATCGCGCCCAACGATTGGTGCGCCAGCCGCAACTCTTCCGCAAACAATTCGAGCGCAACATGATCGAGGTGCGCGAATGCGGCGTCGAGATGCGCGAGCGCTGCGCGAAGTGCCGTTACATGACGTTCGCGTGCCATGAAACCACCCTCTTCGCGATAGTTGAAGCCCACCGTCGCGGTGATCGCATCAACTAACAATTCCATGCCCTCGCCAGTCTTCGCGGAAAGCCACACGCCGCGATCATCAGCATGGGCTTCACCGCCCGCGATATCGACTTTATTACGCACCACAATGCGCGGCAGGTTTGACGGCAACTCAGCGAGCAGGCGCGCAGGCACGTCCGCTGCGGCCTCAACCAGTATCAGCGCCAGATCAGCATCATTAATGGCTGCGCGGGTACGCTCAATGCCGATGATTTCAATGGGGTCTGTGGTGTCGCGTAGCCCGGCGGTATCGACGATTTCTGTGGGCAAACCTTTCAGACTCACACGGCTGCGCACGGTGTCACGCGTGGTACCGGCAATCGGCGTCACAATCGCGATTTCGTCGCCTGCCAACGCGTTGAGCAAACTTGACTTGCCCACGTTTGGCTCACCCGCGAGAACGATACGAATGCCGTCGTGCAGCAGTTGCCCGCGCCCCGCTTCGGCCAGCACGTGTTCGAGCGCTACGCGCGCATCCGTCAATTGATCGCGAGCGCGCTCTGACTCCAAGAATTCAACGTCTTCTTCGGGAAAGTCGAGCGTCGCTTCGACGAACATTCGCAACCGAATCAACCTGTCTTGCAACGTTCTGATGCGTGCCGAAAATTCACCCGTCAACGAGCGCACGGCGGCACGCGCGGCGCTTTCCGTTGCCGCATCAATGATGTCGGCCACCGCCTCGGCCTGAGCCAAGTCCATCTTATTGTTGAGATATGCCCGCCGTGTGAATTCGCCGGGCTCAGCGTGACGGGCGCCCAGTTCGATGCAGCGGCGTACCAACGCCTGCAACACCATCGGCGAGCCGTGCGCATGCAGCTCGAGCACGTCTTCACCCGTGAACGATGCGGGCGACGCGAAATAGATCGCGATGCCATCGTCAATGATGTGATCGACAGCGTCGAAAAAGCGCGTATGTTGCGCGATGCGCGGTGGGCAGATTCGTCCGCACAGCGTGAGGGCGAATTCAGCGAGCGAACCGCCCGAAACCCGCACCATGCCAACCCCGCCGCGACCGGGCGGTGTGGCGATGGCAACGATGGTGTCGGTCATGGGGAGCGAGGAGCAGGATTACGGTTTGCGCTGCGCCTACTTATTTCCGTTACCGCTTTAGCGCCGTAACAACCGCCGCGTTTTCCTTCTCCAGCATCTTGTTGATTTGCCATTGCTGTGCAATTTGCAGGATGTTCGACACCGTCCAGTACAACACCAAACCGGCCGGGAAGAAGATGAACATTACTGCGAACGCAACCGGCATGTATTGCAACACCTTTTGTTGCATCGGGTCCATGCCCGGCGCGGGCGGTTGCAGTCTCGATTGCGCGAATGCAGTGATGGCGTAGAGCACTGGCAGCACGTAATACGGATCGGCGGCAGACAAGTCCTTGATCCAACCGGTCCAGGGCGCGTGACGCAGCTCAACGGCTGCACTCAGTACCCAGTACAACGAAATGAACACCGGAATCTGCACCACCACCGGCAGGCATCCACCGAGCGGATTGATCTTTTCTTTCTTATAAAGCTCCATCATTGCCGTATTGAGCTTGACGCGATCGTCAGCAAATCGAGTCTGTATTTCTTTGAGCTTAGGTCCGACCAATTTCATTTTGCCCATACTGCGACCCGCTTTCGCGTTCAACGGATAGAACACCCCCTTAATCAGGATGGTCAGCAAAATGATTGCCCAGCCCCAGTTGCCGACTAGTCCGTGGAACCACTTGAGCAGCCAGAACATCGGCTCGGCGATAACGCTGAACATGCCGTAGTCAACGACGCGGTCCAGCCCCGGTGCGGCAGCCTTGAGCAGGTCTTGCTCTTGCGGCCCCATGTACAACGGGATTGTCACTTTCGCGGTCGCGCCCGGAGCGATGTCACCTATCGGTGTTTTGAACCCGGCAAGATAAGCGTCCCCCGTGGCTTTGCTCATGTAGTAGTCGCGGGGCAACCCAGCTTTTGGCAACCACGCATCGACAAAGTAGTGCTCCACCATGCCAACCCAGCCGTCGGTCAAACGCGCGGTGTTGATGCCAGATTTACCTTTTTCGATGTCTTTGAAATCGATCTTTTGATACTTTTTCGCCTCGGTATAGAGCACCGGTCCGTGGAACGCGCCTGCGCCCATCGGATTACTCATGCCGGTAGCGACGCTGTCACGTTGCAACTGGAAATAGGCCGTCGGTGCAATCGTCGCGCTGCCGCTGTTGGTGATCTCCTGAGTCACATCCACCACATAGCTGCCGCGCTTGAAGGTGTAGACGAGATCATCTTTGCCACCACTTGCAATCGGCGTTGACAGACGCAGCTCTAGTGTGTCGGCGTTACCCATATCGAGGTTGGTCGATACCTTCGTGTACAGCGTGTAGTGATTGGGCATACCTGCGCCGAGCAAGCCCATCTGCGCAACGTGCATGCGCGTCTGATCTTTCACTAGGACGTGGTAGGGCTTCGTCTTGTCCATCGTGTCGCCGTGAAACTTCAACGCGACATCTTCAATGGTGCCACCCAGCGTGTTGATCCGGAAGTCCGCGAGATCGGTCTTGACGGTCAGCAATTCGCCGCCGGTTACAGGTGCGACAGCGGGTGCTCCAGGCTCACCACTGTTTGGAGCGGTAGGCGCCGAGCCGGCAGATGCTGTCGACCCAGCTAAAGGTACGGTTCCCGCCGGAACATCACCTTTTTTGTCAGCTGGCGTTGCGATCGATGCCACCGGCTTGGGTGGCGCAGGTGGCGCATTTTCTTTCTGCCACGCCTGAAACAGGAACACGCCAGACATGGAGAAAATGACGAACAGAATGAGACGCTGGAAGTCCATTGTGGGCTTTCAGTTAAGGGTTGGGAGAGACAGGCTGCGCGTTGCGAACGACGGCAGCATTGGACGATTTCAGCTTATTTTCAGGCACGGGGTCATAGCCGCCGACATGCCACGGGTGGCATTTGGCCAGCCGCATCGCGCCCATCGCGCTGCCACGGAGCACACCATAAACGCCTATGGCGTCCGCGGTGTATTCGGAGCAACTTGGAAAAAAGCGGCAACGTTGCCCCAACATCGGGCGAATGCCGTATTGATAAGCTTTGATGAGACCGAGGGCAACAGCCTCAGCAGCATTGTGTTTGCTCGGAGTCATACGGTTAGCGACGACGCGGCGTGCGGCGGTTGCCGCTGCGCGGGCGCAGATGCGCCAACTGCTGCGGCTGCGGCAGTTTTTGCGATGTAGCGGTCAAGGGTGGCTGTCCATTCAGCGATAACTGCTGCAACATCTTTAGTTGTTATGGACAGGCTCAAGCGCACCACATACTGCGACGTCGGCAATGCGTTCTGGCGAAGCCGAAATTGCTCGCGAATGCGCCGTTTAACTGCGTTTCTCAGCACTGAAGTTCTGGCGTTGCGCTTGCCGATCATCAGGCCCAGCTGCGGACGAGCAGTGGCCGCAGACGGAGCTGCGGGCGTTTGCCCAGCATCAGTGTCCACCGAACGGCGATACACCCACAAGTAGCGACCGCGTTGGGCGCGCGTCTTCAGCGCCCGAGCGAAATCGTCAGACTCAAGTACTCTGGCAGCACGCGGAAACGAGGCTTCCGCGAGCGTGGGGAGCACGGCAGCCGCAGCAGATGCGACGACAGCTGTCTTGGCTTAGGCCGAGAGAACCGAGCGGCCTTTAGAGCGGCGCGCTGCGATCACGCGACGACCGCCTTTGGTGGCCATGCGGGCACGAAAGCCGTGGTTGCGTTTACGGCGGATAACGGAAGGCTGGAATGTACGTTTCATGATCTCTTCGACTCTGTGTGATTGGCTTACTTTGCCCGAGGGCCAGCCTGTTTAAAAGGCTGAAGCAGCTTGAAATGTTGTCCGACGGTCGCAGGGCGTTGCGTTCCCCTTGCTGACAAAACCGTTCACGTTTGTGTGCGGTTTTTGCGGAAAAGCCTTGAATTATAGCTTTTAGGGCGCCTTTTCAACGCGCGACGCCAATCCGAGCCGTAAACCCAGCGTTAGTGACGTACCCGCCAACACGATCGCGCCGCCCAGCGCCATTGGCAAGGTCACAGTTTCTCCCAGAAAAACGCCGCCCCAACCCACCGCAAATACCGGAATCAGGAAAGTCACCGTCGACGCTTTTTGTCCGCCCAATTTTGCGATGAGTCGGAAATAGAGAATCAAGCCAAACGCCGTTGCCAACACCGCAAGCAGTATCGCGGCCAGCCACGCCTTGGCCGACGGCAGCGTTTCCGGCCAAAAAGCAATGGCGAGCGGCAGCATGAGCAGCGCGCCCGCTGTTTGGCTACCGGCGGCCACCCCCATTGGCGACAGCGAGGCGAGCTTCTTTTTGGTGTAATGGGTCGAGAAGCCGTATGCCAGCGTGGCAATCAAACCCGCCACGATGGCGAGGCCAGAGCCACCCGGTTTGAAATCAACCTTGCCCCAGGTCAACACGACCATGCCCACAACGCCAAGCGCCAGACCCGCCCATTGCAATTTGCTCAGCTTCGCGTTGAGCCAAAACAGGCCAATTACAGCAGCCCAAAGCGGCGTAGTGGCGTTAATCAACGCGGTGAATCCTGCGCTCAGTGACGCCGCTGCGTAGGCGAGCAGGGTGAACGGAATCACCGCGTTGACGATACCGACCACGGTGAGTTCGCGCACGTAACCCAGCATCTGCGACTTGCCTTCGCGCATCAACACCAGCGGCAACAGGCACAACGCCGCAATGCCTGAGCGCAATCCAATCAACGCAAACGGCCCGAACTCGGGCACGCCGATACGCAGAAACAGAAATGATGCGCCCCAGATTGCGGCCAGCAGCACGAAGTCGATGAGATCACGGCGGCTCATAGAATGCCTTCCAGTTTCAACAAAAACTCTTTGTTGTGCAGCCCGCCCGCATAACCGGTGAGCGCGCCATTTGCGCCAATCACGCGGTGGCAGGGCACGATGATGCCGATCGGATTTTTTCCATTGGCGGCACCGATCGCGCGCACCGCAGACGGCTGCCCAATGAGGTGCGCCTGTTGTCCGTAGGAGCGTGTTTCGCCGTACGGAATTTTGCTCAGCGCGATCCATGCGCGCTTCTGAAAATCTGTGCCTTGCGGTGCCAGCGGCATGGTGAAGCTGCGCAGCGTGCCGAGAAAATAGGCGTCGAGTTCGCGCCTGGTTTGCGCGAAGATCGGCAGCCGCTCATCGCGTACCCAATCCGTGCTGGTCGCAGGCACGTATTTGCCTGCGGTCATGTGCAGTGCGGTCAACGCCTCGCCATTGGACAACAGCAATAACTCGCCGGTCGGTGAATCGTGTAGCTGGTAATAAGTCGTCATGTTGGTTTCTCCAATTTTCTCCACGTATGCAACACCGCGTAGCTGCGCCATGGTCGCCACGCCTCGGCAATTACGTCGGCCTCGCGCTGGCCCTTTGCCGTGTTCGGCAGTTGCATTGCGTTCAACAACGCCACGTCTTGTGGCGGCCACGCGTCGGGCCACGCGAGTGCGCGCATTGCGATGTAGTGGGCGGTCCACGGGCCGATACCTTTGATCGCTCGCAGCAACGCTATCGCTTGCATCGGCTCAGCGCCACCGTTGAGCACCAGCGCCTTCGAGTCAACTGCCTGCGCAATGGCAATCATCGCCTCAGCCCGCGCCCCAACAATCCCCAGCCGAGCAATGTCGTCGCGGGTCAGTTGCGCCACTTTCGCGGCCAACGGAAAGGCTCGCGTTAATTCCGCAAACGGCGTCGACAGCGGCTCCCCGAACGCATCGACAAAGCGCGTCGCCAAGGTGCGTGCTGCCTTCACCGTCACCTGCTGGCCAAGAATCGCCCGCATCGCCAGCTCGAATCCATCAAACGCCCCCGGCAAGCGCAATCCGTGCGCGTCAGCGGCAAGATCTCCGAGCGCCAGCGCAATTTCCTGCGGATCAGCCGCCACATCAAACACCTGCTTGGTGCGCGACAGCAGCGACTGCGTCGAACTCGCGAGCTTCGATGAAAAGCGCAATTGCAGCGCGTTACGTTTTGACAGGTGGCTGACCTCGAGCCAGTCCGCCTTTGCACTGCTTGTCGCGCCGTCCACGCGAATCACCCGCCGATACGCGCGTTCGGCCACCGACTCTACCCCCGGAATCGCCCGCATCTCAAAAAACGCCAACAGCCGCTGCCAGTCGTACGGCGGTCGATACGGCAGCACAAACGTCAACGCGTCCGTCTGATCGGGCGCGTCATTCTCTTTGCCCTCTTTACGCAGCCGCGTCGGGCTGAAACCGTAGCGCTCAGCAAATAACGTGTTCATTCGCCGCACGCTGGAGAAGCCGCTTGCAAACGCGACCTCCGCCACCGGCAGCGCGGTGTCGGTCAACAATCGCTTCGCCAAAAGCAAGCGGTGCGTCTGTGCGAACTGCACCGGCGACACGCCGAACTCCTCGGAAAAAATGCGTCGCAAGTGACGATCGGTTACGCCGATTTTTTGCGCCACCAGCGGCAAATCCAAATCGTTGGCAACGCCATCCTCAATCATGCGGGCCGCGATGCGCGCCAGCTTCGCGCTCGCCTCGGTCGCGGCAAAGCCGGGAGCCAGCTCCGGACGACAGCGCAAACACGGACGAAACCCGGCCGCCTCCGCCGCTGCAGCGCTGGGATGAAACGTGCAATTCTTCTGCTGCGGCAAGCGCACCCGACAAATCGGCCGGCAATAAATATGGGTCGACGAAACGCCCACAAAAAAGCGTCCATCAAAGCGCGTGTCGTGCGCTTTCATGGCTTGATAACAGGCAGTGGTGTCGAGATACATGACCGCAGTTTATCTGCGCGCCGCGTGCCTTATTAGCCGTTTTCGGACATCATCATTTTGCTTTTTTGAAATTGCCCACGGATGACACGTTCTGTGATGTTGTGACCATTAAAAGATAGGTAGCTGCAGCAGAAGACACATCACGCGCTCGTGGGTATGAACGGCATTTAATTATAGAAAATTTAACAAATTTTCATGTCGAGTCATGCGGCTAATGATCCATAAATACGCAGTTCGACATACCTGCTCGACGGGCCCGAGTTCACCTTAACGGCGCTTCGCGTTCAATGATGATGCCAACTTCAAACACGCCACGAGCGCCAAGGCCAATCACGGCGAGCCCACAGCGGGCTGCGCACCAATGCGTTTGGCGACCTTAATAAAGTCTTTGTCAAACGTAGTGAACCGCTCGCTTTGATGTGAAAGCGCCAGATGTAGAGCGTCGGCCATGCCCATGCCGTGTTGATGCCAGGCCAATGCGCGCACTACGGCATCGCGCTCTTGCACGGTGATGGCGGGCAGCCCTAGTATCGTGCGCAGGCCGAGCGCCACCGCGTCGGCGTCAGCGCCATGACTGCGCAGCACCCAGGCGATCTCGAGCATGACTGTAATGGGCACCCAAAAGCGCGAACCGCTAGCGAGCAACGCACGGGAACGCTCAGCCTGTTTCCGCTCGTCATTGAGCAGGTAACGCAGCAATAGATTGGTGTCGAGCGCGATCACAGAATCACCGCTTGCTCGCGTCGTCATCCTCGCGCACGGCGCGCATCACGGCGTCGTCTTCTGCGCTTGCAACGCTGCGCGAAATCGGCTTCGTCAATGCACCCGCAAGCACGCCAAATCCGGCGTCCACCGTGACCGGCAAGATGGTCGCAACGGGCGTGAGTTGCAAGCCAGTTTCGGTTTTGATCACAGCGAACTCAGTGCCCGGCGGCCACATGCGCACGCCCTTCGGGATCACAAGTTGACCTTTGCTTGACAGGCGAGCGAAATTCATGGCTTATCCCTTAGTAAGACATTACGGCTGTAATTATATATTTGCCTTACTTTTGGTTAAGCGAAGAGGATGCGCACGCCTTTCCAGGCGCGCGCGCAACGCAATCACGGACGAAATCCAACTGCCTCGGCTGCAGCGCTGAAATTAACGTGCTCGTGCGCTCTCATGGCTTGATGGCGGCATTGGTGTCGAGAACCATGACCTCAGCTTTTCTGACGGCGCCTCGCTAAACGTTCTCGGACATTATGATTTTTTTCGGCGGGTATGCCGTTTTTGCCTAGCCTATGGCACGCAACCGGCGCGTCGCGGAAAATAATGCGATGAATATTGCTATCCTTACTTTCGACGGCTTCAACGAGCTTGATTCATTGATCGCACTCGGCGTTCTCAATCGCGTCAAACGGCCCGGCTGGCGCGTCACGTTGGCGTGCCCAACAGCCACGGTCACCTCAATGAATGGCGTGACTATTCATGCGCAATCGTCCCTCGACGACGTGTCGGACGCCGACGCAGTGATTGTCGGAAGCGGCATCAAGACGAGAGAGATCGCCGCCGACCCAAAACTTATGGCGCGCCTTAATCTTGATCCAACGCGGCAACTTATCGCGGCGCAGTGTTCGGGCACATTGCTTCTGGCAAAGCTTGGTTTGATCGGCACAATTCCGGCATGCACTGATCTCAGCACCAAACCGTGGGTGATTGAAGCGGGCGTCGAGGTCCTTAATCAGCCGTTCTTTGCGCGCGGCAATGTGGCCACCGCGGGCGGCTGTCTGGCCTCACCCTACCTTGCCGCATGGGTCATCGCGCGCAGCGAGGGCGTTGACGCGGCCAAAGCTGCGCTTCATTACGTAGCGCCAGTCGGCGAGAAAGACGATTACGTGGCGCGGGCCATGAAAAATATCGTCCCGTACTTGTCCGAGGAATGCGCGCCGACCACGACATAATCCGCGCATGAAGATCTATCAAGTCGGTGGCAGCGTTCGCGACAAACTGCTTGGCCTGCCTGCGGTTGATCTCGATTACGTCGTGGTCGGCGCAACGGTCGACGAGATGCTGGCGGCGGGTTATCAGCCGGTCGGCAAAGACTTTCCGGTGTTTCTGCATCCCCGCACCAAACAGGAATATGCGCTGGCGCGCACCGAGCGCAAGAGCGGTCGCGGCTACACCGGGTTTGCGTTTCAGGCTGCACCTGACGTGACCTTGGAAGAGGATTTGCTGCGTCGTGACTTGACGATTAACGCCATGGCGGTTGATGCCGACGGCACGCTGATCGACCCTTACGGCGGCGCAATAGACATCGCAGCAAAAATATTGCGTCACGTAAGTGATGCGTTTGCCGAAGACCCGCTGCGCGTGCTGCGCCTGGCCCGATTTGCAGCGCGCTTTACTGAATTTTCGGTCGCTCCCGAAACGCTCGCGTTGTGCAAAAAACTGGTTGCTGACGGCGAGGTTCGTGAGCTGGTCGCGGAGCGCGTCTGGCAAGAACTCGCACGCGGCTTGATGGAGGCGCAGCCGTCGCGCATGTTTGCGGTGCTGCGTGCATGCGGCGCATTGTCCGAGCTTGCGCCCGAACTTGATCGGCTGTGGGGCGTGCCGCAAAAAGCGCAATGGCACCCCGAGATCGACACTGGCATTCACATCATGCAGGTGATCGATTACGCCGCTAATCGCAAGTGGCCGCTGGCCACGCGGTTTGCCGCGTTAACGCATGACTTGGGCAAGGGATTGACGCCCGCCGACATCCTGCCCGCGCATCACGCGCACGAGGCGCGCAGCGTGAAGCTGGTGGCCGCGCTGTCTGAGCGCTGGCGGGTGCCGCGTGACTGCGCCGAGCTGGCCACGCACGTCGCGGCCGAGCACGGCAATTTGGGCAAACTCGCAGACATGCGGCCCGCAACCGTGCATGACGTGCTGATGCGCTGCGACGTTTTGCGGCGGCCTGAGCGTTTTGTGCTGATGCTGGATGCCTGTGAGGCCGACAAGTCGTCGCGGCGCGCTGTCGGCCTTCCAGAGAGCGCGGGCGAGCCGTTTACCGCGCGAATCGATGCCATGGCCGCACTCGCGGCGATGCAGTCGGTGGATGCGGGCTCTATTGCGGCAGCACTGGCGGCGCAGGGCAAGCCGGAGCGGATCGCCGAGGCAGTGCGCAACGCGCGGATCGAGGCGATTCGGGTCGCGCGTCCTGAGCAACTGTAGCGGGCAATTTAGTCGCAATGTTTCTTGGCGCTACGACCCATTGGATAGGGCATTTCAGCCAAAAGCTGTAGCTAGAAATTAATCCCGCAATCGACTCGCGACCCGTTTAAAAAGCGCTGAATCTTCGCGCGTCAATTCATCAATGATGGTGAAGTGATTGAGGTCCGGAATCTCCCATTCGATTACGTTTTTCCAGTGCGCGCCGAGCAATTGGTTTTGCCGAAGAAACTCTTCCAATTCCGCCCCGCCCACCACTGAGGTGAGCTCACAATCAACGCGACGTTCGCGATACGCTGGGCTCATCGCTAGCGCCTCTGCATGGGTGAGTTTCAGCGCATCGTTAAGGTAGATCGGCACTAACGGTTCGAGGTCAAACAGGCCGCTAATAGCCGTCGACGACACGAACGGCGTCGCGGGCATACCGTGTGCCGCCCAGTCAACCGTCATGCACCAAGCGGTGAGGTGTCCGCCCGCCGAATGGCCTGCGAGGGCGAGTTTTTCACGGTTTAACTTGAGCGCAGTGGCGGCCTTCCACACGTGGTTCACCGCCGCCTCTATCTCGCCTGCAATGCCGCGAATGGTGGTCTGCGGGCACAGCGTGTAGCCCACGATCACCGCGGCCATACCGTTAGCCACAAACGGCGCTGCGATCACGCTCCAGTCGTCTTTCGACAAGCGCTGCCAGTAGCCGCCGTGAATGAAAATCAGCGCCGGCCAGCCGCCCGACGGGGGGGTGCCCTTTGGCGTGAATACGTCGAGCGTGTTGCGCGGAAGCGGCCCGTATACCGCGTCGCGAACGCCGGAGGATTCATCGCGCACGCGCTGGCTTTCGCTCTGCCATCGCGGCAGTAGCGTATCTGCCCAGTTGGGCACCGCGAGGCCGTTGTTGTAGCGGCGTGCGAGCTCGTCGGTCGGGAGGTCTGGAATCATCAAATCACCTGTCGTTCCCGCAACAGCGGGCTTCCGCTTCGCAACTGTACGCGAAGCACTTAATTATCGCGATCATCGTGCGGGGTTCCCGCCTTCGCGGCACTGACAACGGACTAACTCAGTGCGCGCTTTGTTTGCCGTCGCCACCGAATATCGCCAGCAAACTTGCGCTCACGATGAGCGCGCCGCCAATCAACGTGCTTTGCGTAATCGTCGCCGCGCCCGCCAGCCACGAGCTGAGCGTGGCGACCAAAATTTCCGCGAGCATCAACACCGACAACACGTTTGCTGGCAGCCGCGACGCGGCGTATTGCAGCGCGAGATTACCGACCAGCACCAGTGCGGTGAAGATCGCCACGCCGGCCCACGCGATGGGCTGCGGCGCGAGCACCAGCGGTTTGCCCAGCAACGCTAGCGAGCCGATCACGATCGGTGCGATGATCACCGCGCCGATGAACATGCCTAGCGCGCGCGCCTCCTGCGGCGCGCTTGCGTATTTGCGCAAGATCACGTTGTTGAGCGCAAAGAAAAATCCACCGGCGATGGCCAGCCAATCCGGCCACGAATTAGGAATCGGAAACTGTAGTTTGCCCTCGCCCAACACCAACGCCGCACCCATCAGCGCCAGCGCCGTGCGTGCAACCGCCGAAAACGTGATGCCCTCCGCCAGCAACCATCGCGCCAGAAACACCACCCACATCGGCATCAAATAAAACAGCAGCACCGAGCGCACCACGTCGCCAGTCGCCAACGCCGTGTTGAAGCAGGCATTGGTCATGCCCGACGCAAGCACCAGCCAGCCGAGCGTTCGTCGGTTTTGCCATAGCAGCTTCAAAGCCGCTGGTCGCGCGATGAGCACCGCAACCGCGCATCCGCCAAAGATGAACCACGTGGCCCATAGCGACGAAATGCCGTGAGTTTCAAGCCATTTCAGTGGATACCAGGAAAGCCCCCAGACGGTGGCATTGATCAGCGCGCCAAGCGCGGCTGCGAAAGAGAGATGTTGCATCGCAGAATTATGCCGCGGCCACATTGCGTCGCTGCCTGCAGGATGGGCAGCTCGCAGCCCACCAGTTCGTGAACTAATGGGCTAAGTCATCAACTAAGCGGCCGATCGGCGCGGCACCTTACGCCGAACCCAGACTGCGAGCGGCCACAATATGGCAAGGATCGTCAGGGTCGCGAGCACGGCAGAGACCGGCCGGCTGAAGAACGGCAACACACTACCGTCGGATTTGATCAGCGAGGTGACAAAGTTCTGCTCGACCATAGTGCCCATCACGGCACCCAGCACGAGGGCGGCGACCGGATAGCCGTTCTTATCCATGAAGTACCCGATGAGGCCAAAGGTGGCCACAGTGAACACCAGCGCGAGGTTGTTGCCGGTCGCAAACGAGCCAACCGCGCAGAGCAGAACGATGACCGGCATGATCAGCGAGCGCGGCACATAGAGCACATAGCGCGCCGAGCGGATCATCATGATGCCGAGCGGAATCATGATGATGTTCGACAGCATAAAAACGATATAGAGGGCGTACATGCTCGACGCCTTCTCGGTGAACAGCGTTGGCCCCGGGTTGAGCCCCTTCATGTAGAGCACGCCGATTGCTATGGCCGTGATGGTGTCGCCGGGAATGCCGAACAGCAGCGCCGGCACCCAGCCCGAGGCGAGGCTCGCGTTGTTGCTGGCACCCGCCTCGATCAGGCCCTCGGGGTGGCCGGTGCCGAATTTCTCAGGCGTCTTCGAGAACCGCTTTGACATTGCATAGCTGATCCAGGCCGCCATGTCGGCACCTGCTCCGGGCAGCACGCCGATGATGATGCCGACGATGTTGCCGCGCACCTGTTGTTTTGGATGTGATTTGGTGAGCGCCCACTGCCCCTTAAGGATGCTGCCGAACTTGCGTGGCGCCATGACCGGCACGTCGCTCGCCTTGTAGGCGCGCATCACCTCAGACACCGCGAACACGCCGACCAGCACCGGAATGATTTCGATGCCGCCGAGCAGATCCTCCATGCCAAAGGTGAACCGATGCGCGCCGGCCGGGTTTTCGATGCCGACGCAGGTGATCAGCAGCCCGAGGAACATCGCGGCAATTGCCTTCACGGGCGACGAGCGCGCGACCATGGTGGCGCACATCAGCCCAAGCAGCGCGAGCCAGAAGTATTCGAAGGTGGAGAACTGGAACGCCATCTCGGCAAGCGCAGGCGCCAGCGCGATTAGGGAGAGGGTGCCGATGATGCCGCCAATGGCGGAGAACCAGAGGCAGATGCCGAGCGCGAGTTCCGGCTGCCCCTTCATGGTCATCGCGAAGGCTTCGTCGGTGTAGGCGGCCGAGGCCGGCGTGCCGGGGATGCGCAGCAGGCAACCGGGAATGTCGCCCGAGAAAATCGCCATGGCCGACGCGGCGATGATGGCCGAAATCGCGGCGATCGGTGACATGTAGAAGGTGACGGGCACCAGCAACGCTGTCGCCATCGTCGCGGATAGCCCGGGCAGGGCACCGACCACCAAGCCGTAAATCGACGCGAGGAGAATGGTGACCAGCACTTCGACCTGCAGGACCATCTGCAGGCCTTCGATCAGGTGATTCATCATGAAAACGGCCTTGTCTGCGCGAGCCTGATGTCAGGCCCAGGGGAAATTTAGAATTCCAGCAGGCAGGGGCACCCGCAGTAGTTTGTAGAACACCAGATGCACAAACATGGGCGCGACGACAGCGAGCATGACGGCCCATTTGAGCTTTGCCCCCTGACTCCAAGCCAGCACAAAAATCATCACCGACGCGGTGAGCCAGAAGCCGAGTTTTTCCGACGCGAAGTAATACAAAAACAACGCGGCAGGTGGCAGCAGAACCTTCCAGCCACCGGCTAGAAATCCCGCGACGAAGCCGCGGTCGGGCTCGGCGGGGTCAGCCTTAGCGACCTCACCCGACGCGGAAGTCACAATCGCCTCTTCTTCCTCGAAGGTCCGACCGACACCGATCATGATCAGGAAGCCGCAAATAGCAAGCGCGGCACCGATCACCATCGGAAACACATCGGGCCCAACCTGCTGGCCGGGCACCGGCGCAAGCTTCGAACCGCCCCAATACGCGAGCGCGCCGAGCACCACCAGCATCAGGCCGGTGGCCCGGTCAGAAACTTTCATGAAATGTCTAGCTGCCGACGTCTACTTGACTAGACCGGCGGCCTTCATCGCTGTGCCCATCGCAGTGTCGGCGGTCGCCATGAACTTGGTAAACCCGGCCGAATCCGCCCACTTCACACCGAAGCCGCGGTTGGTCATGAAGTCCTTGAACTCTTTCGAGTCGTAAGCCTTCTTGAGTGCAGTCACGACCTTAGCCTGAATGTCTACAGGCAGCCCTTTGGGCGCAGCAATGCCACGCCATGCGCCGACCGAATAGTCCACGCCGCCCGCTTCCTTGAGTGTGGGCACGGTCGGGAACACCGGATTGCGCTCGGTTGCCATGATCGCCAGCGCGCGGGCCTTGCCCGCCTCAATGATGGCGCGGCCTTCTGGCAGCGAACAGGTCACGATATCGATGCCGTTGGCGGCCAGATCCTGCATCGCAGGACCGGCACCGTTCGAAGGCACCCAAGCAACGTGGTCGGGCTTGAGCCCCATCGCCTGCAGCCAGCCGATCAACGCCAGATGCCAGATGCCGCCCTGCCCCGTGCCGGAAGCCTTAAGTTTGCCCGGCGCTGCCGCCCTAATGGCGTCGGCAAGTGCCTTGATATTCTGGTGCGGCGAAGATGCGCTGACGGTAATGCCCGGCGGGTCCTCGTTCATGAGTGCGAGCGGCGTGTAGCTGGTCGGATTGAGTTCGGTGAGCTTTTGCCAGTGCATCATCGCGATTTCAACCGTGACCATGCCTAACGTATAGCCATCGGCCGCAGCCGTCGCGATGGCCGAATGCCCCACCACGCCGGAGCCACCGGTGCGATTGACGACGTTGAACGGCTGGCCGAGATCCCTTTCCAAGAGATTGGCGACGATTCGCGCGGTCGCGTCAGTGCCGCCGCCCGCCCCCCAAGGACAGATCATGGTGACCGGCCTTGATGGCCAAGCGGCCTGCGCGCTTGCAAAACGGGGAATGGCCACTGTCGCGCCTAGCGCGGCGGCAGCGGATATTAATTGGCGACGTTTTTTTGAAACAAGCATGTGATTTCCTCCTCAAGAATCATGCACCAGAAACTGGATCATAGTACGCGCTAGGCATTGCCAGCAAGCAACAGTTCAATTCCGCGAGCGAGCACTCGTGCGCCGCTGTCCCTGAGTGCAATCAGATGATAAACAGCGCTCACCAACCTTAGAGGCGCTACGCGGCTCGCATCATTTTTTTATGCGTTTTCGCCAGTGCTTGCAAATATTCCATTTGGTCGGCAAGGATGTGGCGATTCGCGAGAATCATTTTCTCGCTTTTCACGGGACGATACGGCACGTAGAGCAATCGAATGCCGGCCTGCTCCGGCGTGCGACCTGCCTTGCTCAAATTGCAATTGCGACAGGCTGTCACGCAATTTTCCCACGTGTCTTTACCGTTTTGCGAGCGCGGAATGATGTGGTCGCGCGTCAATTCGGACTCGGCGAATTGGTCGCCACAGTAGCCGCAGAGGTGACGGTCGCGTGAAAAGAGTAGGCGGTTATCGCGACCGGGAAGTGCCGAGACCGGGCTCCAGGTGCTGTGTTTATGTTCGCCGTCGCAGGCGATGATGGAGGCGACTTCGATCACGCTGCGCTCGCCGCTTTGCCGTTGAATGCCGCCACGAAAGGTGAAAATTATCTGACCCAGCGACCACACAACGCCGCCGCGTGCATACTGGGAAACTGCATTTTCGGGCGTCATCCAGCCCTTCGGCTGACCGCCGGAATCAAGTGCCAAAATCGCTAACGACATCGGTTTCCTGCTCCCCTAGGCAGCTTACGCCAACTACGCAAATGCGTGTTGGGAGCGCCTTGGACTCGTAACTTACCACGAATTCATGGCGGTTGCTCGCGCAGCAATGGCGCAACCCCACGGCATACAACGAGTTGCGGCCGGAACCGACGTGCGGTGGATCGAGATCATGAGCAAAATATGCGGCAAAGTGAAACCGGTAAATTGCGCCTTTGATCCACGGCGGTTTGCACGCGGGCAACCGCAGCGTGCAGCGCGAACGCGCTAAACGCATTTACAAGTCAGGCCACCTTATCGAGAATGCGTGTTTTGGCATTGCAGGGCTGGCGAAGCGTCGCCACGCGTTGCGAAAAAAACATCCTCCCGCCTCGCTATTGGGCCAATTTGATGCGTTATGCTGCCAACTTGCATTTGTGGCGACCGCATCTCAGTCACTTTGTGAAAGGGCGTCGAAAACGGTGTTTCAGCGCCAAATGTGGCGGGGCTGTAGCCCACCCAACTCATACCCCGCGCCCGCATGGTTTTTCATTTTTTTGGTTGATTTCATGAGCAGTGCGCTATTCGGTTTTTTTGTGGTCGCGTTGGCGGCACTGGCACCGCCGTTAGCGCTTTCGTTTGCGCCGTACTTCAAACGCACCAACAAAGAACGTGTCCGACGATTTCACGCCAATTTCGTGCTTTGGGTAATCTTCGCGCCGATCGTTGCGTTAGCCGCGTACTTCTCGCTAACCGACGCGACGACAAAGGCGGCGCTCGAAATTTTTGACTGGTGGATCTACACTTCCGTCGGTCTGGCGTGCCTAATTTTGCTGCTCATCACGCTGATCGTTTCATACAAGAACCATGACATGCAGCGCACCGAGGCGGTGCGCAATTTCAATGCGATGGCGCTGACCGAGTTCTCCAGTTTTGTGCTGAATAACGCGCATTCGCTGTGGGTCATCGCCGCGTTTTTAGTGGTTGCGGATAGTGATTTGGCAACGATCCTTGCCTATTGCGTTGTCAGCATCGCGATGGCGTGTATTGCTTGGCTTATCGCGCCTTAATCTCTTGCTTGCGACGTCGATTGAGCCTCGCTTTAAAGAGTCAACGCGATCGCGGACCGAGTAGTCTGCCGCAAACGCAGCGGCCGCTGGCGAGCGAACGAACAGCAATGATTCAGTCCAAAATAGTGCCCTGTAAATGTATGCCAATCGCGGCCTGCATTCCTGTCGTCACAGCAACGACACATTATTTTTAAAGCGGTGGAAGTGCTCCATGTCTATTTCTTTAAATGTCAACGGCAAAGTGGTTTTTGTGGACGTTGATCCATCGACGCCCATCCTGTGGGCGTTGCGTGACAATCTCAGCATGACCGGTACCAAATTTGGCTGTGGCATGGCGCTGTGCGGTGCCTGCACGGTGCATCTCGATGGCGTGGCGATTCGCTCATGCGTTACGCCCGTTTCTGCGGTCGCAGGCAAGCGCATCACAACCATTGAGGCGCAAACGACAGACCTGATTGGCA
Source organism: Burkholderiales bacterium (assembly GCA_014378555.1). Taxonomy (GTDB): domain Bacteria; phylum Pseudomonadota; class Gammaproteobacteria; order Burkholderiales; family Casimicrobiaceae; genus Casimicrobium. Next base: position 11,160 of record JACMNN010000007.1, on the reverse strand, counting down.
AGGCGGTGATCGAGGCGTGGGTTAAGCATGACGTGGCGCAATGTGGCTACTGCCAAAGCGGTCAGGTGATGAGCGCGGCTGCGCTGTTGCGAACCAATAAGAAGCCAACCGACGCCGATATTGATGCCGCGATGGCGGGCAACGTGTGTCGTTGCGGAACCTACCAGCGTATTCGTGCTGCCATCAAAGACGCATCAACAACGCTGGTTAAGGCGTAAGAAGCGACGACCATGATGATCGAAAAATATCTCTCGCCGTCCGCCGCTGTTGCTCAACCGGGCATGCCTCGTCGCCGTTTCATCACTATGGTGGTGGGAGGTGTGATGGGTGTGGCGTTGCTGCCGTTGACCGCATCACAGGCCGCGAACCACCCGAACCACGTCTACATTCCGCCGGGACAAAAGCCGTCTGAAGAGCCCGCCGCATTTGTGACTATCGCCAACGACGGCACCACCACCGTGCTGTGCAATCGCATGGATATGGGACAGGGCATCGAAACCGCGCTCGCCATGATCTGCGCGGACGAACTTGACGCCGACTGGAGCAAAGTTAAAACCGGATTTGGCAATCAACGCGCGCAGTTTGTTGACCCGATTATGGGCATACACCTCACCGGTGGCTCGAGCAACGTGAAGAACAGCTACATCCAGTACCGCGAGCTTGGCGCGCGCACTAAAGCCATGCTGCTTGCGGCAGCGGCAAAACTGTGGAAGGTGGACGCCAAAACGTTAAAAGCAGAAAACGGCGTGGTGATCGGCGGCACGCGGCGGGCTACTTATGGCGAGCTGTTTGACGCTGCGATGAAAGAGCCGATACCCGAAGAAGTTACGCTCAAAAATGCAAAAGATTTCAAACTTATCGGCAAGCCCACAGGCCTCAAGGTGTCGCGTGCGAAGGCTAGCGGTCAGCAGAAGTACGGCATCGATGTCAGTCTGCCTGGCCTGTTGACGGCGGTCATCGCACGGCCTCCGGTGTTTGGCGCAAAGTTCAAAACATTCGACGCATCTAGCGCGCTAAAAGTTAAAGGGGTGCGCGCGGTGTTGCCGGTCGATCTGGATCGTGGCGCACGCGGCATCGCGGTCATTGCCGACGGCTATTGGCCCGCGAAAATGGGCCGCGACGCATTAAAGATTGAATGGGATACCGCAGGCGTCGACAAGCCGGACACGGTCGCGTTGCTTAAGCAATACAAAGCCCTCGCAAAGACCGAAGGCATGCTCGCCACGGGCAACCCGATGCGCGCGGACATGGCGAAACTGGCAAGCGCGCCAAACACGCTAAACGCTGAGTTTGTGTTTCCTTATTTGAACCACGCGCAGATGGAGCCCATCGCCTGCACGGTCGATTTGAAAGCGGACAGTTGCAACGTGTACACCGCCTCACAAATGCCCGGCCTCGACGCCGCAGCGATTGCCAAAGCCAGTGGCCTGAAGCCCGAGCAAATTGAGATTCATGTGCAGATGGCGGGCGGCGGATTCGGTCGCCGTGCCGTGCCGTCAAGCGAATATGTAGTGGAGGCGGTCAACGTTGCGAAGGCCATGAACGCTGCTGGAAAGAGCGTTCCGGTGAAAGTCGTTCGCAGTCGCGAAGATGACATGAAGGCGGGCTATTACCGACCGCTGGTGGTGCATCGCGCTGAAATTGGTTACGACAAAGACGGCACTGTAATTGCGTGGCGGCACCAGATCGTGAGCCAGAGCATCATGCGTGGCACGGCGTTCGAATCGGTCATGATCAAGGACGGCGTCGACGGCTCGACCACCGAGGGCATGCGCGAGCCGTACAACCTGCCGATGCGGCTGTCGGTGCATCGCACCGAGGTGAATGTGCCGGTGCTGTGGTGGCGATCGGTCGGCGGCTCGCATACGGCGTTTGTAATGGAAACATTGATTGACGAAATCGCAACCGCGACTAGTCAGGATCCAGTGGCCTACCGAATGAAACTGATCGGCAGCGACCTCAAGGGCGCGCGGCATCGCGCCGCGTTGCAGCTCGCGGTGGATCGTTCAGGTTATGGCAAAAAAACGTTGCCTGCGGGCATGCACTGGGGCGTGGCCGTGCATGAGAGTTTTGAGTCGGTGGTCGCCTATGTCGTTGAAGCAGGCGTGAAGGACGGCAAGGCGGTGCTTAGCAACGTCACGGCGGGCGTGCACTGCAACTTCTGCGTCAACCCTCGCACCGTGGAGGCGCAGGTGCAGGGCGCGGCATTGCAGGCGCTTGCAACCACGCTACCCGGCCACGCGATTACGTTCAAAGACGGTGTGGTCGAGCAAAGCAATTTCCACGACTTCCCGCCGCTGCGTATGCCCGACGCGCCGCTGGTCAGCGTGCATATTGTGCCGAGCGACGAGCCACCTAAAGGCATGGGCGAGCCCGGATTGCCGCCGCTGGCCCCGGCGTTGGCCAACGCGCTTCGACGGGCGACCGGCAAGCCGTTGCGAGAGCTGCCGTTTAAGTTGGCGTAGTTGGAAGCGGCCATTGCCATGCGCTTAGGTATTACAATTGTAATAACGCGCTGACGGCGCATACCTTTACCGAATAGGCTCTCAAATGCAAACCCTCAAACTCACTCAAATTGGCAATTCGGTTGGCGTAGTTCTGCCGCGTGAAATGCTGGCACGCATGAAGCTGGAGAAAGGGCAAACGGTATTCGTCACGGAGACGCCTGACGGCTATGCGCTGACCCCGTACGACCCGGCGATTGAAAAAGAAGTACGGATGGGCATCGAGTTCATGCGTGAGTATCGCGACACGTTCCACGCGCTCGCGAAATAGGCCGACGATGAGCTGGAATTGGGTCAGCCGGCAAGCGCTGGTGACCTTACACGACATGAGTCTGGCCGAACATGGCGGCGCTTCTGGTATTCGCGATCAAGGTTTGCTCGAATCCGCGTTGGCCCGGCCAGAGAATTTGGCTGCATACGGTGAGCCGGACTACGCATCGCTTGCAGCGAGCTACGGCTTTGGGCTTGCAAAGAACCACGCTTTTGTTGACGGCAACAAGCGCGTCGCGTTTCTTTCGGTGGGCCTATTTCTGTTCAAAAATGGCTACCGACTCAACGCCACGCAAACTGATGCAACACTTGCGATGCTTGGCGTTGCATCGGGCGAGCTTGACGAATCAGCCTTCGCTGACTGGATTAGAACGCATAGCGTGCCGCGTCGGTAGTTGGGGCAAACCGCGCTACCGCGCCACAAACATTTCGGGATCGCCCACCTGCCAACCCCAGTCGTTATCCAGTGGATAAAGCGGACGCGGAATGTGTTCGTACGGTACGTTTTTGAGCACCGGTGTAGTAAGTCCTGGCACGTCGACCTCAATGATTTGTTCATCGCTGAAGAACTCGCCAGCCCACGCGCGAAAGTGGCCGCGTGATTTGATGATGAGCGAACGCTGGGCAGATATGTCCACGCCGAGCGCTTCCATAAATATCGGGTCTTTTGCCTGCTGCCGCACCGTCACCACGATCACCTGAATTCCACCAACGATGAGGCGAGCGCACGGCCCAAGGCTAATTGCATGACCCGCCGCAATTCCGCGACGACCCACGAACTGCCCATCGTGCAATTGCGCAACAGTCGCCGCAGCGTTGAATCTGCCTGAAAGCGGATGTGTTTCATCGCGATTGAATTCGGCATCAAAGGTTGCGCCGACGCCGAGTCGATGCGCCGTCGCCGCCAGCGCTGGATCGAAGAAGATGCCTAGCGTGCAGCCGGTGACGCCAGCCTCATAAAACGCCTTGAGAATCCACACCGTGTTGGCGCGACCACCACCCCCGGCGTTATCGGCAACGTCGGCGAAAAGCAACGACGGCTTGCTCGGGTTGTGCGCAGCGTCAAGCGCCATGCGCGTTGCAGCTTCAAGCGACGTGAGCTTGGGCACGTAACGCGCACGATCCGCCCACGCGCGCGTCGCAACCGTCTTCGCGGCGATTCGTGCCCCTTCAGCCGAGTGTGCCGAAACGATCACGCTCATGCCGGCTTTCGGTGTGTCACCGAGTGTGAAGCCCGACAACACGCTCACGTTTTTCACGTCTGCGTTGATCAGACTTTGGCCGAAATGAATGATGTCGCCGTACGGCGTATTTGCGCCCGCTTTCCGTTCGGTGTTTTGCGTGACTGAGGGCGGGATGAACGGCAGCTTCACGAACCCGCGATGCCAACGTTTACGGCTAGTCAACGCTTGGTGCAGCGCCCGTGCGCATTCAGCGCCGCGCTCATGCGTGTCCACGTGGGGGTTGGTGAGATAGGCCGAAAGATAGTCGGCCTGTTGCACCATCGCGCGTGAAACATTGCCGTGCAGATCGAGCGTTGCGCCGATCGGTACGGTGTCGCCAACCACAGCGCGAACTGCGGCGAGCAATACGCCGTCCGGGTCGGCCTCGACCGTGGCAATTGCGGCACCGTGTAGAGACAGAAACACCGCATCCAGCGGGCCGTCAAGCAAAGCGCGGTTGAGCGACGCAACCATTGAGGCGACAATTTGGTCAAACCAGGCCTGATCAATCGGCCCGCTTGCACCTACCGCCGCTGCAATCAGTGGCACCGGCGTCCACGCAGCCAGGCGCTGCATCTCGTCGTAGAAGCCCGCGAGGCATCCGGGCGATTTGGGATGAGCACTGGCTAGATCATGCAGCAAATTCTCCGGCTCGACCAACACGTTCTGGGCAAATTCTTCGCGCGTCGAAACGGGCGAATGCGCGTTCGATTCGAGCATGAAACTGCCGATGGCGATCCGTGGAATTTTTGGCGTGAGGTTCATAGTGAATGGTGTAACTTTCCGATGTTCTTTGAAGCGGCTTTGCCGCGAACCGCCGCTGCCGGCGATCGATGGTCGCAGCAGAACCGCTCCCAACGTTTTCGCATCGCATAGACAAGAAATTATGAAGCTTCGACTGCTCACCATCCTGCTCGCGTTTCTTTCCTGCGCACTTTCTGCGCAAACGCTCACGCTCGGAACCAAGCTTGAACTCAACACACTTGATCCCCATTTCTTCAACGCGTTCCCGACTGGCTCTTCGCATTCAACGATTTACGAGGCGCTAATTTTCAACGATGAAAACCAGCGGTTGCAGCCCGCCTTGGCAACGCAGTGGAAAGTAGTCAACGACACGACATGGGAATTCAAGTTGCGCAAGGGCGTGAAGTTTCATGACGGTAGCGAGTTCAGTGCAGACGATGTGATCGCCACCTACGAGCGTGTGCCGAACGTAGCCAATTCTCCAAATTCCTTTTCGCAGTTCGTGCGCGGCATTGCCAGCATCGCAAAGCTCGGCGACGACACGCTGATCATTAAAACCAAAACGCCAAACCCTAAACTCGCCTTCGAGCTTGCCCGCGTATTCATCGTGCCTGCAAAAGTCGCGAAGAGTGCCACAACCGCCGATTTCAATGCGATGAAAGCAGCCATCGGCACCGGCCCATACAAAGTCACGGAATGGGTTAATGGCGACCGCCTCGTACTCGCCCGCAACGAGGCGTATTGGGGACCGAAACAATATTGGGCGAAGGTCACCGAAAAAGTCATCGCGAAAGACCCAACGCGACTGGCCGCGTTGCTCTCGGGCGAAGTCGATGCGATTGATCTACCCGCGATCGCCGACCTACCGCGCTTGCGCAACGACAAACGTTTCACGCTGACCAAAGGAGCCGCGGGATTGGTGCACTACATTGCGCTCGATTCAGCGCGTGACATGTCCCCGAATGTCACCGCTAAAGATGGCAAACCGCTTGCAAAAAATCCGCTGAAAGACCCACGCGTCCGCAAGGCGCTGTCGCTCGCCATCAATCGCAACGCGATTGCCGAGCGATTGATGGAGGGCAGCGCTGTGCCTGCGGCGCAGTTGCTGCCCTCGAGTTATCCGGGCACTAGCCAGAAGCTTAAGCCTGACCCGTTCGATCTCAGCAAAGCGCAGGCATTACTGAAAGAAGCCGGTTGGGGCGACGGTTTCCGTATCGTGCTGTCTGCCACCAATGACCGTTATCCCAACGACGCTGCCGTGGCGCAAACGGTTGCGCAGATGTGGACGAAACTGGGCTTGAAGGTCGAGGTCGAAGCGATTCCAGGGAGCGTGTTTTTCGGTCGCGCCAGCAAACAGGATTTCAGCGCGTTTGCGGCTCAATACGGCTCAGAGGAAGCAGGCACCGGCATTCGCGCGTTGCTGATGACGCCTGACGCATCGATCGGCGCAGGCACCGCGAACCGGACGCGCTACAGCAACAGCAAAGTCGACGCCTTAGCTCGCGAGGCGCTGATGCAAATGGACGAGACCAAGCGCGGCGCGTGGCTGGAAAAGGCCATCGAGGTCGCAATGGACGATCAGGCGTTCATCCCGATCTTCTATCCGATCTTTGATTACGCGGCAAAAAAAGGCCTCAAGGTCACGCACCGTCCCGAGCGACGGTTCAACGCGCTGATGGTGAAACCCGAGAAGTAGACACCCACTTTTGTTAATGGCTTTTTGGTCGAAGCACCATTGCAATTGGGCTGGATTGCATAAAGTGTCATGAGTCAATAATGAACGATATGCGGGTCTGCGCCTCTATCAATGGGCTTTTATAGTGAAAAGTTGTATTGGTTTTTTCGAAGGAATCTCCACGCGAAATCTTCGCATTGAGCGCCGCTTAGAGCTCCTTTTCTAGCGAAAATCTCGCGAAAACGTTAGACAAACGACTGCTTTTGTGCAAAATCAAACAATTGTTTGAATCGTTCGATTGAAGGAGGCACGTACGATGGGCTTTGACATGCAATTCGGTAGCCCTTTTCCGGCTCTGAAAATTCGTGAGCGTGAACCTCGCAATGAGGGCCGCGTCGCCACTAAAACGCGCATCCTCGCCGCCACCGAAAAGCTTTTCGTGATCCACGGTTTCGACGCGACCAGCCTGCGCGCCATCACGACCGAAGCGGGCGTCAACCTCGCCGCTGTCAACTATCACTTCGGCAGCAAGGAAGAGCTGTTTGCGCTGGTGCTTACCCATCGCCTAGACTCGTTGAGCCTAGAGCGCGTTCGCCTGCTCGACGCGCTTGAGGCTAAGGGTTTTGACGCTGAGTACACGGTTGAACAACTCATCGCTGCGATGTTCCTGCCCGCCTTACAACTCGCGCGGAACCCGGAGCGCGGTGGCGCTGATTTTTTGAAATTTCTCGGTCGCGCCTATGCCGATCCGTCGCCGTTCGTGCGCGAATTGCTCGCAGATCGCTACGCCGCGCAGGACACGCGCTTCGTGCAGGCGTTCGCCAAAGCGCTGCCCGAACTCGCCGCGCAGGATTTGTCGATGCGGCTGCATTTCATGCTCGACGCCATCTCGTCAACGCTCGCCAGCGAAGACGCTAGAAAGCTGATGGCCGCCCTTGCCGCCACCAGCAACGATTCAGTTGAAGAAGACGCCGCTGTGCTTGCGCATCTTGGCCCGTTCCTCGCCGGCAGCTTGCGCGCCAAAGTCAATCAACCGTCACAGCAGCGCGCCATTCGTGCCGTTCTGGCGTTCGTTTAGTCAACTTCCAAGTTCTCCAAAAAAGGCCCGCCATGGCATCAGCCCTTCGCGCCCCTATCTACGTTGTCGACGGGGCCCGCACACCGTTTCTCAAAGCGCGCAATGCACCCGGCCCGTTTTCTGCGTCCGATCTGTCGGTTGCAGCGGGTCGCGCATTGTTGTCTCGCCTGCCGATTGACCCGACGCAAATCGATGAGGTCATCCTCGGTTGTGCGAATCCTTCGCCCGATGAGGTGAACATCGGGCGCTACGTTGCCATGCGTCTCGGTTGTGGCGATAAGGTCACCGGCTGGACGGTGATGCGCAACTGCGCCAGCGGCATGCAAGCGCTCGATTCTGCAATCAACAACATGCTCGCTGGACGCTCTGAGCTGGTGCTTGCCGGTGGCGTTGATGCGCTGTCGCGCGCGCCGCTGCTCTACAACGAAAAGATGGTGTTGTGGTTCGCGGCCCTTGCGGGCGCAAAGACGATGGGCCAGCGCGTGGGCGTGTTCGCCAAGCTTTCGCCGTCGGCGATGCTGTCGCCCGTGATTGCGTTGATGAAGGGCCTCACCGATCCGAAGGTCGGTTTGCTCATGGGGCAAACCGCTGAAAATATTGCGTACCGCTTCGGCATTACGCGCACCGAGATGGACGCGTATGCCGCCGAAAGCCACCGGCGTGTGCTCGCCGCTCAGGCTGCCGGAACGCTCAAGAATGAGGTGATTCCGCTGATCGACGGCAAGGGCAAGGTCTACCCCGATGACGACGGCGCGCGCAGCGACTCCACGCCAGACAAGCTCGCAAAACTGAGGCCTTTTTTTGATAAGAAATACGGCAACGTCACCGCGGGCAATAGCTCACAAATCACCGACGGTGGCGTGTGGCTGATGCTGGCCACACAGGCTGCAGTCGCCAAACACAACTTGCCGGTGCTCGGCAAAATCGTCGACACCCAATGGGCGGGCTGCGATCCGGCGCAGATGGGCCTTGGGCCGGTCTACGCATCGACACCCATCCTGAAGCGCAACGGCCTCACGCTCAACGATCTCGACAACATCGAAATCAACGAAGCTTTTGCCGCTCAGGTACTCGGCTGCAAGCGCGCATGGGAAGACGAAAAATTTTGCAAAGAAGAGCTGGGTCTGGATGGCGCAATGGGCTCGATTGACATGAACAAATTGAACGTCGATGGCGGTGCGGTGGCGCTAGGTCACCCAGTCGGCGCATCCGGCGCGCGGATTGTGTTGCACGCGCTCAATGTGCTCAAGCGCACCGGTGGCAAACGTGCGCTGGCGACGATCTGCATTGGTGGCGGACAGGGCGGAGCGATGTTGGTGGAAGCGGCTTAATCCCCTTTCCCGCAGCGCGGGAGAGGGCTAGGGTGAGGGCGATTAAATTATTTCTTCTTTCACAATAACGAGGCAGTGACCGCCCTCACCCGCGCTGCGGGAGAGGGATTTCAAAATGCGAGCTTGGCGAGTTATGAACTACGAAAATTTCAAACTAAAAACTAATGAAATTTGCATCGGTGGCGGACGGGGCGGAGCCACACTGGTGGAAGCGGCTTAGTCCCCTCTCCCGCGGCGCGGGAGAGGGCTAGGGTGAGGGCGATTGCATTATTTCTTCTTTCACAGTGACGAGGCAGTTACCGCCCTCACCCGCCCTGTCGGGCACCCTCTCCCGCGCGGCGGGAGAGGGATTTCAAAATGCGAGCTTGGCGAGTTATGAACTACGAAAATTTCAAACTAAAAACTGATGAAAACGGCATCACTTGGGTCGGCATTGATGTCGCGGGTGGCAACGTCAACACCATGGGCACGCCAGTGCTTGCTGAGTTCGCCGCGCTGCTCGATCAATTCGATCAGGCGCCGCCCATCGCGGTGGTGTTCCACTCGCTGAAGTCCTCCGGCTTTATTGCGGGTGCGAACATTCAGGAATTCGAGGCGATCGGCAAAACCGATGACGTCGCCGCCGCCGAAAAACTTATCAAAACGGGCTACGACCTCTACGAGCGTCTTGCCGCCGTGAAGTATCCGACGCTGGCGCTCATTAAAGGCTTCTGCATGGGCGGCGGGCTGGAGCTCGCCATGGCCTGCCGCTACCGTGTCGCGGTGGACGAGCCCGGCACGCGCATGGGCCTGCCTGAGGTCATGCTCGGCATTTTGCCGGCGTGGGGTGGCGTCAAACGTTTGCCGCAACTGCTCGGCGCGCCTGCTGCCTTTGACCTGATGCTCACCGGCAAAACAGTGGACGCGAAACGGGCAAAGAAACTCGGCCTGGTTGATGAAGCCGTGCCGCCGCGCATCATGTGGAACACCGCGATTGGCGTGCTCAAAGCGCTGCCCGCGCCGCGCAAATTGTCATTCGTGCAGCGCCTCATGACCGATGGTTTACTGCGCGGCTACGTCGCGTCGCAAGCGCGAAAGCAGGTCGCACAACGAGCGCGTCCAGAGCACTATCCGGCACCGTACGCGATCATCGACCTCTGGCAAAAGTACAACGGTGATGTTCACCTTCCTAGCGCGACTGAATCGTGTTCGATGCAAGCGCTGCTTTCGCATTCAACCGCCAAAAACCTCATCCGCGTATTCGGCCTGCGCGAAAAGCTGAAGGCGCAAGCCAAGGGCATCGACTTCCAGGCGAAGCACGTTCACATCGTCGGCGCGGGCGTGATGGGTGGAGACATTGCGGCTTGGTGCGCGCTGCGCGGCATCACCGTCACCTTGCAGGATCTCGATGCATCGAAAATTGCGCCCGCCATCAAGCGCGCCGCTGACCTGTTCAAAAAGCGTCTGCGCGACGAGCGCCGTATCCGCGGCGCGATGGACCGCCTGCAACCGGACACCACCGGTGACGGCGCGAAGACCGCAGACGTGATCATCGAAGCCATTGTCGAAAATCTTTCCGTCAAGCAAAAGGTTTTCGCTGAGCTTGAGGCGAAAGCAAAGCCCGGTGCTGTGCTGGCAACCAACACGTCCAGCATCCCGCTCGAACAGATCGCCACGGCGTTGAAAGATCCAACAAGGCTGGTCGGCATTCACTTCTTCAATCCGGTCGCGCAGATGATGCTGGTCGAGATCATCAGCGGCGCACAAACGGATGCCGAAATCGCACGCAAAGCAACGGCATTTGTCGACCAGATCGACAAACTGCCACTCGCCTGCAAAAGCGCGCCTGGCTTCTGGGTCAACCGTATCCTGGCGCCGTATCTCACCGAAGCGATGCGTTGCCTTGATGAAGGTATCACGCCGGAAACGCTCGATGAGGCCGCGCTCGCATTCGGCATGCCCATGGGACCGGTCGAACTCGCCGACGTCGTTGGGCTCGATGTTTGCGCGGCGGTGGGCCAAGTGGTCGGTGGCGAAGCGGCGCTCGCAAATGCGCCGAAGAAACTAGCGACGAAGCTCGACGCCAAAGAACTCGGCAAAAAGACCGGCAAAGGTTTCTACGTCTGGATCGATGGCAAACCACAGAAAGGCGTAGCGGGTGCAGTGCCTGCGGGTCTCACTGAGCGCCTGATCACGCCAATGCTCAACGAGGCCAACCTTGCATTGGCTGAAGGCGTCGTTACCGACAGCGATCTTGCCGACGCAGGCGCGATCTTCGGCTGCGGTTTCGCCCCGTTTACCGGCGGGCCGTTTAACTACCAGCGCCAGCAGCGGCCGAGCGCAGCGTGATCCGCGT
>JACMNN010000271.1 GCA_014378555.1 Burkholderiales bacterium | reverse complement strand
GTGCGCGACGATTTGGCGCTGCTCGCATTGCAGGGGCCGGGGGCCGAGGCTGCGCTGCGGGCGGTTGCGGTGAATGATGTGCCGCAGACCTTTATGGCCGGCGGACGCTTGCTGCTGGCGGGCATTGATTGCCTGGTGACGCGCTCTGGCTATACCGGCGAAGATGGCTTTGAAATCAGCGTACCTGCAGCGCAATGCGAAGCGCTGGCGAAGGCGCTACTGGCGCAGCCTGACGTTCAAGCGATTGGTTTGGGTGCCCGTGATTCATTGCGCCTTGAAGCCGGTCTGTGTTTATACGGTCACGACCTTGATGCGACCACGACTCCAGTCGAAGCGTCACTGAACTGGGCGATGCAAAAAGTGCGGCGCAGCGGTGGCGAGCGAGCGGGTGGATTTGCAGGCGCGGGCGTTATTCTGGGTCAACTTGATAATCCAACCCGCGTCACGCGAAAACGCGTTGGACTGAAGCCAGAGGGGCGTGCGCCGATTCGCGAAGGCGTGGAGTTGCAGGACACAAGCGGCAACAAGATCGGGGTCGTCACCAGTGGCGGCTTTGGCCCTACTGTTAATGGCCCGGTGATCATGGGCTATCTTGACGCTGCACACGCCGTCGTCGGCAACAAAATTAACGCGATGCTGCGCGGTGTTGCGACGCCCGTAACGGTGGTTGCCATGCCATTTGCACCGCACGGCTATAAACGAACTTAAGCCCGCCCGGTGGGCACAGGCTGCCCGCCCTACACATTCACTTTCGTAAGGAATCACTATGACCACTCGCTACACCGAAGACCACGAATACATCAAGATGGACGGCGACATCGGCACCGTCGGCATTACCTCATTCGCACAAGACAAGCTGGGCGATCTGGTTTATGTTGAGCAACCAAAAGTGGGCCGCAAACTCGCCGCGAAAGAAGACGCTGCGATCATCGAATCAGTGAAGGCCGCAGCCGAAGTTAAAGCCCCGGTTGATGGTGAAGTAATCGAAGTCAACGAGGCCATCGTTGCCGATCCGTCACTGGTCAACACCGATCCTGAAGGTGCCGGTTGGTTCTTCAAGATTAGGGTGACCAACGCCGCACAACTCACCGCGCTGCATGACGACGTCGCCTACAAAGCGATGATTGCTTAGCGCCATGTTGATACGACCGCTTGAACGATCGGATCGCGACGCATGGGCCGCGCTATGGACTAGTTATTTGACCTTTTACAAAACCACGCTGCCGCCCGAACAGTTTGATTTAACGTGGTCGCGGCTGCATGACGCCAACGAGCCAATGCGAGTACTCGGCGCGTTTGAAGGCACGCAGATGCTCGGTATCGTGCACATGGTTTTTCATCGCTCATGCTGGACGGTGGGGCCGTATTGCTATTTGCAAGACCTGTTCACAGTGGCCGAGTCACGCGGCAAAGGGGTCGGTCGGGCGTTGATTGAAGCCGTCTACGCGGCCGCCAAACTCGAAGGCGCGAACCGTGTGAATTGGCTCACCAACGACAGCAACGCTGAAGCGATGGTGCTCTACAACAAAGTCGCCGATCGCACCGGCTTTGTGCAGTACCGAAAAATTCTCTAAGCGCATGACGGTGGTGTGCGTGGCGTGGGCAACCGGTTGCCTACGCGAGCCGCCATCTGCTGCGTCGACCGGTGGGCATCACGTTGCTCAACCCACTTTCTGAACACCCAACCACGGTTGCATCATGTCTGATTTTCTCTACCGTCACATCGGCCCCAATCGCGAACAGCAAATGGACATGCTCGCCTCGGTTGGCGCACATTCGCTCGAAGATTTGCTTGCGAAAGTGGTGCCGCCCAATATTGTGGGCACCAAACCGCTTGCGCTACCCGCCGCGCTAAATGAGGTCGAAGTGCTCGCCGAATTGCGCTGCATCGCGAATAAAAATAAGGTGTTCAAAAGCTTTATCGGACAGGGCTACGTCGGCACCGTGACGCCCGGCGTCATCCAGCGCAACATTCTTGAAAACCCCGCGTGGTACACCGCGTACACGCCGTATCAACCCGAGATTTCGCAAGGGCGGTTGGAAGCCATTCTCAATTTTCAAACGATGATTTGCGACCTGACCGGCATGGACATTTCCAATGCATCGCTGCTCGACGAAGGCACCGCTGCGGCAGAAGCGATGACGCTTGCGCAACGGCAAGCCAAGTCGCAATCCAAGGTGTTCATCGTGGCGGCTGACTGCCACCCGCAAACCATCGAATGCATAAAGACGCGCGCCGAACCACTTGGCATCGAGGTGAAAGTGGGCCTAGCACCCAAGCTCATGGAAGAAGGCGACTACTTTGCCGTGCTCGCGCAATACCCGTCGACCACCGGCCAAATTCACGACATGGGGCCGTCGGCTGATGCGGCGCACGCGAACGGCGCGTTGTTCATCTGCGCGGCTGATCCGCTGGCGCTGGTGTTGCTGAAAGCGCCCCGCGAATGGGGTGCCGACATCGTGATTGGCACCACCCAGCGCTTTGGTGTGCCGATGGGTTTTGGCGGGCCCCACGCCGCCTACATGGCCACGCGCGACGCCTATAAGCGCAATATGCCAGGCCGCCTTGCCGGAGTGAGCGTTGACGCGCATGGCAAGCCCGCGTATCGGCTCACGCTGCAGACTCGCGAACAACACATTCGCCGCGAAAAGGCGACCAGCAATATCTGCACGGCGCAAGTGCTGCTGGCGGTGATGGCGAGCATGTATGCCGTCTATCACGGGCCGCAGGGTTTAAAGCGCATCGCCGAGCGGGTTCATGGCCTTGCCGGGCGATTCGCTGCTGCTTTGCAGGCAATGAATGTGGTCGCCTCCCATTCGCAATTTTTCGACACGGTGACCTTCGAGCATGACGCACATGCAGCGATCGTTGCCACGGCGAAAAATGCGGGCATGAATCTGCGTCACTATGCGCAATCAAATGCAGTGGGCGCAACCTTTGATGAGACGCACACTGATTTAGATGTTGATGCGGTGTTGTCTGCGATTGCGGTTGCGTTGGGGACTCCCGCAGCGTTTGCGCACGCGGGCGACAAGGGCGTCGCCTGTGCCGCGAGCGAAGTGAGGGCCATACCGGAGAACCTGCGCAGAACGACAGCGATCCTCACTCATCCGGTGTTCAACACCCATCATTCTGAAACCGAAATGCTGCGCTACCTGCGCCGCCTTTCCGACAAAGACTTGGCCCTTGACCGCACCATGATTCCGCTTGGCTCGTGC
>JACMNN010000270.1 GCA_014378555.1 Burkholderiales bacterium | reverse complement strand
GATCGCCATCGTGATTTTGTCTGCTGCGATTTTGTCGCGCATGAATTTAATGTTCTATTCTGGCGCCGCACTCGGCCTGGCAGGTGCAGTCACTGGATTGTCGTCACTGTTGATTTAGGGCTCCATCTGCGGGTTTGAACTCAACTTCAATTTGAAACACGCGGTCGTACAGCCCGCAACGCAGCGATAGACTGCAATAAAAAGCAACTAAGGAATAAACATGGCTCACAGAATCGCAGTAATCCCGGGCGACGGCATTGGCAAAGAAACCATGCCAGAAGGCATTCGGGTGATGCAAGCGGCAGCGAAAAAATTCAATATTCCGCTGCAATTCGATCACTTCGATTTTTCGTCTTGGGACTACTACGAAAAACACGGCCAGATGATGCCCGACGACTGGAAGGCGCAGGTCGGTGGCCACGATGCCATCTACTTCGGCGCGGTGGGCTGGCCAGAAAAAATTGCTGACCATGTGTCGCTCTGGGGTTCACTGATTCTGTTTCGACGTGAGTTTGATCAGTACGTAAACCTGCGTCCTGCTCGGCTTATGCCCGGCATCACCGCCCCTGTGGTCAAGCGGGACGGCACGCCCTATGCTCCCGGAGAGATCGATTTCTACACCGTGCGCGAAAACACCGAGGGCGAATACTCGTCGGTGGGCGGCCGCATGTTTCCGGGCACAGACCGCGAATTTGTGTTGCAAGAAAGCGTGTTCACCCGCACCGGTGTAGATCGCATCCTGAAATTTGCCTTTGATTTAGCGCAGAGTCGTCCGAAAAAGCACCTCACCAGCGCCACTAAGTCGAATGGTATTTCGATCTCGATGCCGTACTGGGACGAGCGTGTGGTCGAAATGGCGAAAAATTACCCCGGCCTGAAGTGGGACAAATTTCACATCGACATTTTGAGCGCCCATTTTGTGCAGCGCCCCGACTTTTTTGACGTGGTGGTTGCCAGCAATTTGTTTGGCGACATATTGTCCGACCTCGGGCCTGCAGTTACGGGCACCATTGGCATTGCGCCAAGCGCCAACATCAATCCAGAGCGCAAATTTCCCAGCCTGTTCGAACCGGTCCACGGCAGCGCGCCGGACATCGCGGGCAAGGGCATCGCCAACCCTATCGGCCAAATCTGGTGCGGCGCAATGATGCTGGAATGGCTGGGCTACAAGGCCGCACATGACGCGGTGTTGGCGGCGTGCGAACGCTGCACCGGAGAAGGCCCGCGTACCGGCGACATGGGCGGCACCGCGAAGACCGAGGATGTGGGTCGATTTATTGCGGAGGCGTTGGCTTAGTCACCAACCAACTTCACCGTTGGAGCTGTGTGAGCGGTTGTACCGCCATGCACCCCGGCACGAACGACGGTGGGTGGGGAACCGCTTCCTCGCCGCCAATGCGGCGAAATATCCGCCCCATCAGCGCAAACCTCTTGCTAAGCTACTACCTTGATCCCGATGAAGCGTGTAATTCATGTCTGCTGACACCCCCTCCGTAGATCGCGCCATTGCAGCGCCGAATGCGTCGAATACGTTGAGCTCGACTTCACACATTCGGCTCACCTCGCACGCAGGCGGATTCGGCGCGCGACTGATTCATTGGGACGCGGTGACACCGCTGCAGCGCGGCCCCGTGGTTGGCACCACCACCACCCGCGCGCACCGTAACGTGATCGGCACCCACAGCGGCTCCTACAGCGTCTACCGTGCTCTGGCGGTGGCTGCAGGCGCGCTAAACCGCGAACACCGCGCTGACCTCACCAACACCTCCCCCACCGACGAAATCGGCCCTTACCCACAGTGGAGCGAGCCTGGCCGCATCGTGTCACTTGATCCTTGGGGTGCGACCGTGTCCAGCGTGTTTGCCGACGATCTAGCAGCGGGCTACGACATCCGCCCGACTATCGCCGTGACCAAAGCGCACGTCATCCTGCCTGAGGTGATCGATGCGCTGGCAAAAGGCCGCTTACATGCCGACGGCACAGTGCTCACGGCCAACGGCGCGGCACTGGTGACCAAGGCGGCGATTGAGCCGGTGTGGTTTCTACCGGGCATTGCCAAACGTTTCGGCTGCTCCGAAGCCGATTTGCGCCGGGTGCTGTTCGAGGAAACCGGTGGCATGTACCCGGAGCTGGTTACGCGCTCTGACCTCGAAGTTTTCTTGCCGCCCATCGGCGGGCAAACTGTCTACATCTTCGGCGATCCGCGCGATTTGGCCAATCCTGAAATCGAACTGACAGCGCGTGTGCACGACGAATGCAACGGCTCTGACGTATTCGGCTCTGACATCTGCACCTGCCGCCCCTATCTCACGCACGCCATCGAAGAGTGCATTCAGGGCGTGCAACGCGGCGGCGTGGGGCTGGTGGCTTACTCGCGCAAGGAAGGTCGCGCGCTGGGCGAAGTCACTAAATTTTTGGTTTACAACGCGCGCAAACGCCAAGTCGGCGGCGATACTGCGGACAAATATTTCGCCCGTACCGAATGCGTGGCGGGCGTACAGGACATGCGTTTTCAGGAGCTGATGCCCGATGTGCTGCATTGGCTCGGCGTCAGAAAAATTCATCGCTTCGTGTCGATGAGCAACATGAAGTACGACGCAATCACCCAGTCCGGTATTGAAATCGGCACTCGCGTAAACATCCCCGACGCGCTGATTCCGGCGGATGCGCGGGTGGAAATGGACGCCAAGATTGCCTCCGGCTATTTCACGCTGGGGCTGGTGCCTGACGCCGAGGAGCTGAAAGTTGCCAAAGGCCGTGGGCTTTAACGCATGAACGCATCGGCTCAATCAGAGGGTACGTCGCTCGCAGCGGTAGCGCTGCTGCGCAACACGGCGACCATTCGTGACCGCGCAAACGCGTTGCTGGCGCGCGCACGGGCCGGGCAATCCGACTGGTTTGTGATTAGTGATGACACAGCGTTGGATCGCACCGCAAACATCGTGGCAGACGTGACGCGTGAACGCTACGGCGATGGCCCCATTCCGTATCACAGTCGATGGCGACATTTTGAAGCGGGCGCTGTCGATCGACGCGCCGAATTGGACTGCGCGCTAGGCGACGTAAGCGCCAGTGAGCGT
>JACMNN010000050.1 GCA_014378555.1 Burkholderiales bacterium | reverse complement strand
TTACGCAACGTGTAGACTATATTTCATATGTATGAAATTCGCCCGCGTTTGGGCGGCGCGCTATGAGCCCCGCTTGCGGCTCAGGAACCAATAATATGAAGTTCAAAAGCATCGCCGCGACGCTCGCCACCGTGGCAGCTCTGGCGGCAAGCGTCAGCGCAACAGCGCAAGACAAAGCGTTGAAAGTGGGCTCCACCCCCACCGGCACGCCGTTCACCTTCCTTGACGCAAAGACCAATTCGATCCAAGGCATTATGGTCGACATCATGCGCGACGTCGCGGCTGACGCCGGTTTCAAGGTGGAGATAGAGCCCATCGCATTCGCCACCCTCATCCCCTCGCTGACGGCAAGCAAGATCGACATCATTGCCGCCGCGATGTACATCACGCCACCACGCCAAGAGGTCGTCGATTTTTCGCGCCCGATCTACACCTACGGCGAAGGCTTGATCGTGCCGAAAAAAGACACCCGCGAATACACCAAGTTGGAACAGCTCAAGGGCATGACGGTCGGCGCGCAAAAAGGCACCGCCTACGTTGAGCCGCTGCAAAAGTCCGGACTATTTGCTGAGGTCAAGATTTACGACAATATCCCGGCGATCCTTGCCGACGTCAATGCCGGCCGCATTCAGGCCGGCTTTGCCGACAAGCCCATCGTTGCCTACAACCTACAGCAGGGCGCGTTTGCCGAAACCCGACTGGTGAAGGGCTACGTCTCGACCATGACCGGCGCCGTTGGCATCGGCGTGCGCAAGGGCGATGCGGCATTGCTTAAGCGGATCAATACCTCGCTCGAGAAGATGCAGAACAACGGTACGGTCGACAAAATCCTCGCTAAATGGGGCCAGTGATCGCCATTGCGCCCACGCGCTAACCCGTTAGTGCCCGCCAGACTTCCCGCGACAGGCTTCGCGGGCGGTCTCAAGTTGACGGTGTATCGCCCGCGCTGACTCTCGCGGGTTGACGCCAACTAGCAGCAAATGACTTATGTTCTGGACTGAATCCGTCCTCTTTCTTCCGATCCTGCTCGAAGGCCTGCGCCTCACGGTTATCGTGACCATCGGGTCGATGCTGTTGTCGACCGTGCTCGGCTTGGTGTGGGCGTTGATGCGCGTTTCTGGCATCAAGTGGCTAGCGCTGTTTGCCACCGGCCTGGTCAACCTGATCCGCGGCATTCCCATCATCGTGCAGCTTTTCTACATCTACTTCGTGCTGCCCGAGCTGGGCATCACCCTGAGCGCGGTGCAAGCCGCAATCATCGGACTCGGCATTGCCTACTCGGCTTATCAATCAGAAAACTTCCGCGCCGGCATTGAAGCCATCGACCACGGGCAGATTGAGGCCGCGCAATCACTGGGTATGGGTTGGCTGATGATGATGCGCCGTGTGATCCTGCCGCAAGCGGTCAAAATTGTGTTGCCACCGTACGGCAACACCATGATCATGATGCTCAAAGACTCTTCGCAAGCGTCCACTATTACGGTGGCCGAACTTGCGCTGAAGGGACAAATGCTCGCATCGTCAACGTTCAAATACTCCACCGTCTTCACGCTAGTGGCGCTGCTTTATCTGGTGATGAGTGTGCCGCTCATCCTGTTGGTCGGCTGGCTCGAACGCCGCGCAAAGAAATAACTATGGCAACCCCAGTCATTGAGTTGGTTGACGTACACAAGCACTTTGGCAGCAACCATGTGCTGCGCGGAATCAACGCGACCATCGCCAAAGGCGAAGTGGTGTGCATCATCGGGCCCTCTGGCTCCGGCAAATCAACCATTCTGCGCTGCATCAACGGCCTTGAGGCCTACGACGGTGGTGTGGTGCGCGTGGACGGCGTTCTGGTTGATCGAACTGCGCCGACGATCGCTTCGATCCGCACCCATGTGTCGATGGTGTTTCAGCGTTTCAACCTGTTTCCGCACCGCACCGCGCTCGAAAATGTGATCGAGGGCCCGGTGTTCGTGAAGCGCGAACCGCGCGATATTGCCGAAGTGCGCGGCCGCGAATTGCTGGCGCGCGTCGGCTTGGCCGACAAGGCCGACGCCCGCCCGGCCCAGCTCTCCGGCGGCCAGATGCAACGCGTAGCAATCGCCCGCGCGCTGGCCATGCAACCCGACGCCATTTTGTTTGACGAGCCGACCTCAGCACTCGATCCGGAGCTGGTCGGCGAGGTGCTGTCGGTGATGCGCACGCTGGCGGAGGAGGGCATGACCATGGCGGTGGTGACCCACGAAATGGGCTTTGCCAAAGAGGTCGCAGATCGCGTGCTGTTCATCGACGGCGGCGTTATTGTTGAGCAGGGCCCGGCGCAACAGCTATTGACCGAACCCACACATCCGCGCACGCAGGACTTTCTGCGCCGGGTTTTGCGTCCGATTTAAGGAGAGGTTTTATGACCGCCCGCGCATTTCCACTGCAACCCTCGCTCTGGGCGGCAACGGCCAATCCAGCGCAACCGACACCGCCGCTCAGCGTTGATGTCAGAGCTGATGTCTGCATCGTGGGCGGCGGCTTTGCTGGGCTGTCCACCGCGCTGCATCTGGCGGAGCAGGGGGCGAAGGTCGCCGTACTCGAAGCTTATGAACCGGGTTGGGGCGGCTCGGGGCGGAACGGTGGGCAGGTGATTCCAGGCCTTAAATACGACCCCGATGCTCTGCTGGCCCAATTTCCGGGCGCGCAGGGCGAGCGCTTGGTGCAGTTCGCCGGCAGCACCGCCGACTCGGTGTTCGATTTGATCAACAAACACGGAATGGACGTGCCGCACACCCGCAACGGCTGGATTCAAGGCGCGCATACCGCTGCAGGCGTGGCACAAGTGCAACACCGCGCAGCACAATGGGCGAAACATGGTGTCAGCGGTGCCCGCGCGTTAAGCGCAGCGGAAACCGCTGCGCTGCTGGGCACCGACAAATATCTCGGCGGCTGGCTGGACCCGCGCGGCGGCGGCATTCAACCGCTGTCCTACGCTCGTGGCTTGGCGCGGGCTGCCATGAACGCCGGTGCCAGCATCTACGGTCAAAGCCCGGCAGCTGCGCTGCACCGCGAGGGTTCAAGCTGGCGCGTCGAAACCGCGCAGGGCGCGTCGGTTCGCGCTGAGCGCGTGGTGCTGTGTACCAACGGCTATACCGGCGCGCTGTGGCCGGGGCTGGCCCGCTCGGTCATTACCCCCAACTCGTTTCAGGTCGCCACCGAGCCGCTGTCCGAGGCGGTTGCAAACACCATCTTGCCGCAAGGACACGTGTCGTCGGACACCCGACAACTGTTGCTTTATTTCCGGCTTGATCATCAGCGGCGGCTGATCATGGGCGGGCGCGGACCGTTTCGCGAACCGAGCTCGCCGGCTGATTGGGCGCACCTTGAACGCGTCCTCGGGCGGATGTTTCCGGCAGCCGCCAGCGCGCCGATTGCGCATCGCTGGTGCGGGCGAGTGGCCATCACCCGCGACTTTCTGCCGCACCTGCATGAACCCGAGCCCGGCTTGCTGATTAACCTAGGCTGTATGGGCCGCGGTATCGGTTTGCAGACCGCGATGGGCCGCGCCATGGCCAACTATCTGTTGAGCGGCAATGCTGATGCGCTGCCGGTTCCGGTCACCGCAGTGACCAAATTTCCGCTGCACCGATTCCGCCAGATCTACCTGTCGGCGATTATTGCTTGGTACCGCATGAACGACGGCGGGCTTGCTTGAGATGCGCAATAGCTTCTTGCCGAAACCTGCATTCTGGCTACGCTTAAGACTGTATTTAGCGAAAGTCGAGAATTTCCTAAACTAGCCTTAACTCTTTATTGAATGGCGCTTAAGCAAAAAAGCTATATCGCTTTTTAATTTATCCCGACGGCAACAACCGCCCGCGAAACAGCAGCATCAACGTGCGCGCCACAAGAAAACCGATGACCGCAGTCGCGGCAAGCACCGCGCCATACGCGACCTCCATCGGCCAACCGCCACGGCGCACTGCCTCGACGATCACTGAGGCAAACGCCGCAATCGGAAACGAAAACGACCAGAAGCCGGCCGAAAACGGCACACTGGTCCACCAGCGCCAGCGCGCCAGCACCGCGATCAGCGGGCCGCAACTGATGCCAATACCGATCAGCAGCACGTCTGCGGGCAGTTCAGGCCACAGCGTCGCGGCAACCAGCGTGGCGACGGGTGCCGGCGCGATCTCAACGCCGAGGGTGGGCCGCAGCGGCGGTGGCAGCGGTCCGGCGAACATGCGGTTCAGCACGCGCGCTTCCAACAGAACCCAAGCACCGACGCCCATACCGAATAGCAGCACCGCCCATCCGTGCGAACCCAACGCGTTGAGCGCCAGCGCGCCGATCAAACCGCCGCCCACCGGCGGCAGATAGAGCGCGGGTGTGACCATGTCGGCGGGCAAATCATTGGTGGTGGCGCGTGCCACCACGCGCAGCGCGATCACGCCCTGCCACAGTAATGCAGCAAAAGTGACGCTCGCGGCAATCTCGGAATACTGTGGGTAAATCGGTAACCCTATCGCCACGCAAAGCAGCACCGACAGTGAGATCAGCGACAACATTGCGCCGTGTACCGGGTGCGCAAAATCGCGCTGCACATCACTGCGAAAACGCACCATTTTGATCAGCCAAAGCAGCAGCAACAACGCCAGCAGCGCGGTGCTGAGCGCAAGCAAAGCCGTCGCGATAAGGTCGGTGTAGCCGGTCGCAAAGCTGCCCAATCGCCGCCAGGCGCTGCTGAAACCCAGCAGGCCAAACACGATGCCGAACAAACCCGGCGGCAGGCGCGCCAGCCAGTGCCGCGCGCCCCCGATGGGTGTGACAGATGCAGTGGAAGAGGTGGATGAGGCGGACGAGCTGGAGGGCCGATTAGACGGCGGCGTAACGATTTTCATGCACCCAGTGTATTGCTCGCCGCGCGACCCACGCAAAGCCTGCGTAGAATCCGTCGCTCCTTCCGTTTTCCCACTTCGCGGTCTTCGTTGCGCTCATGTCGCGACGAGCGGCGAAGCATTTCCGTTTTTTATGCCAACGTCCCCTCCAAACTCACTTGCACTCGGCCTCGATTTCGGCACCACCAACACGGTAGTGGCGATGTCCTCCGACTCGGGCAGCGCGCAGGTATTGCCGTTCACTTTAGATGGCGACACGCACGCCACATTTCGCTCAGCGATGTGCTTTTGGGATGAAGATGGTGACGCAGCGCGCGACCTGCGTTTTGAGGCGGGCCCGTGGGCGATTGAGCGCTTTATTGATGATCCGACCGATTGCCGATTTTTGCAATCGTTCAAAACGTTTGCTGCGAGCAAATCGTTCACTGAGACGCATCTTCACGGCAAAAGATTTACCTTTGAAGACTTGCTGACCGCGTTCATCGAGCGCATGCGCACCCACGCAGGCCCTGCGCTGGCTGAACTGCCGTTGCAACTGGTAGCCG
Organism: Burkholderiales bacterium; assembly: GCA_014378555.1. Taxonomy (GTDB): domain Bacteria; phylum Pseudomonadota; class Gammaproteobacteria; order Burkholderiales; family Casimicrobiaceae; genus Casimicrobium. The sequence goes on along the minus strand of JACMNN010000050.1, from coordinate 19,697 downwards.
GCCGGCCGGTCGCGTTCGCGGGCGTAAATCCCAACGAGGCGCTGGCGCTGGAGCGCTACGACCGTGCCTTCAAACGGGTCGGGTTTGAGCAAATTACGTACGTGTATGAGCCGGTCGCAGCGGCATTCTTTTTTGCGCAGCGCTTGACCAAAGCAGCCACCGTATTGGTTGCTGATTTCGGCGGCGGCACCAGCGACTTTTCGATCATTCGCTTTGAACCGGGCGCAGCACAAAACGGCGCGTTGAAATCGATACCACTCGCGCATTCCGGCGTGGCGGTGGCCGGTGACGTGTTCGATTATCGAATTTTGGAGCACGCAATTTTGCCGCAGCTCGGGCATCGCGCGCACTACAAAAGTATCGACAAAATTCTCGAAGTGCCAACCCATTATCACCATCGTTTCGCGCAATGGAACCAGCTCGCGCTCATGAAGTCGCCCACCGTGTTGCGGGAGTTGCGCGAGTATTTGCGCTATGCCGTCGAACGCGACGGGCTCGGCAAATTCATCACCCTTATTGAGAACGATCTCGGCTATCCGCTGTACAAAGCGGTGGCCGATGTCAAGGCAGCGCTGTCGCACGCGCCCTCATCAAAACTCGAATTTCGCGCCGAAGGATTTGGCTACGATCTCGCGCTCGACGCAACGATTGAGCGCGCAGCGTTTGACGCTTGGATCGCTGACGACCTGCAAAAAATAGAAGATGCCGTCGACGAGGTGCTTGGTGAAGCCAAGCTTGACGGCAGCGAAATTGACCGCGTTTTTCTCACTGGCGGCACGTCATTCGTGCCCGCCGTTCGAGCGATTTTTGATCAGCGATTTGATCCGAAAAAAATTGAAACCGGCGACCAGCTGGAATCCATCGCCTACGGTTTGGCACTCATCGCCAGAACTGAAAATCCAGAAGCGTGGGGCTCAAGCTTGGTGAGCAGCTAATTGTTAGCGGGCGGCGCAGAAACAACGGTTTAGCCCGAGTTTAACGGGGCTCTCGGCCAAAAGTTGATGCGCGTTTTCAGTACCCGTTAACTACGCATCCAGGCGTTGCCCCACAGGTTCAACGCGCGCGGCCCGTGCGGCCAGGTTCGATAGTTTTGGTCCGCTGTCATCAGCTCCAGTTCGGCTGAAAACTCCACTTTATAGCCGTCCGGGTCTTCGATCATGAAGAACAAATTGTTGCCAACGCCGTGTCGCCCCGGCCCCCACCAAATCGGAATCTCAAGGTCACCGCAGTGGTCCGCCCAATCGCGAATCGCATTCCAGTTTGGAACTTCATACGCATGATGATCTGCGCTAGGGGCTAGAGCACGAAACACGGCAAAACTGTGGTGCTCGGCGTTGGAACGTACGAACGCAGACGACAAATCGCCATCGGTGTCGAGCACGCGATCAGACTCGATAAAGCCCAGCTTATCGCGATAAAACGCAAGCATTGCCGACGTTTGGGTTGACGCGCAAACGAAGTGCTGCAATCGCGCGGGCAACGTCATGTGCGTCACCGTTTTCGCGCTTGCGGCATTGGGTGCGACACAAAACAAAATCATGCGCCGATCAGGATCGCGCAGGCCGAACGTGTGCTCACCCAACAAGGTTTGCAGCTCGGTGGCCACTGCGTGCAGCGCAACGCCAATCGCTTCAAGGTGTGCGCGATACGCCGCCCATTCCGCTTGTGTCGAAAAGGCGAAGGCGATCAGCGGCACCGTTTTGTGTGTGCCGCTACGAAACAGCATCCAGCGATCCGCGCCGCGTACCTGCCACACGCCGTGCGCGATTTCGACCGCCGGATCATCGAGCAATGCGGCGTACCAATCGGCGCAGGCTTTCGCGTCTTCGGTGGCCCGCTCAACCAGCAGTAAGCGAGCGTTCCATAGGGGTGTAGCAACAAAAGGGGGCGAGGGTATCAACATGTCAACAATGTACGACGGCTGGGCCACAACGGCAAACGAGCGCTGATCGCGTCAGGCGCGCGAGGTGGAGCAGTCACTCAACGCGCGCGATGGCCCAGTATGCGGGCGGGCAACATCAGCACTGCTTTGAGCAGGGCAAATACCGCCTCAAAGGTGATGCCAATCAAGCGAAACGGCAGCGACAACAACCACAGCAGCGGCCACAACAGCAGCGCAAGCAACGCAATCGGCCAGCTCAGCAGCAGCAAAATAAACCACACCACGAGCAGTAGCAAAAATTTCATCAAAGACTCCGAGTTAGCGCAGTGCCGGGAACGATGACTACGCAATGTAGCGCAATGCAACGCGCGTCGATCTCAGGCGGCCCACTTTTATGCAGCGACGATTATCGAAACAAGACAGCGAGGCTGGTCAACAACGCGATGCTGGTTGCCGCACCGGCAGCGCCCGCCACGTTGAAGTGAGTGATCTTGGCTGTTGCGTTTGCAACGGTAGCGGCGACGTTGTCGCGCATCAGGAAGAATCCCGCGAGCGTCGCGAGGGTGGCGGTGAGGTTAAAAATTAAGAAAGTATTTAGTAAGTCCATCAATGTTCTCCTTGAGTGCCGCGCGCTGAGCCGAGCTGTGTTGCGTGGCGTGTTGTGATGGAGTGAACGTTAAAGGTGGCGGATCAAACGCAAAATAGCCTCGCGATGAAGCGCACGCAATGCAGCGCGAATCGCGGGTGTGATGTCTGAAATGGACGAACGACGCCTTGCAGGGTTGCTGTTAGCGAAAGAACATTGGATACTCGCTAGGCGTCGGGCGACTTGCAGGAGCAGCGAAAGCCGCGAAGCGCCAGCAGCAAATCCATCGCGACTTTCGCCGCTCCTGCGGCAGACAATTTTTAACTTCGGCTTGGCCGGGTTTTTGGGAAAACAATAGTGAGTGAATTTTCAGGAAAAGTAGCGATCGTCACCGGCTCGTCCAGTGGCATTGGCGAGGCAATTGCACGTCGCTTAGCGTCGCTTGGCGCGTCGGTCGTTGTCAATTCGGCGTCATCCGTTGAGGCGGGCGAAAAAATCGCGAAAGAGCTGGGTGACAACGCGATTTATGTGCAAGCCGACATCAGCGACAAAGCGTCAGGCGAGCGGCTCATCAACGCCACCCTTGCCCGCTTCGGAAAGCTCGACATCCTCATCAACAACGCCGGCTGGACCAAAGTGGTGCCGCATCAAGACTTGGACGCGCTGACCGACGACATCTTCACCCGCACCTTCGACGTCAACGTCAAAGGCACCTGGCTGCTCACCAAAGCCGCAATGCCGCATTTGAAAGAAAGCGACGACGGCAATGTGATTAACATCACCTCGGTCGCAGGCGTGCGTCCGATGGGCAGCTCGATTGCCTATTCGATGACCAAAGCCGCGCTCAACCACTTGACCCTGTTGTTGGCCAAATCATGCGGGCCAGTGCGCATCAACGCGGTGGCTCCCGGCCTGGTCGCCACGCCATGGACCAAGGACTGGCAGGCACATCACGAGAACGTGAAGACAATCGCACCCCTGAAACGCTCCGCAACGCCTGACGATTGCGTAGAGGCAACGCTAGGCCTACTCAGAACGCGGTACGCGACCGGCCAGATATTGGTGGTGGATGGCGGGATGACGTTGCTGCGATAGCGCGCGATTCGTATTCGGCGGTAACGGCTAATGCTCGCCTTGACAATAATTGCCTAGGCAATTATATTTCAGTCATGTCTCTTGATAAAGTTCCATCCGCGCCCCGTTGTGCGCCTGCTGCCGATTTTTATAAAGCCGCTGGCTATCGCGCTGAGGAGAGCGTGGGCTACCTGATGAAACGCGTGATGCTGTCGATCGTGGCGCAGGCCGATAAACGGCTGGGCGAGCACGGTTTGACGAGCGCGCAGTGGGGTCCGTTAATGCGGCTACAAAGCTCGGGCGGCTCCACGGTCGCTGAGCTTGCGCGCTGGTTACAAATCGATGCCGGCGCGATGACGCGGCTGCTTGATCGGCTTGAGAAAAAGGGTCTGTGCAAGCGAGTTCGGTCCACCGAAGATCGGCGCGTTGTTCGTGTTGAACTGACGCCTGACGGCGAAGCCGCAATCAGCGCCGTGCCGGCGGTGCTGGCGGAGGTGATGAACGCCCACTTAGCGGGCTTTTCAAAGACGGAATGGCAGGCGATGAAGGCCTATCTGACGCGAATGCTGAAAACCGGCGACGCGCTGCGCGAAGCACCTTGATGCATCGCTGTTTTGTCCGAAGTTAACGGCACCCTTACTGACCTGAATTTACGCACAATTACTTGCCTAAGCAAATGAAGCCCAATCAAACATCGCCACCGTCGACAGACCCTAAGTTGGCAACGCGAGCCGATTTTGTGCCTTTTACAGGGATCGCTTCTGCTCTTGCGGTGAGCGTGTTGATCACGCTCAGCGGTTGCGCGAGCTACGCTGGGATTGCTCCGTTGGCGCAGCGGGCGACGCCGACCGCGCTTGGGCTAGGTCTTGACGCGGGCGCCACTGCCTCAATCGCGATTGAAGCGGACTGGTGGCGCGGCTTTGCTGATCCCACCTTGAACGATTTGGTTGAGCGCGCGTTGTCGGAGCACCCAAGCCTAAAAGTTGCGCAAGCCCGCATCAAACGCGCCGAAGCTGCGATTTCGAGCGCACAGGCGGCTGACGGCTTGCAGATCAATGGCTCGCTTGATGCAACGCGGCAACTGTTCAGCGAAAACAGCATCTACCCGCAGCCATTGGGTGGCTCGGTGCGCACCATTGCCACCGCTCAGGTCGGTGCTGCGTACGAGTTTGATTTCTTTGGCCGTAATCGGGCGGCTATTGAGTCCGCTGTTGGCACGCAACGTGCCGCACAGGCTGACCTGCAAGCCGCACGCATTGTGCTTGCGAGCACGGTGGCGCGAAGCTACGTGCAACTCGGTCGCTTATTTGAGCAGCGCGAGGTCGCGGTCCGCACCTTAACGCAGCGCGACGAAACGTTGCTGTTGATCAAGCAGCGCGTGCAAAGCGGTCTTGACACCAACGTGGAGCTGCGCCAAGGCGAAGCCGCGCTGCCGGAGTCGCGGCAACTAATTGAGCAGCTTGATGAGCAGATCATGTTGACGCGGCACGCCTTGGCGGCGTTGACGGCGCAGGCTCCGCGTGCGCTAGACGCTCTCGTTGCACCGCTGCGTTCGCTGCAAAGCATTGTCTTGCCTGCCGCCTTGCCCGCCGATTTACTCGGTCGCCGTGCCGACATTTCGGCGGCACGGTGGCGCATCGAAGCGGCCACCAGCGACATTACAAGCGCGAAGGCGCAGTTCTATCCCAACATCAATCTCACCGCATTCGCTGGCTTGTCGAGTATCGGCCTAAACCGGCTCATCGGCACCGGCAGCGAGCAGTGGGGTGTTGGGCCTGCGTTGCGCTTGCCGATCTTTGATTCGGGGCGGTTGCGCGCCAATCTTCGCGGCAAGACAGCTGACCTCGATGCGGCCATTGAAAGCTACAACATCGTTGTGCTTGATGCCGTACATGATGCGGCCGACCAGATCGGCTCACTGCGCGCAATTGCCTTGCAGCAGACGCAACAGGCGAGCGCGCAAACCGCGATGGAATCCGCCTATGACCTCGCCGGACAGCGCTTCAAAGCCGGTTTGAGCAGTTACTTGATTGTGCTCAACGCGGAGTCAAACGTGCTTAATCAACGCCGCCAAGCGGTGGACTTAAAAGCGCGCGCACTTGACCTGCAAATCGCTCTAATACGAGCGCTGGGCGGCGGTTACCGCGCTGATTTGATTGCAGAGAATGCGCTTGAGGGCGCTGCCGAGAACGCCTCGGCGCGCCCGATCAAACGCTGAGCGGACGCCGCAGTAACCCCAATCGACTACTTGCAAATTGAATTGATCGCAGAAAGTTAGTATGGCCGCTCCCGAAAGCAACACCACCCGTTCCAGCTCCGCTGCTGGCCCCGCCGCGCCGGTCGCACCGAGCAAACCAGGCAACCCCGTGCGCAGAAAAGCGCTGACGGCGGTTGCTGCTGTCGTCGTCGTTGCCGGCATCGCGTACGGCGCTTATTGGGCGCTGCTACTCAACCACTATGAGTCGACTGACAACGCCTATGTGCAGGGCAATGTGGTGCAACTAACACCCCAGATTGGTGGCACCGTCATCGCGATCAACGCAGACGACACGGACCATGTCAAGGCGGGTCAATTGTTAGTAAAGCTTGACCCCGCCGATGCACAAGTCGCGCTTGACCAAGCCGAAGCACAGCTGGCGCAGACGGTACGCGAAGTGCGCACGCTGTATGCCAATAACGGCGCGCTAAAAGCGCAAATCGCGTTACGCGAGGCCGACGTAGCACGCGTGCAGAGTGAGCTGGTTCGTGCGCAGGATGACGTGACGCGCCGCGCGCCGTTGGTTGCTACCGGTGCCGTTGCCAAGGAAGAATTCAACCACGTCAGCGCGCAACTTATCGCCGCGCGAAGTAGCGTGACGGCGGCGCAGTCGGCAACGCTGGCGGCGCGTGAGCAACTAATTTCGAACCAGACGTTGACCGACGGCATCCCCTTGGAGTTGCATCCGAGCGTGTTGCGCGCAGCGGCGCGGGTTCGCGAGGCGTACCTGGCGCTGAAGCGCGCCGACCTGCTGGCGCCGGTTGATGGCTTTGTAGCTAAGCGCAGCGTGCAGCTCGGCCAACGCGTTCCCGCGGGCACACCCTTAATGTCGGTGATTGCGCTCAATCAGCTGTGGGTGGAGGCCAATTTCAAAGAGAGCCAATTGCAAAATTTACGCCTGGGACAACCGGTGGAATTAATCGCTGATGTGTACGGCAAAAAGGTCCCCTATCGCGGCGTGATCGAGGGCTTAGGTGCCGGTACCGGTGCTGCGTTTGCGTTGTTGCCAGCGCAAAATGCAACCGGTAACTGGATCAAAGTTGTGCAGCGGGTGCCAGTGCGCATCACGCTCGATCCGAAACAGCTGGTGGATCATCCGCTGCGCGTCGGCTTGTCGATGGATGCGAAGGTCGACGTTAGCCAAACCGAAGGCCGCATGTTGGCTGATGCGTCGCGGGCGTCAACGGTGGTGCAGACCACGGTGTTCGCGCCAAACAACACCGCGGCTGATGCTGAAGTGCGCAAAATCATCGTTGCCAACGGCGGTCGTGTCGCAATACTCGGCGCGCCGGTATCGGCAACGACAACCGCAACGGCAACGGCAACGGCAACGAAGGCGGTAACGGTGAAGCCGATGTCCGCCAGTGCGGGTGTGGCGCCGATGGCCGCTACGGCTGCAACGCTGACAGCGCCGAAATAATCAACCCGACGATGACCTCGCCCTCGACCACCGCCGCCGCGCCGGACGCGGCACCGGCAGCGGGCGCCGCACCTAAAGCGGCAGCATTCCCGCCGCTTCAGGGCAGCGAACTGGTGCTCGGTACCATTGCGTTATCACTGGCGACGTTCATGAACGTGCTCGACACCTCGATTGCCAACGTGTCGATCCCCGCGATTTCGGGCGACATGGGCGTGAGCCCGGCGCAGGGCACTTGGGTCATCACGTCGTTCGCCGTGGCCAACGCCATTTCAGTTCCGTTGACTGGCTGGCTGACCCAGCGATTTGGACAAGTGCGGCTATTTACCGCCAGCATATTGCTGTTTGTGCTGGCTTCGTGGCTGTGCGGTCTCGCACCCAATATCGAATCGCTCATTGCGTTTCGGGTGCTACAAGGACTGGTTGCTGGGCCGATGATTCCGCTATCGCAAACGCTGTTGCTTGCCAGCTACCCGGCGGCAAAAGCGGGCACTGCGATGGCGATGTGGGCGATGACGGTGTTGGTGGCGCCGGTGGCCGGGCCGTTGCTCGGCGGTTGGATCACGGACAATATTTCTTGGCCGTGGATTTTCTACATCAACATACCGGTCGGCTTGGGTGCCGCCGCGCTGACCTGGTCAATTTATCGAAAGCGCGACCCCGGCCCACGGCGTGTACCGCTAGATTACGTCGGGTTGGTGTTGCTGGTGCTATTCGTTGGCGCGATGCAAATTATGATCGATAAGGGCAAGGAACTCGACTGGTTCTCGTCGGCGCAGATCGTCACCTTAGCCGTGCTGGCGGTGGTGAGTTTTATGTTTTTTCTTGCCTGGGAGCTGACCGACAAGCATCCCATCGTTGACTTGCGTTTATTCGCACGGCGCAATTTCGTGACTGGTACGCTGTCACTGTCGATTGCCTACGGACTTTTTTTTGGCAACGTCGTTTTGCTGCCGCTCTGGTTGCAGCAGTACATGGGCTACACCGCAACGTGGGCGGGGCTGGCCACCGCGCCAGTGGGTATTCTTGCCATCATCATTTCGCCTTGGGTCGGTAAAAATATCGGCAAAATTGACCCGCGTAAGCTGGCGACAGTGGCGTTCATCGGCTTTGGCGTCGTGTTGTGGATGCGTTCGCACTTCAATACGCAAGCCGACTTCACCACCATCCTAATTCCGACAATCTTGCAGGGCGCGGCGATGGCGTTTTTCTTTATTCCGTTGCAGGCGATTGTTTTTTCTGGCTTGCCGCCGGAGCGAATGCCGTCAGCGGCGGGGCTTTCCAACTTTGTCCGTATCACCGCAGGTGCAATCGGCACCTCGCTCTTCACTACTGTCTGGGAAAACCGCGCAATCTTGCATCACGCACAATTGACCGAAGCCATTAACGCGAGCAATGCCACCGCGACCCAAACGATGGCGCAACTAGTGGCCGGTGGCCTGAGCAACGAACAAGCAGTCGCTACCGTGACGCGAATGATTGATCAGCAGGCATACACCATGGCGGTGACTGATTTGTTTTATCTATCGGCAGCGTTGTTTTTTGCGTTGATTGGCATCGTGTGGTTGGCCAAACCAAAATCAGGTGCGGCTGCGGGCGGCGGTGCGCATTAATTTGCACTCAGGCCGTATCCCTCGGCGCGGAAACTTTGTGTGGTCAGCGCTTGCGATGTTGTGCGAGTGTGCCGCGAGTTTATAAGTCACGATTCCCGCATGCAGTCAGCACAACGACACGCAGAAATTCGTTTGCGGAATGCTCCATATAAAAAACCCGCCGAAGCGGGTTTTTTATATTTGTCTCGCGATCGATCAAGATCGGGAGCTCAGCGAGCGGCTTACCGGTTGTAAGCGCTTTCGCCGTGCGACACGATGTCGAGACCTTCGCGTTGCTCGTCGTCGGTGACGCGCAAGCCTACGATCAGGTCAGCCACTTTGAACGCGATAAAGGCGACCACCGTGGTCCACAGCACCGTCACGCCGACCGCTTTGGCTTGCACGATGAACTGCGCAAGAATCGAGTAATCAGCCGCCTTGGTGCTAGCCATGGTGACCCAGTCAGCAACGTAGCCGGGGCCGCCCAGATTTGGGCTGTTAAAGATGCCCGTGGCGAGCGCGCCGAAGATACCGCCCAGCGCATGCACGCCGAACACATCCAGCGCATCGTCAGCCTTGAGCATTTTCTTCAGACCGGTGACGCCCCACAAGCAAATGACACCTGCCAGCAAGCCGATGATCAATGCGCCCATCAGGCCCACGTTACCGGCCGCCGGTGTGATCGCCACCAAACCGGCAACCGCACCCGAGGCAGCACCCAACATCGATGGCTTGCCTTTAAGGAACCACTCAGCAAAGATCCACGATAGCACCGCACCCGCGGTGGCAAGGAAGGTGTTCATGAAAGCAAGACCGGCCGTACCGTTGGCTTCCAACGCAGAGCCCGCGTTGAAACCGAACCAGCCTACCCACAACAGCGATGCGCCGACCATTGTTAAGGTCAACGAATGCGGCGGAAAGGCTTCTTTGCCGTAACCGACGCGCTTGCCGACCAGATAGGCACCGACCAAGCCGGCCACACCTGCGTTGATATGCACCACGGTGCCGCCAGCAAAGTCGAGCGCACCCCACTGCCAAATCATGCCAGCAGTGGCGTTCAAGCCATCAACCAATTTCGCGTCGGTATAGGCATCAGGGCCAGCCCAGAACCACACCATGTGCGCCACCGGGATGTAGCTGAAGGTAAACCAAATCACGGTAAAGATCAGCACCGCTGAGAACTTCATGCGCTCAGCAAATGCACCGACAATCAGCGCGCTGGTGATGCCGGCAAACGTGGCCTGGAAGGCTGCGAATATGATCTCAGGAATCACTACGCCTTTGCTGAACGTCGCTGCGTTCGGGAAGGTACCGGTCGCCGCGTCAAACAAACCTTTGCCGAAAAGTCGCGATGTGCCACCGAAGAACGCATTACCTTCGGTAAACGCGAAGCTATAGCCGTAGACCAGCCACAACACCACTACCAGCGAGAAGGTGACCATCACCTGCATCAGCACCGAAAGCACGTTTTTTGAGCGCACCAAACCACCGTAGAACAGCGCCAGACCGGGTACGGTCATCATGATGATGAGCAGGGTGGAGACCATCATCCACGCGGTGTCGCCTTTGTTGGGCTCAGGCGCTTTGGTAACCGGCGTTGTTGTCGCTGGCGTCGCTGCAGCCGCGGGTGCCGCTGCGGCAGCGGCAGCGGCAGCGGGTGCTGCTGCGTCGGCAGGTTTCGCATCAGCAGCAACCGTAGCCGCTGCTGGCGTAGGCGGTGCGGCAGGGGTTTGCGCCGACGCAAGGTGACTCGCTCCGAGTGACAACGAGGCGCATAGTGCGCCTATGAAGAGACGTAGTTTCATGTTCAATAACCCCGTTAAAGCGCGTCGGGACCGGTTTCACCGGTGCGAATGCGAATGACTTGTTCAACTTCAAAAACGAAAATTTTGCCGTCGCCAATCTTGCCGGTATTGGCCGCCTTTTCGATGGCCTCGATGACCCGCTCAACCAGTTCGGTTTTAACCGCGACTTCGACTTTTATTTTTGGCAAAAAGTCGACTACGTATTCCGCGCCACGATACAGCTCGGTATGGCCTTTTTGACGCCCAAAGCCTTTGACCTCGGTGACGGTGATGCCCTGAACGCCCACGCCAGCAAGCGCTTCACGCACCTCGTCTAGCTTGAACGGTTTGATGATGGCAGTAACCAGTTTCATGAATCGTTTCCCCCGCAGTTTGGGTGGTGAATTAAATTAGAACGCTTTGCTGTATTTAAGCAGCGCATACGGCGTGGTTTTACCGGTGAACTTCTGGCCCAGAGGGGTGTAGAAACCTTTGTTAGCGTCGGTGCCGGTGGCGCCACCAGAAAGCGCGAAGCCGTTGCCGAAATCGTAAGCCAGTTCGGCCTTGCCATCGCTGTAGGAGCCGAGGCCACCGGTGTTCTTAATGATCTGGTGGCCGACGTGCACGTTCAGCGCGAGGTTGTCAGTGATCGGGAAGGTGGCGCTCAGGTCAAAGTAGCCGCTGTTCTTGGCGTTGGGCACAGCGAAGATGCCGCTAGACACGACGTGCGAATATTTCAGCGTAAACATTTGGTAGGTGCCGGCCGCATACACCTCGGTGGTGTTCGCCTTGATCGAGCCCGGAGTGACTGAGCCGTTGTAGAGGTATTGCAACACGCCAACGTCGTAGCTGATTGGGCCCGCAGCGCCTTTGTAGCCGCCGTACACATCAAATTCGACGTTGCCACTGCCGAGTCGGAAGTCCTTGACCCAGCGAATGCTTGAGCCCCATACGCCAACGTAGAAGCCCGATTCATGGGCGTAATCGGCACCGATTTGCAGCGCAGGTTTGTAGCCCGATTGGTTCAGGCCGCGGTAAATGTAGGAGGAGGCGACGCCGGCGTTGATTGACCAAGGCGTTGGCTCAGCGGCCGGGGCGGCGGCTGCCACAGGCGCGGCGGGAGTTTGTGCAAGCGCGAGACTGGCAAACAGGCCGGAAAGCGTGGCGGCGACAAGGGTTGGTTTTAGTTTCATCGTTGAGCTCCTGAAAAAATGTGGCGTCGGATGCGTGTGGCTTTGCAAGCAACGTGCCAGCACCAACACGTCGCGGACGCAGTGCTGCGCTATTTGCGACATGCTTTGTGCGCACGGAAAAAGTGCGTCGTAATGGCGCGTTACGAATATTGCACCAGAATAGGGCGCGCCGATGCGCCCTGACGCAGATTAAGTGACGGGGCTTTGCTAGACTGCGGTTTATGAATCTAGACGAACTCACCGCGCAACTTAAAGCTCTGCTGGCGGGCAACCCTGGCGAAGATCTGCAAAAAAATCTGCGTGCCACGCTATCCGCGGGCCTTGCACGAATGGATGTGGTCACCAAACAGGAATTCGACATTCAGCGCGAGATGCTGAACGTGCTGCGCGTGCAAATTGAAGACCTGAGCGCCAAAGTCGATGCGCTTGAGCGAGAGAAAGCCGCATTGAAGTAGCGACTTTTTTTGGTTTCAGCTTTCTGCCAAAAAGCCCGTTGAAACTGGGTTAGGGCTGTGAAAAGTCAATAGTCGCTAAACAACAAAACAACGACAGCAACGCCAGTAAACGGGGCTGTTGGTGAAAAGCTGTATTCGTTTTCAAGCAGCGCATCGGTTCGCAAACGTTGCGAAAACTGCAACGCTTCTGGGTGGATGAGCTAGGTTCGCGACTCGCGCGTCGCCGACCCATCAAACGTCTGAATCAACTCCTAGCCGCTCGCCGACTGCCGGATGACCGCCGCCAGCGAGCCACGCAGACACCAACATTCGTTTGCCGCCGGGACGTTGAATTTCAGTGATCCCTATGACCGATGCGCCGCAATAGACAAGCAAGTGCTCACCTTCGGCTGCCAAAATAGCACCGGCTTCCGAGCCGACACACGACGGCACCGGCACCAAGGTCGAAGCCCAGATTTTGAGCTTTTCGCCACGCCAGGTCGTCCATGCTCCAGGGCTTGGGTTGAACGCACGGATTTTTCGGTCGACATCGACCGCGTTGGCTGCCCAGTCAATACGCGCTTCGTCGACCGTCACTTTGTGTGCATAGCTCACGCCCTTCGGTGGCTGGGTGCATGCGGCTACCTCGTCGCCGCGCGCCAATCGTGTCAGCACATGCACGATGGCTTCCGCGCCGAGTATGGCGAGTCGATCGTGCAGTTGCCCCGTCGTTTCGCGCGTGCCAATCGCCGTGAACGTTTCTAGCATCACCGGTCCGGTGTCGAGCCCGGCCTCCATTTGCATGATCGCGACGCCCGTTTTGGCGTCGCCCGCAAGGATGGCGCGATGGATCGGCGCGGCACCGCGCCAGCGCGGCAACAACGAAGCGTGAATATTCAGGCAGCCAAAACCGGCCACTTTGCGCGGAATGTCGAGCACTGCTTGCGGCAGGATCAGGCCGTATGCGGCAACCACCAGCACATCGGCATCAAGCGCTGCAAGCTCGGCCCGCGCTTCGGGCGTTTTGAAGTTGAGAGGTTGGAACACCGGAATCCCGGAGGCGAGGGCCAGGATTTTTACCGCCGACGCATGAAGCTTCATGCCGCGACCCGCAGGACGGTCAGGCTGCGTATACGCCGCGATCACTTCAAAGCCGCCCTTCGGCCCTGCATTCAGCAGTCCGTTGAGCGCAATAGCCGCAAAATCAGGGGTGCCAGCGAAGACGATTTTCATGCGTATGACGCCTTGTTGTCGCATATTGAGTGTTTAATCCGTTCGCCCTGAGCGAAGCGAAGGGTTTGACCACCCAGCAGAGCATCAAACCCTTCGCTTCGCTCAGGGTGATCGGTGCATTGGTTGGAACGTAGCGCTTACGCGCGCTCAGTCTCGCGGAGGCGCTTTTTCATTCGCGTTTTGACGCGAATCTGCTTCAACTGCGACAAATGGTCGACGAACACGGTGCCGATCAGATGATCCATCTCATGTTGAATACACACCGCCATCAGGTCGGTCGCTTCGAGTTCAAACGTTTTACCCAACGCATCCTGTGCCCTCACCACGACGTGCGACGCGCGTTTGACGGTGTCGTAATAGCCGGGTACTGACAAACAGCCTTCTTCACCGACGATTTCACCGTCAGCCATCACGATCTGGGGATTGATGAAGACTTTCAAGTCGTTTTTGGTCTCGGAAATGTCGATTACGACAATTCGCTTGTGAACGTTCACCTGGGTGGCGGCCAAGCCAATTCCGGGGGCGTCATACATCGTGTCGGCCATGTCGTCCACCAGCTTTTTGATGGCGGGTGTGAACTCGGTGACCGGGGATGCGATGCGTTTTAGCCGCGCATCGGGATATTCGAGGATAGGTAAAAGTGCCATTTGCTTGCCAAATCAGGTGACTGGTTGCACAATCTTGATGTAATTTCTTAAGGTTGGGGTCTTTTACGACATATCCAGAACCGCCCCAACGGATTTTCGCAGAAAAGTTGCAAAAATTCAGGCGTTATGACAATGTCGTTACCCTTCACTGGGACACAGAATGTTAACGAACCGTACGATTTTTTCGCCCATGCCAAAGCACCCATTGCGACCGTTGCGATTTTTCACCGCGTTGCTGGTAGGTGTGGCCGCGATGGTGTCAGTGGCGCAAGACCCCACGCCGCCGATCCAAATTCAGGCCAATGCGCCCGACAGCCACATCGTGGTGAAAGGCGACACGCTGTGGGATATTTCGGGCAAGTTTCTTAAGCAACCGTGGCGTTGGCCCGAAATATGGCGCCTTAACCGCGACCAGATCAAAAACCCGCACTGGATTTATCCAGGACAAATCGTTTATCTGGACCGCAATGCCCTCGGTGGACCGCGTCTGTCGCTGACGCCGCCGGGCGGCGGCGGCGGCATCAGCAACGGCGAAGATCGTCCAACCATTCGCATTGGCCCGCAAATCCGCGCTGAAGCTCGCGAGGCCGCAGCGATTCCGAGCATTTTGCCGTCGGACATTGAGCCTTTCCTGTTGCGCAACATGGTGGTCGGTGCTGAGACGCTCGACGACGCGCCGCAAATCGTCAAATCGGTCGGCGAGCGGGTGTCCTTCGCCACCAAAGACGCTATTTACGTCGTCGGCGTAAGACCCGAAATGGGCCGCGTGTTTCAAATGTTCCGCAAGGGCCGCGAGCTGCGCGACCCCTCGATTCCGGGCCGTCCTTGGTATCGCTGGCGGCACAACGAAGTCGATCCGCAAATCATTGGCTACGAAGCCACCTATCTCGGCGATGCAACCTTGCAACGCGCAGGACCCGTCGCACGATTTGAAATCGTTCGCGCCATCCAAGAGATTCAGGTCGGCGATTACCTGATTCCGGCACCTCCTGCGGAGACGATGGCCTACGTGCCACGTGCGCCTGAGCAAGCGATTGAGGCGCAAGTCATGACGCTGCCGCGTGGCATCTCGGAGGCGGGAAAGACCAGCGTCATCACGCTCAATCGCGGCAAAGTACACGGGCTCGAAGTGGGACATGTGTTGGCGGCATACAAACCGAGCGAGACGTTCGCCAATCCGCGCTACAAAGAACCGTTTCTAAACTACGTGCCTGGCTGGCCCAAACAGACCGCTTCTGAAAGCCAAACGTTGGAAATTCCCGAAGAGCGCATCGGACTGGTGTTCGTGTTTCGCGTCTTCGACAACATTTCGTACGGCATGGTGATGAACACCGGCGTAGACAATGTTGGCGTCGGTTACTCTTTGCGCAATCCGAAGTAGCTAGTCGCTGGTTGCCGATCACGTGTTTTGATAAGGGCACCCACGCGGTGCCCTTTGTTTTTTGAGAGAACTCCACCATGACCGTTCACGCAGACGACGCCCACTTTTTACGCCTCGCGTTCGTGCGCGGCGTGGGCTCCGTGGCCGCACACAAACTGCTCTCCGAGTTGTCCAATATCAGCGCCGTATTTGCGACTAGCAGCGCCTCGCTGTCGCGCATCGTTGGCGACGCCCTCGCGCGGAAAATCTCTGCGCCTCCTGATGCCGACACGCAAAATAAAATCGATGAATCGCTGGCATGGTTGCAGAGCGCACCTGATCATCATCTGCTGACGTGGGCGCATCCGTCGTATCCCAAAGCGCTGCTAGAAAGTGGCGATGCGCCGTTGCTCATTTACGCCAAGGGCCGCATCGAATTATTAAACCGCCGCGCCATTGCAATGGTCGGTTCACGCAACTGCTCGCAAGGCGGTGCCGACACCGCAGAGGCGTTCGCGCAAGCGTTCGCCCAGCGCGGCCTGACGGTGGTGTCAGGCATGGCGCTCGGCATCGACACCGCATCCCACGTCGGCGCATTGCGTGCCAACGGCAACGATTGCGGCTCGACTATTGCGGTGATCGGCACCGGCATCGATCGCGTCTATCCAGCGCGCAATAAAGTGCTTGCGCACAGCATCGCAGAGCTTGGCTTAATGCTCTCCGAATATCCAATGGGAACGCCACCACTTCCGGCGCATTTTCCCAAACGCAACCGCATCATCAGCGGCCTATCGCAAGGCGTGTTGGTGGTTGAAGCGTCAATGGCCTCAGGCTCGCTCATCACCGCGCGCTTAGCGGGCGAACAGGGCCGCGAAGTGTTCGCGATTCCGGGCTCGATTCATTCAACCTTCCACAAAGGCTGTCATCACCTGATCAAGCAAGGCGCGAAGTTGGTCGAGACCGCGAACGATGTGCTCGACGAACTGCGCTTTGAAACGCTAGCACCGTCGGCTGAAGCTAGCGCTGAAAATCCCCCTGCAATCGGCTTGCTGAAGTTCATAGAACACACGCCTATCGACGTCGACACATTAGTCGCACGCAGCAGTCTCGCGGTCGATCAAATCGTCACCGAGTTGACGATGCTAGAAATCGACGGCCGCATCGAATCCCTTCCCGGCGGACGCTGGCAGCGCCGTGGCTAGCGCTCCTGCTGCGGCATGCGGGTGCGCCATTGCTCCCGCAGCTGCTTCAAGCGCTTCGCAGCGCGGACGATAGTGATGACGTGGTCGCAACGCAGATCACCGTTCGCCCTGAGCGTAGCGAAGGGTCTGACCCGCAGCCAAGTGTGCGCCGCCATCAAACCCTTCGCCCGCTGGCTCAGGGCGAACGGTTGTTTCGAAACCCTCCGAATTTAGCGCCCCATCCGCCAACACCTGCGTCCGCTGCTGCGCGGTTTCGCGTGGCGTCAGCCGGCGGGGAAGGTAGCGGCGTGGAAGCAGGTCGCGGCGTGGAATGCAGACGATGTTGATTGAGTGGTGGCGTTTCGCAGATCTCCGTTCGCCCTGAGCGCAGCGAAGGGTTTGATCCAGCGCTCAATCCGCCATCAAACCCTTCGCTGCGCTCAGGGCGAACGGGTGTTGTGTCGGCTTGACGGCAGCAACAAAATCGAACCAGAGTGCGTGCGATCAGTGGCCGATGCGTGCCTAATTACGCTGCCGTAAAGCGCTGATTCAGCCGCCGTGTTCACCGCTGTCAAGAGACGGAAACGAATTTCTGGTTACACTAAAAAAATGTCAAAGACCCTAATCATCGCCGAAAAACCGTCCGTCGCCAGCGATATCGCGAAGGCCCTCGGCAACATTAAGAAGGACGGCGACCACTTCGAGAACGATCAATATGTGATCAGTTCCGCGGTCGGTCATCTCGTCGAATTGGGCGAACCGGAGGAAGAAGAGGTTAAGCGCGGCAAATGGACATTTGCCAAACTTCCGGTGATTCCATCGCATTTCGGATTGAAGCCGATTGAGAAAACGGCCGATCGTTTGCGCTTGCTGACCAAGCTCATCAAGCGCAAGGACGTCACAGCCATCATCAACGCTTGCGACGCCGGACGCGAGGGCGAGCTGATCTTTCGGTTGATCGCGGAACACGCCAAAGCGAAGCAACCGATCAAGCGGCTGTGGCTGCAATCGATGACGCCCAACGCCATTCGCGACGGCTTCAGCAAGCTCAAAAGCGATGCCAGCATGCTGCCGTTAGCGGATGCGGCCCGTTCACGTTCTGAGGCCGACTGGTTGGTGGGCATCAACGGCACCCGTGCCATGACCGCGTTCAACTCGAAGAGCGGCGGTTTCCATCTGACCACGGTGGGCCGCGTGCAAACGCCAACGCTGGCATTGATGGTGGAGCGTGAAGAGCGCATTCGTAAATTTGTGGCGCGCACCTACTTTGAGATTCACGCCACGTTCGACGTTGCCGCGGGGCAATATGCGGGCCGCTGGTTCGACGAAAAATTCAAGAAGGGCGACGACGAGCATGCGCGCGCCGAGCGCATTTTTGATTTAGGCGATGCGACCAAACCAGAAGCCGAAGCGCGCGCTAAAGCGATTGCTGCCAAGTGCGAAGGCAAGCTCGGTGTTGTTGAAGAAGAAAGCAAGCCCACGACGCAAGCGCCCGCGTTGTTGTATGACTTGACCAGCTTGCAGCGTGAGGCGAACTCCCGCTTCGGATTTTCTGCGCGCACCACGCTATCGCTCGCCCAGTCGCTCTACGAAAAACACAAAGTGTTGACGTACCCGCGTACCGACGCGCGTGCGCTGCCCGAGGACTACGTTGAGACCGTTAGCGAAACGTTGCGGGCGCTTGAAGAAACCAATCGCTACGGCATTTTCGCGCGCGAGATTCGCAACAAAAAATACATCCGCCCGAACAACAAGCGAGTATTCGACAACTCCAAAATTTCTGATCACTTTGCGATCATTCCGACCGCACAATTGCCTCGCGCAGCAGGTATCGCCGGCGCATTGAACGAGCTGGAAGAAAAGCTCTACGATATGGTCGTCAAGCGCTTTTTGTCGGTATTTTTTCCGGCAGCAGAGTTTCAGCAAACTACGCGCATCACGCGGGTTGAAAACGAGGCGTTCAAGTCTGAAGGGAAAGTGCTGGTCAACGCGGGCTGGCTCGCGGTATACGGCAAAGAAGCGGACACCGAAGAAACCGGCAACCTGACCATCGTGGCTGCAGGCGAAAAGCCGCTCGCCTCCGAAGTCATCGCTAAAGAGCTGCAAACCAAGCCACCCGCACGCTATTCAGAAGCCACGCTGCTGTCGGCGATGGAGGGTGCGGGCAAAGCCATTGAGGATGAAGAACTGCGCGCCGCAATGCGTGAAAAAGGTCTGGGAACGCCGGCCACACGCGCCTCGATTATCGAGGGCTTGATCATGCAGAAGTACTTGATTCGCGAAGAGAAGGCACTGAAGCCCACGCCGCAAGCGTTTTCGTTGATCACCTTGCTCAACGGCCTTGACGTGCCTGAACTGACGCAGCCCGAGCTCACCGCCAACTGGGAAACGCAGCTGGCACGCATGGAGAAAGGCGAGGTCACGCGCGCAAGTTTTATGGCTGACGTCGCCGCGATGGCCAACAACATCGTGACTCGCGCCAAGGGGTTCGAGAGCGATACGGTGCCCGGCGACTTTGCTGATCTGACCACACCATGCCCCAAGTGCGGTAGCGAAATGAAGGAGAACTACAAGAAGTTCTCCTGCACAAAATGTGATTTTGGGTTTTGGAAAATTCTGGCGAGTCGGCAACTTTCGGTTGAAGAAGCTGAGACCCTGATTCGCGACAAAAAAGTCGAAAACCTGCAAGGCTTCCGTTCGAAACTCGGCCGCACCTTCGATGCCAACCTGCGAATGAATGACGCGTTCGAGATCGAATTTTATTGGGACGAGACCGAGGGCACAGTCGGCGAAGGCGCTGATCCGGTGGACTTCAGCCTGATGGAGGCGGTTGGCAAATGCCCAAAATGCAGTAACAATGTGTATGAGCTGGCGACGGCCTACATCTGCGAAATCGCCGCCAAAAAAGAAAAGCCGCGCAAGTGCGATTTCCGTTCCGGTCGGGTGATTTTGCAGCAGCCGATTGAGCGTGACCAGATGGTGAAATTGTTAACCGATGGCAAGACCGATTTGCTGACCAAGTTCATCTCGACCAAGACTAAGCGACCGTTTCAGGCG
>JACMNN010000269.1 GCA_014378555.1 Burkholderiales bacterium | reverse complement strand
GTGCGCATTTAGGACAACCCTCGCCGTCGGGTGCAGCTGATGTCTTGGTGCTGGGCGATCCACCAGAAACGAATAGTGTGTGTTGTGGATCAGCCGTTGCCAGTCGGATCAACGCGATCTGGCGCTCAATAAACTGTCCGAAGGTGTTGCGCTCGGTCGTCATTGATTTTGTGCGCGAACGCGATGCTGAAAAACGCGGCTCGGGCACGACGCTGCTCACCATGTCACACGCCGATGGCTTTGCCTGGGACGGTTTTTCACATAAGTAAAGCGTTGGCATGGGGCACCTTTGGTTTGTGGGGAATCCTTGGTTGAGTTTGCCAAAAGTGAGCGCGGAGAATTCATGCCGTTACGATGGAGCATTCCTTCTTTTTATTTTGAGCACGTACGTGAGTGATGCGGACCTTGAGCAGATGCGAACTGATGTGCAGGCGGCCGATTTGTTGTTACAGGCTCTCTTCGCAGTGCTATTTTTTTCCCTGGTCGGGCTTGTCGCATACGAAGCTTGGGGCGTATTCCTCATTTAAGGTTGTGCCGTGATGGATTGCATTAGCTACGCACAAATTGCTGCTGCGGTGTGCTGGCGCAGGCGTCGTTTAGTAGCGTTACCGTGTAACTTCGTTACTATGGTTATACGGTGACGCAATCTGGATAATTGGTTATGGCTATGACATCGGCTGAAAGGCAACGCGCGTACAGAGCGCGTCGACCAAGCGCAGGCGAAAACGGCAAACGACGGCTCGATATGTGGGTATCAACCGCGACAGCGCTCAATCTGGCGCGTATAGCAGCACATCGCGCTGAAACGCGAATTCAGGTTATTGAACGCTTATTGGCCGAGGCCGATCGAAGAGCAACGGCGAATATGTCTGAGGCTACGTTGGCCGACTATTTGGATAGTGTTACACGGTAACGTGTTTTAGTACTGGTGCGAGAATCGTGGGCTGAGTGGTTTACGCGGTTGCCGGCTCTATCCACAGTAGAGGCGTGGCAGGCATAAGATAAAAGGCTTGCGAAAAAAGTGCGGACTTTAAATGGCATTGAGGCTGCCTACAGTCGCCAACTCAGGCTCACGATCATGCGGGGTGGAATCGATATGCCTGAGTGAGCTCGCCGAACCCATTTGCCTTAGCCGTCACATCTTGCCGCTCTCACTATGCAAGTCGCCTAAGAGACCGGAAAAGGCGTCGCATGCATCTCGGATGTACTGTACTTTATCGGCCTTAGTGTTGGCTTCATCGGACACTTTGATGTCAAAGTAGATGCTGTTTTTGCCGTTCAAACAGCAGTAGAAACATACGAACTTATGGTTAGCTATGCAACAGTATCTAAGGTTTGGCTTCCCCACAAACTGTTGAGGCGTTACTTTCGCCAGCATTGCTGGCCGAGACATTCTTCGATCGCAAATGCACGTTCTGCCTAAACAGAGTTGCTTACCTGCAAATCCCCGGCTGGCACCCACCCTCTTAAGAAAAGAGAAAACATGCTTTCGGTGCGGCCCGAAAATTTCGCGAGATCGGCGTCGTAAAACTTTGCGGTCTGAGGCATATTTTGGATAAACGCTTTGGCGGCTTCGCGACGCTCCACGACCGAAAGCAAGGAGATTTCTGTAGTTCGCTTTTCTCGCTCTTCCCTCACGAGCTCCCCCTCGGCCTGCCTCTGCGCTACAAGAGCTTGCGTGTCCTCAAGCTGGCTTCGACTCTTATCGCGGCGGAAGGTAGCGCTGGTCACCGGCGTCTCCACGTCGAATGGCGTTGCGATTACTTTGCGCAAATAGCCAGCTGCACTTCTCGAAATCTCACCGTTTTTAACTTTGTACTCCGTCAACGCGACGGCTTGCTCTATGGCATCGTATCCCCGCGCATCGATTGCGCTGATTGACACTCGCGAGGCCAACTTGAGTGCAACCATTCGGTCGTGAAGCGCTTTTTCTTCTTCAGACAGGGCCTCGCGCAACCTGTCCTTATTTACCAGCAAACTGCTTTGCGGCTTCGCGGTCACAAAGAATTGCACAGCAACGACTGACCTGCCCTCTCGCTGATATTCGACCTCGAGCTCGATATCCGTAATAGTGTTGATTTCTTTCACTGCAGGGGTAAGTACACGTTGCTTTAAATACCGAAAATCTGCATATAGCGGAGCGGTTGCATTTAACAGTTCGCGGACAAGCGGCACAGACAATTTCGGTGTCTGCCCGACTTTGTAGTATCGGGCGCTGTTCTCGTACAACGCATAAGCAAAGGATGACTGAAGCCCCTGGGCTGCTGCGACATTCAGCCAATGAAACACGGCTGGATCATGCAGCTTAGCCGCCATGGCTTGATCAAACCTCCATCGTGCTCGGCCATCTACGATCGCGGCGTACGAAAGAAGCGTTGTCGCCTCCCACGCGTCTTCATATGACTCGCCCTCTTTGGTCTTTTTGCTTTTGATCAGGTTGAAGTGCACAACGGTGCTCATCAAACGCTTCATCGCAGCCTCTAAGCCGTCGTTGTTATTTGAGTTCTCCCAACCCATTAACACTTTCAAAATTGGTAGAGGAATCTCGTGGGTCACGTCCTGTTCGAGCTGCTCAAACGATTCGAGTAACAGCCAGTTAAATAGCTTCCTTTCTACCAGCCCAAGCTCTGATGAACTGTGGATAAGCCCCACGTTTTTCTTCAGTGTTGCTTTATCAACAAGCGGTTTTTTATAGGTTGTTGTCTTGCTCAGCATATGTGACGTTTTATAACCTAAATAGTCACTTGTCAACGACTCCCCAATAGGGTCACTCGTTTTCCCCCAAATAGTCACACATGCTCCCCTATCTAGTCACAATGTCTGAAATACCCTCCCCGATACAGTCACATGTCATCCCCGAAATGGTCACATATACGCGCCAGAGCCCAACGTTTTAGCGAATTTCGGTCACGTAAAGTGTATTAAAGACTAGATATAAAGTCTCTTCAACGCACCACTAAAGCACTTGAAACAAGTCGTGCATTTGGCGGTGAGAATGACGAGGAAACGATAAATAGTGAATTACACGTTGAAATAGGACATCTACAACAATATACTTCGGCAATTGCGTTTTCGCATCAATTAGGTATCCGATGACGCCCAAGAGAATCACCCGAGAAGACATTCGAGAAATGGTTCGGCAAGCGACGGTCGTACATGACTCCGTAAGAGCTGAGATGCTTGCTCCCCACCCTCGCAAAATTGCGCCTAGATTTACTGCCACTCAAATCGCTGAAATCGTTGGCATTGACCGCGTCAAGGTTGATAACAAGTTGCGTTCACCGCAATATCCGGTTGGCCAAATCGCGCTCGGCAAGCGGCGAAGGACATTTGATCTTGCGGAAACACGAGAAATCGTCGCACGCCTAGATTCATTTCCAAAGCGTGAAGCGGGTACGCCGGGATTCACAATGTCGTGTGTCAACTTCAAGGGTGGGTCAACAAAAACGAGTACGGTTTTTAACCTTGCTCAAGGACTTGCCCTTCGCGGACGCAAGGTGCTTTTAATTGACCTGGACCCCCAAGCTTCTGCGTCGACATTGACGGGTTTGATGCCCCACACTGAGTTGTCAGAGGCAGACACCGCCGGCCTTTTGTATTCGATGGATACAGGGGACGCTCAGCCGGATCTCAACTACGCCATTCGTAAGACGTATTGGGACGGTTTAGACATCGTTCCTTCGTGCGGATCACTGAACAGCGCAGAGCTCATCTTGCCGCAAATGGCTGCCAACCCAAAGCGGGACTGGTGGAATGTTCTCAACGAGGCGCTTGCAACTCACCGCCTTGAATACGATTACATTTTGATTGACACGGCACCATCACTCTCATACCTGGCAGTCAACGCTGCTTACGCATCGGACGGGCTTCTGATGCCACTCCCGCCAGAGCAGCTTGATTTTTCGGCTGCACTCGTTTTTTGGGATATGGTTCTTGAGTTGATGGATTCGATTTACACCGCACGGGGCGTTGAAAAAGACTTTAAGTTTATCGGTGTGGTGTTGTCCAAAGTGACAACTCGCCCCGTCTCAGTGATGATGAAAGGGTTCATTCAGCGGGCCTTTACGCAATACGTTGTAACAACTGAAATTCCGGCGAGCGAAGCCAACACAATCAGCGGACTGACTTTCGGGACAATTCACGATTTGGTTGACGATGACGGCGTAGCGAGGGCAACTACCAAATTGCGTCAAGGCTTTGACCGCCTCGTGGATCTGGTTGATAGCTCTGCCGTCGCAAATAATTGGGGAGCATGAAATGAGTCTCAAGAATCTAGCCGCTCGATCCAAAGCTGCGATGCAGCGTGTTGACGACGCTGAGTTGTCGCCTCCCGGTGCGCTCAAGCCCGCTCGCTCGCCAGTGAGTAACGCTGGAGCGATGATGATCATGCAGCCGCAAATTACTGCCGCTGAAAAGCGCGCAGAATCAGCGGAGGCAAAACTGGGTAGAGCGCTCAGCGTGGCTTTGGATAGATTAGTGTCGGTTCCCGGTCGCCGAAGAAAGCTGACAGATGAACAGTTCTCTCAACTGCGTGCCAATTTAGCAACCAACCCATTGATCCAGCCAATCGTGGTGAAGCGTATCGGCGACGACAAATTCGAGGTTATTTCGGGTGACAACCGCCTTGCGGCCTTCCGCGAGTTAGGTCGTGTCGAAATAGACATCACGATTTCGTCGACCCTTGACTCTGAGCAAGACGCCTCCAGAGCGGCCTTTTTTGCGAACCTGCTTCAGCCGAGCTTGCCTGATTTCGAGAAGTACGTTGGCTTCCAGCAAGAAATGGAGCGCACTGGACATACGCAGACCGAATTGGCGCACCAAGCGGGCATTAGCAAATCGGAAATCTCCCGCATTTTTTCGTTTTCAATGTTGTCTCCGCTCGTTCTCGAAGTCTTATTGGGAACGCCATCGGCACTGTCTGCGACTGGCGCAACAGCCTTCGTGTCTGCTGTTAGTTCAGGGAAGATCACTGACGCAGATGCGGCTGCGCTCTTGAGGGCTCGCGTTGACCAAAAGACGACTGAAGCTGAAATGCTGCGACGGCTCGAAAAGCCCCTTACGGCGAAGCCGGTAAAACTAACTGTGAATCGATTTAGATTTCGAGACGGTAGGGCAGTAAAGTGCGACCTAACCACGACTTCCAATGGAATTCGCCTCGAGTTCAAAAATGATCTTGACCGTACCTGGATCGAATCCGAAATAAAAAAGCTGTTGACGTCGAAATATCAGTTGGATCTGTAGTTCCAATTTGGAACTCGTTGAAAACATTGACTATTTTATTTAGCTCTTTGAATGGACGCAGTTGAGCTTTTAAATAATTGCGAAAAAAGTCGCTACGGTAACTGAAGCCTTTGTTTACAAGGGCTTTTTTTGACTTCGAATCACCAGCAGTGAACCTCGGCGGATGAGCTACGACGCCACAGGCAATTCATCCCATGCAGTTGTGTAGCGCGGTGAGCGCATCTCCGCACGCATCCGCCAGCTCTGCACGTTGCCAATGGCAGCACTGCGTAGGGTTCCGCGACCCCACGTTCGATTGATTGTGTCCATCACCGCCATCACTCGCGCCGACTTCGCGCGGGCCTCATCGTTGTCGAACAAAGTTTGCTGACGTTCTGCCTTTACTGACAGCTCCATAAGCATGATGCCGCACTTCTTATAGGCGTAGCCAGAACGGTAGAGACGTTTCAAACCGTTCAGTGCCGCAGCGCTGAGTTCACGGGTATCGTCGCTAGCATCCGTGAGCGGAATGACCGTCCCACCACTGTATTGCGGATCATCTGAACGAAACCGATTGGTCTGCACGAACACGTAGACCGCACTTGCCGCGCTCGCTTGTTCCCGCAGCTTCGCCGCCGCCCGATCGACGTGCCAAGATACGGCTTCACACAGTCCGTGCAACGACGTCACCATTTCGCCAAAACTGCGCGACGCCATAATTTGCTTCTTGGTAGGCGCTAGGTCCTCAAGGGCGATGCACGAGACGCCACGCAGCTCATTGCCAGTGCGCTCCATTACAACGCCGAATTGCGCCCGAAGTACGGTAGGTGACATGTTCACCAGGTCGAATACCGTGCGCACATCCATGACGTTTAAGCGAGCAGCGATGCGCCGCCCAACACCCCACACCTCAGCAACGTCGATTTTTTGCATCCATGCGCTTCGTGTACTTTCCGTCATCGCCGTTAGGTCACAGACGCCGTTGAACTCGGGGTTCTTTTTAGCCAGGTGATTGGCAAACTTGGCCTGTGTTTTGGTGGCGCCGAACCCTATGCATACGGGCAGTCCTGTCCACTGGCGAATGCGGGCTTTGATCGCGGTGCCCATCGGCGCGTTGCCGCCGTGCAGGTGCGCTACGGACTCCACGCGAAGAAACGATTCGTCGATGCTGTAGACCTCGATGTCGGGTGAATAGTCGCGAAGAATGGCTGTGGCCCGATTGCTCATATCGCCGTAAAGCGTGTAGTTCGAAGACAGCGCGATGATGTCGTGCTGCTTGGCAAGCGCTTTCATTTTGAACCAAGGTTCCCCCATTTTCACGCCCAACGCCTTCACCTCGTTGCTGCGAGCAACCGCACAACCATCGTTGTTCGAAAGCACTACAACCGGTTTGCCGTCAAACTTGGGATTAAACACGCGCTCGCACGAAACGTAGAAATTATTCACATCCACGAGTGCGAATACCGGTGCCATTAGTACAGGCATCGCCGCGCCACTCTAACGACAACACCCCACACTTGCAACTCCGCACCGGGTGCGAGAAGAATCGGCTGATGCGCCGGATTGTCCGGACGCAGTTCAATGTGGTTACCTTGACGGTAGAGACGTTTAATCGTGTATTCACCGTCGAGCACAGCGATAATGATGTGATTGTGCTTTGCCTCTATTGAGCGATCCACCACCACGCGGTCGCCATCGATGATGCCCGCGAACAACATCGAGTCGCCACGCACGCGGAACAAAAAACTTGCGGATTTGTGCCGCACTAAGTAATCGTTGAGATCGAT
>JACMNN010000268.1 GCA_014378555.1 Burkholderiales bacterium | reverse complement strand
TGCGCGCTGCCGAAATCACGCTGCGTGACGCGATGTATGGCGAGCGGGCAGCGGCCGAAAAAGTGCAGGAGCTGTCGCGTCGGATCGTGACCAATGCGCAACAAATTAAAGAGTTGGAAGCCGATGTAGTGCGCCTTCAGGGCGAGCAAACCAGCATTCTGCTCGAGCCGATGGAGCAAAGCCTGCAGGCGCAATTAAACATTCGCGCTGAACGCGAAGCGTTACTCAAGGCGGCGCGTGAGGCCGTCGATGCCGCGAACGCGGCGCTGCGCGCGGCCGACGAGGCGCGTATAGTGATTGAGCGCGATTTAGAACCGATCCGAAAACGCATCGAAGACGCACGCATCAAACAAAATTCGGCCGAGCTAAACCTCGCGCAGTTTGAAGAGCAACTCGCTGCGCTTAAAGTTGATTTGGTGTGGCTGGCGAGCGCGCTAGAAAAAGCCCCGCGAGCGGCAGAGCTGCAACGTACGGTGCTACGCGTTGAAGGCGAAATGGCGCAACTCGGCGCGGTCAATTTGGCCGCGCTCGAAGAGCTGACGCAAGCGTCCGAACGCAAGCTCTACCTCGACGCTCAGGCCGGTGATTTGCTGGAAGCGGTGCACACCCTGGAAGACGCGATTCGCCGCATTGACCGCGAAACGCGCTCCACATTGCAGGAAACCTACGACAAGGTTAACCAGCATTTTGGCCGCCTGTTTCCGATTTTGTTCGGCGGCGGAC
This sequence comes from Burkholderiales bacterium, assembly GCA_014378555.1. Lineage (GTDB taxonomy): Bacteria > Pseudomonadota > Gammaproteobacteria > Burkholderiales > Casimicrobiaceae > Casimicrobium. The sequence continues at coordinate 13,515 of JACMNN010000268.1, read as the reverse complement.
AAGCCAAGTTGGTGCTCACCGGTGAAGAGATTCTTGATGCCGGTATTCAGGTCGTCGCGCAGCCGCCGGGCAAGCGCAATGCATCGATTCAATTGCTGTCTGGTGGCGAAAAAGCGCTGACTGCAACCGCACTGGTGTTTGCGTTGTTCCAGTTGAATCCCGCTCCGTTTTGCTTGCTTGACGAGGTGGATGCGCCGCTTGATGATCCTAATACCGAACGCTTTTGTCGTCTGGTGCGGGAGATGTCGGTGGCCACCCAGTTTTTGTTTATTTCACACAATAAAATTGCTATGGAAATGGCGGAACAACTCATCGGTGTCACCATGAATGAGCCCGGCGTTTCGCGAATTGTTGGGGTCGATGTGTCGCAAGCGCTACATATGGCGGAGGCGGCGTGAATAGCCGCACCGCCGTAGTGCGCCGCATAGCTTAAGGGGTGCCATAGTGAATTCTCTACAAATCGGTTTAATTGCCATTGGGGCGGTAGTCGTTGCCATGCTTTTCTTGTGGCATTGGTGGCAGTCGCGGCGTGCCGATCGATCGGCAATGGTTGCGCTGCCAGCGCAGCAAGATGTTGCGCGTGCTTCGCCGCCAGCGGTCGCGGCGCTCAAGCCAAGCGTTGCATCTATTGCCGAGCCGCCGTATGAGCGCGTTGAGCCTACGCTTGATGTGCGAGCTGCAGGGGGTTGGGTGCAGCCGGTCACCGAGCAAAACACCGAGATGCGGACCGAGGAAATCTCGTACGACCAATTGCAGCCAGCGCATTTTGCGAGCGCCACGTTTCACGAGGTCATTGCCGAGCCGGCGATGTCGGAACACCTGCCGCCGCCGGCACCCGAAGTTGCGCCTCCACCCGTTCCGGTCAAACTGCGCTCTGAATGGCCCTTCGACGAGCGCTTGCACGTACACGGTTCGTTTGTCAGCCTAAGCGGTGAGCCTTTCGATGCCGTGCCGTTCGTGGCGGCCGCAGGACGTGCGGTGGGCTGGGTGCGGCTGTTCCGGCAGAGCCCTTGGGAGCGATACGACCCGGCGCAGGTCAGCTCGGTGCAGCAACTGGTGCTTGCGCTTCCGCTGGCATCACGTCAGGGACCGATTGAGGCGCAGGACATGGATGCGTGGCAATTTGTGTTGTCCGAGTTATCGACCGCGCAGGGTTGCGAGGCGCGCTTCCATGGCTTTCGTGATGCACCACATCGCGCCGCAGAACTGGACGGTTTTCTCGCCGCGGTCGACATCATGCCGGACGTGTACCTGATTAAAAAGGACGGTGGACACTGGACCGGTACGCGGTTGCGTGGCACGCTTGAAGCTAACGGCTTTCGCCTGCAATCGGATGGGCGCTTTGCGTACCACGAGATCGAGTCCGACGCGGTGATTTTTCATGCGGTCGATGGTTTCGAGCGGCCGTTCACGCCGGAGCGACTGCGTACCGAGGCAATCACTGCGTTGCGCTTCTCCATTGAGCCGGTGCGTTTGACCAATCCGCTGCTTCGCTACGATTCGTTCCGGCAAAGCCTGCGTGGACTATCGAAGTTGCTGGATGCAGACCTGAAATCAAGTGAAGGCGAGTTGCTCGACGACGCGAAATTTTCGATCATGCGCGACGACGTAAAAACCGCCATGGACGCGATTGTTGGCGCCGGGATCGAACCAGGATCGGACACGGCACGCTCGTTGTTCGGCTAGTTGCGGAGCATTTTTAGTGTTTGCAATGGCCGCAGATTTCAAGCGTGCGATCGCGTTGCGCGATGCCCTTTCCGAGGCAGCCCATCAGTACTACACGCTCGATAATCCATCGATTCCCGACGCTGAATACGACCGACTGTTTAGTGAATTGCAAGCGCTCGAGAGCGCGTACCCTGAGCTGCAAACCCTCGACTCACCCACCCAACGGGTAGGCGCTACGCCGCTGGCCGCGTTTTCGCCAGTGCGCCACGCGGTGCCGATGCTGTCAATCCGCACTGAAACCGATGTCACCGTGGCCGGGGCCCGCGCTTTTGATGCGCGGGTTCGTCGTGAACTCAAACTGGCCGAGTCCGATCCGCCGGTTGAATATTTGGCGGAACTTAAATTTGATGGTCTGGCGCTAGCCCTGCGCTACGAAAACGGCATTTTGGTGAGGGCGGCTACGCGCGGTGACGGCGAGACTGGCGAAGAGGTCACGCTCAATGCCCGCACCATCGCGTCGGTGCCGCTGAAGCTGCGCACCGATGCGCCGCCACCAGTGCTTGAAGTGCGCGGCGAGGCGTACATGACCCGCGCCGACTTTGATCGTTATAACGACAAGCAACGCGCTGCCGGTCTGCCCACCTTGGTCAATCCACGCAACGGCGCGGCGGGCAGTATTCGTCAGCTCGATCCGAAGCTCGCCGCGGCTCGGCCGCTGTCGTATTTCGCCTACGGACTTGGTGAAGTTCAGGGCTGGAATTTGCCGCCCAGTCAGGCCACCTTACTCGATGCGCTGGCCGCGTTTGGGTTGCCGGTCGACACGCATCGTCGCGCTGTTTCTGGCGCGGATGAGTTGGCTGCATTTCATAGCGACATCGCTGTGCAACGAGAGGCGCTCGGCTTTGATATTGACGGCGTTGTTTACAAAGTAAATCGACGCGACTGGCAGCAGCAACTGGGTTTCGTCTCGCGCGAACCGCGCTGGGCGGTAGCGCATAAATTTCCAGCCCAGGAAGAGTTGACGCGAGTGCTTGCCATCGAAGTGCAGGTTGGACGCACCGGTGCGATCACCCCGGTGGCGCGGCTCGAGCCGGTATTTGTCGGCGGCGTGACGGTGTCCAACGCGACCCTGCACAACCTCGATGAAGTGCGACGTAAGGACGTGCGCGTCGGGGACACGGTGATCGTTCGTCGGGCGGGCGATGTCATCCCCGAGGTGGTGGGCTCGGTGCTCGATCGCCGGCCTGATGGCAGCGCAGAATTTGCGCTGCCCAGCCATTGCCCAGAATGCGCGTCAATCGTCGAACGTCCTGAAGGTGAGGTGATCGCACGCTGCACTGGTGGCATGATTTGTCCTGCACAGCGTAAGGGCATGCTGCTGCATTTCGCCGCACGGCGCGCGCTCAATATTGAAGGCTTGGGCGATAAGCTGGTTGAGCAATTGGTCGACGTCAATCTGGTTCATGAAGCGTCTGATTTATTCGGGCTCACGCACGCGCAACTCGCCGGCCTTGACCGCATGGGTGACAAATCGGCGGCCAGCGTTGTCGCTGAGCTTAAAAAAGTAAAACATGCCGAGCTGCATCGTTTTATTTTTGCGCTGGGTATTCGTCATGTGGGCGAGACGACAGCGAAAGATTTGGCGAAGCATTTCGGCGCGATTCACGCGGTAATGAATGCCGACGAAAACGCGTTGCTCGCCGTGCACGACGTCGGCCCGATCGTTGCCTCGAGCATCACGCATTTCTTCGCTAATGAGAAAAATCGTAGCGCCGTTGAACGCTTGCTCGCGTGCGGATTCGAGTTTGCGCCGGTGGTGATGAACGTACCGACCAACACCACAATCGCTGCAAAAACGTTTGTGTTGACGGGAACTTTGCCTACACTCAAACGAGAAGATGCGAAAGCTATGATCGAAGCGGTGGGGGGTAGAGTGGCAGGTTCAGTCTCGAAGAAAACTAGTTACGTAGTCGCCGGTGCCGATGCGGGTAGCAAGCTCGATGACGCGCAACGACTTGCAGTCACCGTACTCGACGAAGCTGAATTTTTATCTTTAATGAATAGCATCCGTAATGACCCAAATTCGTAAAGCAGTGTTCCCCGTCGCCGGTCTCGGCACGCGTTTTCTACCCGCGACCAAAGCGATGCCTAAAGAGATGTTGACGGTGGTCGATAAACCGCTCATCCAATATGCAGTGGAAGAGGCCGCAGCGGCGGGAATTACCGACATGATCTTCGTCACCGGGCGCAATAAGCGCGCGATCGAGGACCATTTTGATCGAGCCTACGAGCTTGAAAACGAGCTGACGCGGGCGGAAAAACACGATCTGCTCGACGAGCTGCGAGCCGCCGTTCCGTCGAACATCAACTGCATCTTTCTGCGCCAAGGCGACGCACTCGGCCTTGGTCACGCAGTGCTCTGCGCGCAGCCGGTGGTGGGCGCTGAGCCGTTCGCTGTGATCCTCGCCGACGAGCTGATTCGTCCTACCGAAGCGGGGCCCGGGGCATTGGGCTCCACCGCACAACTATGCGCTGTTTATGCGCGTCTTTGCGCCGCGAACGGTGCGGTGATCGGCGTGAACCACATGCCGGGCGACTCGATCTCTCGCTATGGCGCGATTCGCATTGCTGAGACTTTGGCCCACCAAGACGGCGCCGCAATGCGTCTGTCCGGCTTTGTCGAAAAGCCTAAACCAGCCGATGCTCCGTCGCAATTTGGCGCGATCGGTCGCTACGTATTGCCCGCGTCGATTTTTGCTCACCTGAAGGACATCAAGCGGGGCGCCGGGGGCGAAATTCAGTTAACCGACGCTATCGCGTCACTCATGGCGGCCGAACCCGTCTACGCGGTTGAAACGGTCGGGGTTAGGTATGACTGCGGTACCAAGCTCGGCTACCTCGAAGCCACAGTCAAGCTGGGGCTGGAACACGCAGAATTTGGCGCCGACTTCGCAACATTCTTGAAAAAACAGCTTTAGTCTGGATGCGCCAATGGGCTGAGCTTGGGCACCGTAAACGTCGATAGTCGACATTCGAAAAAAATGATGCTCAGCCCTCGCGTAGCCGCGCTCACAGAGAAAAGCTGTATCAACTCGCGCAGGTTGCGGCCTGCTGCTTGAACGCCATGGCCGCAGCGACACGAACGCGAATCAGCATTGGTTTTACGCCGCGCTGAATAAGAAATCCGAACATGGCAAGGTCGCCCTTCTCATGCATTTGTGTGTTTTTTCAAACGTTGTTAGTCGGCACACTAAATCGTTCATTGCGTCACGGCAGTTACGTATCAAATTCATCGGCCGTGCCGACCCATGACCGTGGCGATCAGCGTTTCGCGCGTCCTAGATGGGTAAGTAGGAACACTCCGACACGCGTCGTCGGCAGCCGCCGATAGCTGATGCGCTGTTGGCAAACGAACATGCAAGCTCGAATCCTGTACCGAGTGCCGCATGAATCTTTCCGCTTGCAATCCGTTAATCACTGCCGATCCGCGACACAACCATTTGCTCGCGGCGCTGCCTGATCTCGCCTGGATTCGTTGGCAGCCTTATTTAGAGCCGCTTAATGTTTCGGTCGGCAAAGTGCTTTGCCACTCCGGTAGTCCCGCCGATTACGTCTACTTTCCGACCACCGCGATCATTTCGCTGACCAACACCACGCAAGACGGCGACTCCTCCGAAATAGCGGTGGTCGGCAATGACGGTGTGGTGGGGATATGCCTGATTATGGGCGGCAACAGCATGCCCAGTCAGGCGGTCGTGCAAAGCGCTGGCACGGTGTATCGAATGCGCTCACAAGTGGTGAAGAACGAAGTGGACCGGGCCGGACCGGTGCTGAGCTTGTTGCTGCGATACACGCAATCGGTGATCGCGCAGTTAACGCTGAGCGCTGCGTGCAATCGCCACCATTCAATCGATCAACAGTTGTCGCGACGCTTGCTGGTGGCCATGGATCGATCCGCGTCGGGCGAGCTGGCGATGACCCAAGAACTAGCAGCAAGCCTGATCGGCGTGCGCCGCGAAGGCATCACCAATGCGGCGTTGAAACTGCAACAGGCGGGCGTCATTCGTTACGGTCGTGGGCAAATTTCAGTGCTGAACCGTGCGGGGCTCGAAAAACGCACCTGCGAGTGCTATGGCGCCACCAAGCGCGAGAACGAGCGCTTGTTGCCGCGCATGGCTGCATTTCGCTCAGGTCCAGCACCGTCGCTTGCGAAGCAAGCACTGGCTGAGCCGTTCGCGCTTCCGGTCGCGGCATGAGGCGAATCAAAGTTGCGTGTTGTGCGCGCTAAGCCACAGTCGAGATCAAAAATGTGGCGCTCACTTTGATGTAACAACGCGGGCGCGTTATCACGTGGGTAGGACAGCGCTGACAGGCGAATACGGCGGACACCGATAGCGAGATTTTGCATACGCGGCGACGATAGCGGTTACGTTAATACTAAATCGCATTATGAAAATTGAACCGCAAAGCAGTGACGAATTGACCCGGCTAAGCAAACTCGTAGAGGGAATGTCGGTGGCCATGATGACAACTGTTGATGACGACGACGCGCTGGTCAGTCGCCCCATGTCACCGCTTGAAATGGATAGCCACGGCGCGATGTGGTTCTTTACCGATTTGCGCTCAGAAAAAATTGAGCATTTGCGCTCAGTGAATTTGTCGTTCAGCGACGCCGATAAATCAACCTATGTATCGATTTCAGGCCGCGGCGAGGTGCATGCCGAGCAAGCGCGTATCGACCAGTTGTGGACGCCATTTGCGCGCCCATGGTTTCCGGATGGCAAAGATTCCGGGAACATCGCGCTCTTGAAATTTGTACCCAGCACTGCCGAATATTGGGACGCGCCGCACAGCAAAATGGTGCGCATGTTCGCTATGGCGGCTTCCATCGTCGCCAGCACACCGATTGGCATCGGCGATCACGACACGCTGACCGGCTTGTCGGCGGCGCGATAGCGCGCCTGCGCTATCAAGCTAAGTCCAGCGCGTTTAAAAACCATCCGCTCAACCCCCAGTGTTTCAATGACGACAGTTCCGTCGCTCATCAGACGTCCCCGATAACTTTAAAGGAAACTTATGAAAACATTCGTCTTTACTTCTGCCGCGCTCGCCGCGCTTACGCTCACACTCGCAGCGTGCGATCGTCCAACCGTGGTTGCCGTGCCTGCTTCCAGTCCCGCAGTTGTGGTTCCTGGTCCAGCAGGCCCAGCGGGCGCCACGGGAAGCACCGGAAGCACGGGCAGCACGGGCAGCACCGGAAGCACTGGCGCGCCGGGCTCACAGGGCGTACCGGGTTATCAGGGTGCAGATGGCAGCAAGGGCGAACCAGGCAAGCCAGGCGACAGTAGCACCACGGTCATTGTTACTCCGCCTGCCCCGCCAAAACAGTAAATTGAATAATAAAGTCTAGGAGTAATTAATGAGCATCGGCACCATCCTTCTGATCATTCTCGTCCTGCTTTTGGTTGGTGCTTTGCCCAGCTGGGGCCACAGCAGAAGTTGGGGCTACGGACCCAGCGGCGGGCTCGGCTTGGTGGTCCTCGTACTCATCATATTGTTGGTGATGGGCAAAATATAGTGACGGTGGTCCTCCCAGAATACGGGCGGACTCGCAAGATGCGACGCGCCAAGCTCTTTTTAGCGCTGGGTGCTGTCTACATTGCTGGATGCAGCAGCTTGCCGACCTTCGTGCCAGATGTGGCGCGACGGTCGGCGCGCCCATCGCAGGTGCCTCCGATCACCAGCGCGCGTGGGCCACTTAGTGCGGCGCAAAGCAAAGCGATTCTCGACCGCCTTAAACAACGCAGTCCTGACACCAATATTTTTGATCGACACCTAGCGCTGGAAGAGGCGATCGTTGGCAGCCCGCTCACCACAGGTAACGATGTGCGATTGCTTCAGGACGGACCCGCGACTTATAGCGCGATGTTTGCCGCTCTGCGAGCCGCAAAAGACCACATTCACATGGAAACCTTCATCCTTGACGACGATGAGGTGGGACAACAATTCGCGCAGGTGCTGATCGACAAGCAGCGCGCCGGCGTGCAAGTGCGACTGATCCACGATAGCGTGGGCACACTAGGCACACCCGCTGCTTTCTTCAAGCGGCTCACCGACAGCGGCATTAAAGTGCTGGAATTCAATCCGGTCAATCCACTTGCCGCGCGCAAGGGCTGGCAGGTCAATCAACGCGACCATCGCAAGCTATTAATCGTTGACGGAGAGAGTGCGTTTCTCGGTGGCATCAATATCAGCGGCGTCTATTCTGGCGGGTCGTTTGGCTACAGCGCGAATGGTGCGGTCGCGGCGACTCAGCCGTGGCGCGATACCGACCTTCAGTTGAAGGGGCCCGTTGTTGCCGAGTTGCAAAAGTTATTTCTCGCTGCTTGGGAGCGTCAAAAAGGCGAGCCATTGGTTGAAGCGAACCATTTCCCACAACTAGTGACCGCCGGGAAACAAGTGGTTCGCGCGATTGGCAGCTCGCCTGAAGAACAGTACAGCCATATTTACGCCACTCTGCTGTCTGCCATTACCAGCGCTGAAACCAGCGTCAGCATCACTAACGCGTACTTTGTTCCCGATCCGCAATTACTGGCCGCGCTGTCTGCGGCCGCACAGCGCGGAGTGACCGTCAAACTCATCTTGCCCGCACAAACGGACTCGTGGCTGGTTTTTCATGCGGGACGAAGCTACTTCGCACCACTGTTGCGGGCCGGAGTAAAAATCTATCAACGTCGCGGCGTGATTCTGCATTCGAAGACCGCCTTAATTGATGGAGTTTGGGCTACAGTCGGGTCTACCAATCTCAATTGGCGCAGTTTTTTGCACAACCATGAACTCAACGCGGTGGTCCTCGGAGCCGAATTTGGGGCTCAAGTGCAGCTGGCGTTTGATAAAGATCTGGCTGCATCCGACGAAGTCACGCTGGAGAAATGGGAGCTAAGAGCAATTGACTCTCGCGCCAAGGAACTGTTTGCTAGAGTTTGGGAATACTGGTTGTGACGGTCCGACGAGATCACAACCATTTTTGACTGCGGTCCAGTGCAACGGCGTCGATGCACTGGCGCGAGCGCTAATCAAGCGCTAAGTAAACGCCTAGCAATGTATTACTGCGAGCCGCCCGAGGAGCGCGACATCCACTTGCTAGTTGATTCATCGTAGCGGTGTGTGCGGAGAAAGTTAACGGTTTCGGCTTTCACTTCTTCGCGCGACATGGTGTTCATATCGCGCGGTGTGGTCATCGGAACCCACTTATCGCTGCGTAAATCGTACTTGTGCATGCTCATGTAGAGGTCACGTTCGGCTTTGACCTCAGCGCGCGACTTGATGCCTTCGGGCATTTTCATACCGTCGTTCATGACCCACATATCGTTTACTGTGTCCCATTTGTACATGCTGAGGAACTGGTCGCGACTCATCTTCATTTCAGCAGCGGCTGCGGTCGTTGCGCCGGTGGTTTGCGCTTGCACCCAACCCGACGTGGACGCGATGGCAATACTTAAAAAGAGGGGAGCGATGAGTGTTCGTTTCATATTCAATTTTCCTGACTATTAAGAAGTGATCAATGATGACGCTATGAGTCACCAACTTGCTAAGCACTGAAATGTCATCTTTGACGCGTCCAATGATCAGGACTGAATTGTCGAAATAGCTTGCGTTTGTGTATGTCGGTTAACAGCAGTCGATTGGGTAGGTGCAAACCTACGCCGCCTTTACGCTGAAACCAGCGTGTTAATTTCGACCACACCGGCACTCATTTTTTAGCCGCTATGTGCGCTAGCGTACCGACCGAATGCCCTGCAGTTTGTTACAAAGAAAAGTTGTGTGTCGCTTTCTATCAGGACGTTTTATGTACCCGCTGTTCCTCTTTAAGTGTTTGTTGAATCGCGTATCAGTAACGCTGTTCGCCGTGGCCGTTGGCGCATTGATGTCTGGTTGCGCAACGTTGCAAGACTGGCGTGACGAAAACAAAGGCATTCAACTGACAACCCTTAAAACCGCACCGGGATACAGGGTGAGTTTGCTGGCAACCGACATGCCGAAAGCACGCCACATGGTGATGGGTGCGAAAGGCACGCTATTTGTTGGCAGCATGGCGGGCAATGTTTACGCACTGACCATGAACGGCAGCACCGTCGCGCAAAAGCGGGTTGTGGTCAAAGGCTTGACCGATCCGAGCGGTGTGGCGTTTCGCGATGGCACGCTGTATGTGGCGGATCGAACGCGCATCGTGCGCTTCACCAACATTGAAGACCAGCTCGATAATCCGGGGAGCCCGGTGACGGTGATCGATGGCCTGCCCGATAAAGCACGCCATGATGCCCACGCGATGGGCTTCGGGCCCGACGGCAAGCTTTATGTATCGGTCGGTTCGCCGTGTGACACCTGTGAAGCAACCGATGATGAGTATGGCGTGATCCTTCGCGTTAACGGCGACGGCAGTGGCAAAGAAGTCATCGCTCGCGGCATCCGTAACAGTGTTGGTTTTGACTGGCATCCGCAAACTAAAGAGCTGTGGTTCACCGACAACGGCGCCGATTCGCTGGGGCTCGATAAACCGAACGACGAGTTAAACCGTGTCATGAAAGTGGGCGCGCATTTCGGCTTTCCGTATTGCCATGATCGCGACATCACCGATCCTGAATTTGGCGTGAAGCGCGCCTGTGCTGAATTCACCCCGCCCGCGTTCGGACTGGGTGCGCACAGCGCAGCGTTGGGCATGCGCTTTGATCCTAAAGTCGCGGCCAACGGCGAGGTGAGCATGCTGATTGCTCGGCACGGTTCACATCCTCCGATCCGCGTTGGATATGATGTGATCAGGGTTGTCGGTCGCAGCAACGAGCCGTTGCGCATGGAGCCCTTTTTGACCGGCTTTTTGCAGGGAATGAATTACTGGGGACGCCCAGTTGACGTGATGACGATGGCCGACGGTTCGGTGCTCGTGTCTGACGATTTGAACGGTGCGATTTATCGCGTCACGCCGAATTAGTAGAGCAGCCAGCAATGGTTTCGGCGTGCTGCAGCAAGTGACATTGCTTACAGCCACCCGAAACCACTTCGAACGGTTGCGCCGATATCTTGCGCGGCCCTACGTGCCCCGTCCAGAAACGCCGTAGTGGCTGAGCATGTGCTTATTTACGGGTCAAAAATCTAGCCTCGAACACGTCGACAGGCAACGGCTTGCTGATGAGAAATCCTTGCATTTCGTCACAGTCGAGTAGTCGCAGCAAACGCTGTTGCTCCTCGGTCTCCACACCCTCAGCCACTACGTTGAGCTTCAGCGAATGTGAAAGCTGGATGACGGTGCCAACCAGCGCCAACCCCTTGCGGTTGGTGGTCATGTCTTCGATGAATGATTGGTCTATTTTTAGTGTGTCCACCGGTAGTTTTGCCAGATAGCTCAGCGACGAAAAACCGGTGCCGAAATCGTCAATAGCAATGCGCACATTGAGCGCGCGAATGGCCTGCAAACTGGCGATACTGCGTTTGACGTCTTCCATGATGACGCTCTCGGTGATCTCGAGTTCGAGACCACCTGCCGCACGTTCACTCACGCCAATAGCTTGTTCAATGTCGCGTATAAAGTGCCGATGGCGCAGTTGCAGGGGTGAAACATTAACGGCTACGCGAACCGCAGACAGTCCGGTCGTTTGCCAGCGCAGATAGTCGGTCACAGCCTTGTTCAACGCCCACCGCCCGACCTCTTGAATTAATCCGGTTTCTTCAAGAATCGGAATGAAGTGCCCTGGCGGCACGAGCCCTGTCAGCGGATCATTCCACCGGATCAGCGCCTCCGCCCCGATCAATTTGCCACTCGCTAAATTTATTTTGGGCTGGTAGTGCAGAACAAATTCTTCCTTTTCAAACGCCTGACGCAGCTTAGTTTCTAGTGTCAGCTTTCGAGCGACGGCTTCGGTCATGTTTTGCGTGTAGAACAAAATCCGCTCACCACTCGCCTTGGCTTTTTTAAGTGCCGCTTCCGCGTGCTTAAACAACGTATCGGCCTGTGCGCCGTCGTCGGGGAAAATCGCAACGCCAGCTTTAATGCCGATGCGGAATACCGAATCGTTCAGGGTGAAGTGATGCTCCAGAAATTCTTCTATGGCGCGCTCAATCAACCATGCAACGTTACCGTCGGGTTTAACTGTGGGCAGAACCACGGCAAATTGATCAGCACCGACGCGCGCCAGCAGATTGACGTCGCCCACTTTTTGCGTGATCCATTCGGCGACCCGGCCCAATAGCGCGTCGCCCGCCGAACGTCCCAAGCTATCGTTAATGTTTTTAAATCGCTCGAGATCCATCAGGAATAACGCGAGCTTGCGGCCGTCTTGAGTGGCGATGCGCATGTATTGCGCCACGCGCTCCATAAATAGACTACGGTTGGCCAGTCCGGTGAGCACATCGTAGTAGGCAAGATAGTCGAGTCGCTCTTGTTTGTTGATGTGGTCAATTGCAAAAGCAATGTCGCTCGACAGTTGCGTCAATAGCGCCATCTCTTCAAGATCAAAATAGTTGCTCTCTCCAGCGTACAACGTGAGCACACCGACCGCCTCGTCGGACACGATTAACGGCAGGAAGGCCATCGAATGAATGCCTTGCTCGAGGCGCTTCTTGGCAAATAAGATGGGCGAATCCTCACGGAGGTCGTTCAACACAAAGGCTTTTTTCTGCCGTACCGAACGCACACTCAGCGTGGGGGCGGTGACGGCCCCGTCGAGCAGTGAAAAGCGGCTTTGAGTCACGGTTAAAAAGTCCGACTCCGGTCCGGCGAAACCTAGCGGCACTATCTGCATCGTGACGCGATCAACAATACCAATCCACGCCATGCGAAAGCCACCCACGTCGACTGCGATCTTGCAAGCCTCGCTAAACAGTTCGTTCCGATCTCGCACTCGGACAATCAGTGCGTTGATGCCGCTCAACACGCCGTACACGCGATTGAGACGTCTTATCCGCTCCTCGGCGTTCTTGCGCTCAGTAATGTCGCGTCCGTTAGCCACGATGATCCAACCTGCATCGGTATGCAGGGCCTGTCGTCGCGTTTCGACCTGAATCAGTGCGCCCCCCTTACGCCGAAAGTGCCGGTCGACGCTAATCGCACCCGTGTTGTCCGCGATGAGGGCGTCGTAATCGCGCTCCATCGTCTCCCGACTTTCGCCTGACAAATCCATCGGGGTCATGGTGAGCAATTCCTCACGGGTGCGGCCCACGAAATCACACAGAGTTTGGTTGACATCGATGTAGCGCATGGTCGCCCGGTCGATGAGGACGATCGCGTCACCCGAAATATCCATTGCCGCGCGGAACCGCCGCAAATCTTCGAACCGTTTCCGCTGTTGACTAATGTCGTCAGCAACCACCAACAAATGCGACACCGCGCCACGCTCATCACGAAGCGCCACCTTACGCAGGTGTACGTGCACTGATCCACGATCCTGAGTGGGAAGTATGCAATCGGCGAACTCTTGGGTGCCCCCGTTGGACAGCGCGTCGAGGTCGTCGGCATGCATGCGATCAGCGTCTGCCGCAGGCCACAGCTCATGCGCGTTGCGACCAATGGCGGACGCCCGCGGGACGCCAAAAATGGTCTCTGATGCCTTGTTCCAGATCACCGTACGGAAACCATCCTGAACCGCCTTCAACTGAATAGCGGTCGGAATGTTCTCGATGATGCTGTGAAGCAAAGTTTGCGCCTCACGTTGTCCGGTTTCTGCGCGCTTGCGTTCGCTGACGTCAATATGAACGACCACGGCACCGCTCAACCGACCGTCCGCTATTGGCGTGACAAGCATCAGAAACCAGCGCTCTTCGGTAGGCGAATGGCACGGGTATTCCACCGAAAAG
>JACMNN010000049.1 GCA_014378555.1 Burkholderiales bacterium | reverse complement strand
ATCACTAGTGACCGGTGGTTTTCGGCGCAGCTAGCTGGAAGCCAATACAGATGAGGCATTCGAGCGATCAGCGGGTGTCCACGATTTGAATCTCGGTTGGTGGTTTAGCGATGCTCTCGGTTTTCAAGTACCGAGCGTGGCGCATGAATGCTGGCAAGACCCTGTTTGCGCAAGTCATGGAGTTCGTGCCGTGGACGAGCTTTTCGCGCATCGTTGATCGCCACCACGGGGACGCAGGCGTGAGCGAACTGTCCTGCGCTGACGTCTTTCGCGCCATGGCTTTCGCGCAGCTCGGGGTGATCTCGGTTTTCGTGCTATTTGTGGCGCTTGGCCTGCAAAAGCTTACTGGTGGCCGTTGTCAGCGCGCAGGACGCATGCACGCGAGACTTTTTTAGAGCTTCATGGCCGAACATCTATTTGATTTTTACTCGTTCATTGACCGAATTTGTTCCGCCTAGCGCTGTAGCACCGGTGTTCCGAAAGCGGCGGTCGTTATCGGCACGTCGGAGGGTACTTTGTGTCCCCCTACCATCGGCGTTTAATGGGGCTGAGCAGCTACCGAAGCACCTGTCTGACTTCGACGTAGAACAGTTCTTTCAACTTTTTCCCGGCGACGTTGTTCGGATTCGCGAACGTTTTCGGGCTGTTCGACCGCTCGGGCGGACAAAGACAATCAATGCGGCCAATCACGGGTTGATAAGGCTCAAGCGCCAAAACTAGTACAAAAACAGCAACGCTTAATATTTGTTCGGTATGTAAATTATTGATATTGATCGTATATTTGGGTGCTAGCGCCACAAATAGCACGAAAACCGAGATCACCCCTTCTGGGAACTTAAGGTGAACCGGCGTCAATACGAGCCACCCGACGCGATCAGCGACGCCTAAAAAACGGAGCGCAAAACACGTTGCTGCACTTCGCGACCTTCAGCGCGCCGGTAGTGCCGGTTCTCTCGTGAAACGCAATCACGGGCGCTCCGTCAGCGCCGATGGCGATGGACGTGCTGTGTCCAGGACTCAAGGATCCTACCGATCCAATCGCTCTTAGCCAAATGGCTCCAGAACAGTCCACGTTGTCGCACTTCGCAATTTTTAAAATGCGGTTGGTGGCGTCGATGTAGGACATGACCGGCATGCCATCAGCTCCTATGGCCAGTGAGGTGAACTGTCCCACATCCCCTACCGTATCAACGATGTTTATGCGTGTACCGGTCCCACCGGTAGAGGGGGCTACGTAGCAATCTTGGCCTGCGCAGTGCGCCAACAATAAATCACCTGCCGCTTGACTATAAAGCGAAATCGCGGGGTATCCATCGCTACCAATAGTCATTGCGACAGACGCCACGCCGGAGGAGTAGATGTTACGGGGCTTCAACAGTGCCGGCGAACAAGCGGCGTCACCACACTTCAAAACTACCCATGCGCCACTGCCTATGTACGAAATCACCGGAAGGCCGTCCAGGCCCACTGCAATGGAAGTGCCCGTGACGTTGGAGGAAGTGTCTACGGCGTTAAGGGTGTTACCCGCCGAACAGTTGACGTTGCCGCACTTGGCTACCTTCAGGTCGCCGCTGGCTGCGTTGCTGTATGCGATTACCGGTAAACCGTCAGCGCCGATGGCAATGGATGTGTACTTGCCGACGCTGCCGACGGTATCCACCGCTGTGACGGTGTTGTCGGCCGTGCATGCGGCGTTGCCGCACTTGGCCACCTTTAAATCGCCGTTGGTTGCGTCGTAGTACGAAATCACCGGCAGGCCGTCGGCACCGATGGTGATGGAGGTGAACTCGCCCACGCTTCCAGTCGAATCTACCGCGGTGACGGTGTTGCCGGCTGTGCAGGCGGGGTTGCCGCATTTGGCGACCTTCAAGTCACGATTGGTTACGTCGTAGAAGGAGATGACCGGCAGGCCGTCCGGCGCGACGCTGATTGAAGAGTACCAACCGACAAGGCCCGTATTGTCGACCGCCGTGATAACCGTGTCCTGCGGCGCGGCAACAAACGCGGCAGGGGCACCGGTAGTCGCGCAAGCCCACATCGAGCCGTTCCACTTCACGGTTTGATCGGCAGCGCATGCCAGCGTCGGCAGCAACTGAGTGCTGGCAAGGTTGACGGTGCCGCTGCTGGTGATCGGACCGCCTATCAGCCCGGCACCCGTAGCAATACTCGTAACCGTCCCCGTACCGATGGCGTCAATCTGGCAAGTCACGCTACCGTCTGCAGCAATAGCCTGGATGCTGGAACCGACCGCGCACGTCGCCGCGACGCGCCGCTGCAGAACAGTGGTGTCAGCGGCGAGGGTGCCGCTAGTGGTAATGGTGCCGCCGATGAGCCCACTGCCTGCCGTAATGCTGGTGATGGTGCCGCCGGATGATGCGGAAGGTGAGGCGCACACCCAGGTGCTGCCGTTGTACTGCAGCACCTGCCCGCCAGTGCAGCCGTTGCTGGCGAGCTTGGCGGCGGTGACCGAGGCGTCAGCGATCTGCGATCCCGGCACAATCGCGTTGGCTGTCAGCGCTTCCGCGCTTGCCGCGCGAATCGAATACGGGCTTGCGGCCAGTGGTTGACGCGGCGAAAGCTCCGCATCCGTACCGACCGTAACACCCAGGTAATACGCCGTGTCGAACGGCAAGGTCAGCGCGGTGCCGGTGCCAAGCAGTACGTTGAAGATGCCGTTAGTCACCGCGACCGTTTGCGGCTCGCTATGCAGGGCCGCCCCAAGCGAAGCCACGTTGTAAATTTTGAAAACCATTGGCAGGCTGGCGGTGATGGCCGCGCCGCTGGGACTGGTGAGATAGCCCTGATAGTTGATGGTGCGCGGAACCTGCGCGTGTACGACCCCGATGCAGAACAGTGCTATCGTGGCGAGCGTCGAAAAAATGCGTGAGGTCATTGCTGCTCCGGGATGTTTTCTGATGTCGATGTTTAGGGAAACGCACATTTATTCGTCATCCCGCCCGGGTCTTCATCGCGGTGACTGAAGGCCGGTCCCCTAGACTACACAACTCATTGATAGGTAGGGGCGCATGGATTCCGGTCTACGCCGGAATGACGAAAATGGTGAATAAATCCGTGTTTCCTTAGGAATTTAAGTGCATGGCACCGTGCGTCCGGTGGGCATGATTCGCGTTGCTGAGCGCCGTGGCGGGTCATCTTCGGTCACGGCGAGAAACTGCCGCCGCACTGGGTGTTCAAATAATTTCTGATCGTGGCCCATGTCTGGCCACCGGGGGCGATGCCATCAGTGACGGCGGTTCCCGTCAGGCCAAACATCGCACGCAATAGCATCACCCCATCGCTTGCCGCAGTGGTTGCGCCGTTGCCATCAATGTCGAGCGCGGCGAGGTGAACGAACGGCGCGATCTGATCCCAGCTTGTGCGCGGCGCGCCTGGCGCAGTTGCGCCTACGGTGACCGCCGTACCGGTGAGGCCAAGCATGGCGCGCAACAGCATCAGGCCATCGGTGGTGGCCGAGATGGCAAGGTTGCCGTCGACATCAAGCACACAGCCCTGTGTGACGCCGATCACGCTGTGCCAGAACCCGGAGCTGAGCACGAAACCAATGTTGCTCTGGCGCGCGCTGAACGCCGTGTCCCCGAGCGATGAAGAAAGCTTGAAGTTGGAGGATGTCATCACAGCCACGCCGCTATTGACGGCACTGGATGGGAGCGCGTAGTTGCCGCTGGTTGGACCAGCGGCCGAGGCCGAGGCCGAGGCCGAGCAAACCGTTGTGAACGCCATTGCAATGGTTGCAATGGAGCGTCGTACCCCGCACATATTTTTCATTGACACCTCAGAAATCGATGCTACAGCACTTACATCGAGTGAGGTACGGTCGTTCAACAAACCCAGATTTTCCACTAGGAAGTATCGCAAGGCGCAAATTGTTATGAGAACGGAAGCGGGCGGTACGCCGGAAGTGATCCAACAAGCCGCGGACGAAAGTCACGGCCTCGGCCTTCTCATCCGCTCGCTCGTCGGGCTGGACCGTGAGACAGCGACACACGCCTTCAACGAGTTCGTCACCGGCAGCACGGCAACGCCGAATCAGTTCGAGTGTATCGACCTCATCGTGCAATACCTGACGGAAAACGGCGTGATGGACGCCGCACGGCTTTACGAATCCCCGTTATCGGGGTCCATTTGTTTTAGCTGCCAAATCCGCAACGCTGGAAGCGAGCACTGGTGCGGGGTGGGTCGGTTAAATGCTTGATTCCTTTGTCTTTCCTGCTCCGTGTTTTGTGGTGCTCTAGCACCGCGCCCACTCCACGTCGATTTCATGCGTTAGCGACGGTTTTCGGGGCGGTTTGCGAAGGCAGAATCTGCTCTGCGTAGCGCTCAGTGGGGAACCGGAAGATGCCGCGCAGATTGATTCCCTCCAACCGCGTTGGTGCGATCTTCTCAGTGAGCTCTGGGGCGATAAATTGCCGCCGATCCGCCCAGGCCTGAAGTGTTGCTTGCATCTGCATCGTGCTCCACGCCATCACGATGTTGGCCAGCAGGTTCAACGCATCGGCGACGGCTTGCATTTCCTCATCTTGCTTCGCCTGCGCTGCCACAATGCGACCCACGTAGATCGAACGCTTCATGGGGTGATCTCGGTTTTCGTGCAGTTTGTGGCGCTTGGCCCGCCAAAGCCTACTGGTGGCCGTTATCAGCGCGCAAAACGGATGCACGCGAGGCTTTTTAAGAGCTTCATGGCCGAACATCTATTTGATTTTTACTCGTTCATTGAGCGAATTTGTTTCGCCGGGCGCTGTAGTCTCGGTG
The DNA here is from genome assembly GCA_014378555.1 of Burkholderiales bacterium. GTDB lineage: Bacteria > Pseudomonadota > Gammaproteobacteria > Burkholderiales > Casimicrobiaceae > Casimicrobium. Next base: position 347 of record JACMNN010000049.1, on the reverse strand, counting down.
TGCCGAAAGCGGCGGTCGTTATCGGCAAGTCGGAGGGTACTTTGTGTCCACCTGCCATCGGCGTTTTATTGGGGCTGAGCAGCTACCGATGCACCTGTCTGACTTCGACGTAGTACAGTTCTTTCGACGTTTGCCCGACGACGTTGTTGCTACACCTACCCATAAGTTTGACTAGGCGATCACTGCGGCTCCTGCATGCCCCAAATTCGCAATAGCGCCCGTCGCACAAAACGTAGTTATCCCGTTAGCGCACCGAAAACGGCGACTGATAAGGCCGTCCGAATGCCACACCTGCGGCCACCGTTCCAATCGGTCGCAGGAACATTTTTCCTTCGCGAACATTGTTT
>JACMNN010000267.1 GCA_014378555.1 Burkholderiales bacterium | reverse complement strand
TACAGCAACACGATATCGTACTTCTCTTGCGAGTATCCGGTTTCCACCAACAGCGAAACCGGTTTGCCAATCTCCACTGACAGCTGCGCAAGCGTTGTTGATTCGTCGTCTAAAAACAGGTCAATCACGGCTTGCGACGCGAGGATTCTGAACTCTCTGGGATTGAACTGTTTGGCTTCGCGCATGATCTCGCGCAGGATCTCGTAGCAAACCGTTTGCGCGGTTTTTATTTCGCCTCGGCCCTGACAGGTTGGACAGGTTTCGCAGAGCACGTGACCTAGCGATTCACGGGTGCGTTTGCGGGTCATCTCGACCAAACCGAGATGCGTGAAACCGTTTACCGTGAGTCGGGTGCGGTCGGTGGAGATTGCTTGATTCAGCGCGTCGAGGACGGCGGTGCGATGCTCGGCCAAATCCATGTCGATGAAGTCGATGATGATGATGCCGCCGAGATTCCTCAGACGCAGTTGCCGCGCGATGGTTTGCGCGGCTTCTAAATTCGTTTTGAAAATGGTGTCGTCGAACGAGCGCACGCCGACGTAGCCGCCGGTGTTGACGTCAATAGTGGTGAGCGCTTCGGTTTGATCGACGATGATGTAGCCGCCGCTCTTCAAATCGACACGCCGGTGCAGCGCGCGTTCGATTTCTTGCTCGACACCGTACATGTCAAAAAGCGGACGCGCGGCTTGATGCAAACGTACGCGATCCTTGAGCGCGGGTGCGTAGCGTTCGGCGAACGTGGTCATGGCCGCGCAGGCGCCTGCTGCGTCGACGAATATGCGTTGTGTGTCTTCAGAGGCGAAGTCGCGCAACACCCGTTCAGCCAATGTCAGATCTTGATGAATCAGGGTGCCCGACTTGGTTGATTTGGAGCGAGCCTGCACATCGGCCCAGAGCATCGTTAAATACTCGACATCGCGCGCCAGATCGCGAACAGTTGCCTTCTCGGCCACGGTGCGAATAATGAAGCCGCCATGCGGAACATTGGGTGGCAGCAGTTGGGTCAGCGTGTCTTTAAGCAGCGTACGCTCGGCCTCGTCTTCGATGCGCTGCGAGATGCCGATGTGCGAATCTTGCGGCAGATGCACGAGCAGTCGCCCCGCCAGCGAAATCTGCGTTGACAGTCGCGCGCCTTTGGTGCCAATCGGGTCTTTGATGACCTGCACGATCAGCGATTGCCCTTCGTGCAAAAGCTTCTCGATGGGCTTGGGCGTCGTCTCGGGTGTGTGTTGCGCTTGCCGAAATTCCCAAATATCGGCTACGTGCAGAAATGCGGCGCGTTCCAGCCCGATTTCGACGAACGCGCTTTGCATGCCGGGCAGCACGCGCACCACGCGACCGAGATAAATGTTGCCAACGAGGCCGCGATGAGTCGCGCGTTCGATGTGCAATTCTTCAATCACACCATGATCAAGCACCGCCACACGCGTCTCTCGCGGTGTGACGTTGATCAGAATCTCTTCAGCCATGGAAAACGGCCTTGTCTTAAATTTCTATTGCGTTCACCACTGCCCAAACTTGTTGGTGAAGCGGGGAAACCATCAAAAACTTTTCAATTCGATCGGCAGGCAGTGCGAACGCTGCTTTTTGCGTCGTACCTATCGAGCTTTCGCCGATCGTTAACGTAAATCTATAGCGGCTTGATGCCGAATTGCGAGAGTAGCATCGATGTCTCAAAAATCGGCAGGCCCATCACGCCGGAATAGCTGCCTTCCAAGCGCTCAATGAACACAGCAGCGATGCCTTGAATGCCGTACGCGCCAGCCTTGCCTGTTGGCTCGCCGCTGGCGATGTAGTTGTTGATTTCCGAATCGGTGAGATCGCGAAAGCGAACTCGTGAAATCGATGTGTCATGCAATAACCGGGTGCCGTCGGTAATGGCGACGGCGGTGAGTACTTCGTGTTGCGTTCCGGAAAGCAACTTCAGCATGCGCTTGGCGTCTGCGGAGTCGGAGGGTTTACCGAAGATAGTGCCGTTGAACACAATGATGGTGTCCGCACCCAACATTGGCATCACTGGCAGCGCGCGTTGACGGGCGCGCAGCACGCCTAGCTCGGCCTTCATTTTGGCCATGCGCTCGACGTAGATATAAGGATTTTCACCCGGCAGCGGCCGCTCATCGACGTCGCGCAAACGGCTGGTTTCGTCGCGCAGCAACACCGTTTTGCATGCGATGCCCATTTGTTGCAACAGTTCGAGACGACGAGGGCTGCGAGAGGCCAGATAGATTTCGTTCATGCGGTCATTGATGAATAAGCGACAGCGGACTGACGTCAATCGCGGTGGTACGGATGAGCCGACAGTAAGCTTACCGCACGATACAGTTGCTCGACCAGAAATATCCTTGCCAAGCCATGCGGCAACGTGAGCCGCGACAAACCCAAGCGAAAATGGGCGCTGGTTTTAAGCGCTGCGTCGAGCCCGTCCGCGCTGCCAATTACAAATGCCGCCGACGGTGCCTCGCGTGCCCACGATGTCATCCGCGCCGACAGCTCGCGGGTGGTTAATTGCTCGCCGCGTTCGTCTAGTGCGATGGTCAATGCCTGCCGAGGAATCTGCGCGCGGATGCGATCCGCTTCAACGGCAAGCACGGTCTCTACACTGCGATTCGCGGCGCGCTTTTCCGGCTTGACTTCAATCAGCTCAAACGGCCAGTCGGCGGCGAATCGCTTGGCGTATTCCTGCACGCCGTCGGCAACCCAGGCAGGCTGGTTGCCGCCCAAGGCGATCAACCGAAGCTTCACCGACGTTGCGCAGGTTGCATTCGCTGTCGTTAATTGCTATCTGGCTTTAGCTTTGGCCGCTGGTCGTTTAATCGGCTTCATTTTTGCGGCGGGCGCCTTGATTGCTGGTGCTTTCGTTGCAGGCTTGGCCACAGGTGCTTTCGCAGCTGGTTTTTTCACCGCGGGTGCTTTAGCTGCCGGTTTGACTGCCGCTTTAGCCGCAGGTTTTTTTGTGGCGACGGCTTTCACTGCCGGCGCCTTGGCGGCCGGTTTTGCGGTTGGCGTTTTTACTGCCGCCGTTTTAGTGGCTGGCACTTTAGCGGCTGGCGCTGCTTTTGCTGCGGGCTTCGCCGCTGCCTTAGGCGCTGCTACTTTCGCCACCGCTTTTTCAACTAGCGGTGCCACTGGGGCAACGGCTTTAACTGCAGCCTTCGCCGCTGTTTTCTTCACCGCAGGGGCCTTGACCACGGGCGTTTCGGCAGCAGCGGCAGCAACCAACGCTTTGCTGGCCTTTGCCGCCTTACGCTCGGCTGTTTTTGTGATTGGCGCAGGTTTGCCTCTCGATGCTCTGCCAACGACGACCGGAGCCGTCGTCTCAGCGACCGCTGTTGAAGGCTTCAGGCGCTTCGGTTGCATCGGCGCGGTCCACAGTTCTTCTAGGTTGTACAGCGCGCGCGTGGTCGGCAGCATGATGTGAACGACGAGTTCGGTGCAATCGACCAGCACCCATTCGCCGGTCTGTTCGCCTTCGATCGACATCACTTGGCCACCCGCTTCGCGCACTTTGTCGCGTACGTGGCGGGCCAGTGCCTTGGTTTGGCGCGCGCTCTCGGCGGTAGCCACGATGATGGCGTCGTACAGCGCCGTCAGCGGACGGGTGTCGAGAAGCGTGATGTTGGTCGCCTTGATGTCTTCAAGGGCGGCGATGGCGGCGGTTTCAATTTTATTCGGGCGCAATTTCTTTTCCTGGTTCCAGATTCCTGATTCTGCCGCGGCTTGCCTAGGCTGCGCGGTAGAGTTGATGCGCCCGAATATAGGCCAGCACGGGCCTCGGAAGCAACGAAACTAACGAGTTGTCGCTTGCTCCGGCAGCGATTGTGTTGCGTATAGCGGTGGCAGAGATCATTTGCGGCGTTACCGTGTGCAAAAAAATGTGACCGTGCTTGGTTTGGGTCAACGCGCCCGCAGACTGCGTCAGACGTCCCTGCCAGACCTCGTTCAACGCAGGCGACAGTGCCTGCGATACGGCAAATCCGGGCCGGTTGAGCACCACAAAATGCGCCAACTCAAACAAGCGAGGCCACTGGTACCAATGATTGATGTGCATAAAGGCATCGATGCCGATCAACCAGAGCAGCGGACGCTGCGGAAATTCCGCGCGCAATGATGCCAGCGTCAGCGCGGTGTAGCTCGGCGTATCGCGCGTGAGTTCACGATCATCGACGCTAAGCCCCGGTGCGCCCGCCACCGCAAGCTTCAACATTGCCAAGCGCTGGTCGCCGGTTGCGCCGGGTGCAGCGCGGTGCACCGGAACTTGCGACGGCATCAATCTAACCTCCGGTAACCGCAAGGCTGCCGCCGTCTCGGACGCGATGCGCACATGACCCCAATGCACCGGATCAAAGGTGCCCCCGAGAATGGCGAGGGGTAAGGTTTGGGGAGGAGCGTCGGCGAACATGTATGGAGTCTAGTGGGCGACGATTTATGCAACAGCTTTATGTTGAAACGCTTTTTAGCAAAGCCTTGAGCGCCGGTTAGGTCACTATTCGATTATTGCCGAATATCCGCTGCAAGCCGCTAGTGAACGGCGCTAATGCGCTGAAGCTGTAATAAAAGTGGAATGCTTTTTTGTTGCATCAGACTGTCCTCGCCACCGGCCGTCATTGAACTTATCGGGGTTGCGCTTGTTTTATGTGCATCGCTCAACTTTCAAGGTTTTTTGTGCGCTCGATTTCCGTTGCTTTACTGGTGTTTCTCGCGGCACCCGCGCTGCTGGCGGCGCCCTTGGTCGCGTCACAGCGGGCAGAAATCCACGCCTTGATGGCCGCGCTGCACGCCTCTAGCTGCGAGTTCAATCGCAACAATTTGTGGCACAACGCGGCGGACGCCAAAATTCATTTGCTGCGCAAGCTCGACTATCTTGAAGGCAAGAACGCGGTGCACAGCACCGAGCAATTCATCGAGCTTGCTGCGAGTAAGAGCAGCGTCAGCGGGCGGGCCTATCAGGTGAAATGCGGCAGCGCTGCGCCGGTTGACAGCAAAGACTGGCTGAGTGATCAACTAAAGCTGATTCGCGCCACCGCTCGCTCCGTAGCGCTCGCACCGAAGTGAATTTGACTGCCTGCCGCTTTGAGTTGTGTCACACGCAGCGCTAGCGTTCAGGCAATAAAAAACGCGCCCGAGGGCGCGTTTTTAGCAGGACTAGTAACGAATTACTGAGCGCCACCGTTGTACATGTCACGTAATGCGCGCGCTTCACCGTTGCGCAGGGTCTTAATTGTCTCAGCGCGAACTTCAGCGCGGGTGACGCTTGAAGGCTCGGCCTTAAACGCGGTTGGGATGTCGCTGCGGGACATGAAGCCTGCGTCTGTTGCGACGCGTGCGCTTTGACTTGGCGCTTTCGCTGCCTGAGCTACTTGCGTTTCGAAGCCGTCGTCGAAGTAATTGTTGGCGAAAGCGGTTGAGCCAACAGAGGCGATGGCAGCGGCGAGGAGGAGGGATTTAACGTTCATGATTGTTTCCTGGTTTTAAGATTTGGCTATTCGGCGGGCCAACCGATGCGGCTGGTTCCTGTCGAGCGATCGACTCAGCAACCGGGGCCTGTCTACAGTGCTCTTTCCGGCGTCATTCGCAGAATGGTGCGGAAGAGCGTTGTAAACAGGCTGCTGTTGTTGTGTCGATGGATTGAATGTTAGGCATTGTCACATCGCGAATAAATAGTACAAAAAGCAATTGTTTATTTATAATTTGTCAACAATGCGGGGATTGAAATATTCCTTCGCCGCAGGGTCGCAATTTGCAGCGACGTTTACGAAAGAAACACTATGGATCAGCTCCGCGCGATGCGCGTTTACAGCACGGTGGTCGACCTTGGCAGCTTCACTAAAGCGGCGGATAAGCTTGATCTCGCACCGGCGGTGGTGACACGCCTGATTGCCGAGCTTGAGCAGCACCTTGGCGTGCGACTGCTCAACCGCACCACGCGCAGCCTCGCGCTTACGCAAGCGGGCGAGCGCTACCTAGAGCGGGTTTCGCGCATCCTCATGGATGTGGAAGACGCCGAGACGGTGGCGAATCTGGAAACTGCCGAACCGCGCGGCGTGGTGCGCGTGCTCGCCTCGCCCGCGATCGCCGTGCATCAACTCACCAAACATCTGCCCGCGCTGCGCGCGCAATATCCCAAACTCACCATCGAGTTGACGATACAAAATAGTGTCGACACGGTTGACGATGGCCACGATATTTCTATCCTCACGTTGAAACGTCCGCTAGAAACCGGCAACTTCATCGCACGGTTGCTGGCCAACTCGGAAATGATCGCCTGCGCCACACCGGGCTATCTCAACGCGCACGGACGGCCGACACGGCTCGATCAGTTAGCTGATCACGAATGGCTGCTGCCGTACTCGCCAGACGGCAATCAACAGACAACGTTTGAATATTGTCCTGCGGGCGATTGCGTCATTGGCGAAAAGTTATCGAACGCGAGAAAAACGCCGAAGTCCGTGACGATCGACCAGCCGCCGATGGCACTGTCCACCACGCATCTCGACACGCTGTATCACGCAGCACTCGCCGGTATGGGCATCGCCGCGGTGCCGTCGTTCGTGGCCGAAGAGGGTTTGCGCAGCGGACGTCTGGAACGCGTGATGCCCGATTGGCGTGTGCTCACGGTGTCGATTTATGCAGCGATGCCAACGCGCTTGCATGTGCCCGCCCGGACCCGCGTATTTATCGATTTTTTGACCAAAGCCTTTGGCGGCGTCGCGCGCGATCCGTGGCTTGCCAGCTTGAGTGAAATGCCAGCCACTTTGGCAGCAAACGATGAGTTGACCGGGGTAGGCGTCGTAAAAAATAAAAAGTCGGCGAACCATAAAAAAGCAGCCTAAAAACCGGAGGTTTTCGCCGCCGTTTCGTCAGGCAGATTCGTTGCGCAACGCCTCATATAGCGGCGCAAAATCCGGCGCGGTTTCGTCACGCAACTGTTGAAACGACTCCAGCACGAAATACGTAGTCTGAACGTCATCGATCAAAAATTTGCTGCGCATCGACGTCATTACGTTGAATGGCAAACGTTGCGGCACCAGGCTTTCCAAGGCGTAAATCAATTCTTTCGGCGATGACAAGACGCCGGCACCGTAGGCGCGAATTTTCCCGTTTTCACGAATCAAACCAAACTCAATGGTGTACCAGTACAACCGCGCCAACCAATCCAAACCGCCGAGTCGTTTTGCCTTCAACGCACCTTCGCCGTAGGCCTGCAAGTGATCGGCATATATCGGCGTGAACAACATCGGCACATGGCCAAAAAAGTCGTGAAACAGGTCCGGCTCCACGATGTAATCGAACTCCGCTTCGCTGCGCAGCCACACCGTCACGGGAAAGCGGCGATGGGCCAGGTGGGTAAAGAAAACTTCATCTGGCAACAGGCCGGGTACGGCCACCAGTTGCCAATTGGTCGCGGCTTTTAGTGCCACATTCACCGACGCTAAATCGGGAATGCCTTGACGCATATCCAGTGCTGTCAAGCCATAAACGGCATCAATAAATTCGTGACAGGCACGGCCCTGTATTAGTGCTAGTTGACGCTCTACCAGCCGCAGCCAACGCGCCTGCTCTTGGTCGCTGTAATCATCAATGTGTTGCTGCACTGTGAAGTCAGCGGCCATCAACGCATAGTTACCGCGCAACCCGGTTTTCGGATTGCTGGTTTTTGACGCAATGTCGAAGGCGGGTATTAATGCGGGAGTCATGTCGTCCATGTGACTATTCTGCATGCATGCACAGCAAGAATATTGCCAAGTCAGCCGCCAATACGGTTGCTTGCGCAACCGCATCGAGCGATCTATCGTTGCCCAGCAGGCGAATTCGGACCTGGTGTGACAAACCCCGGAAGCCCCTCGCCACTGCCCTGCGGACGCGGCGGCAAAATCTGTGGACGACCGGGATCTGGACGCTCATAGACAGGAGGCTTTGGTGGCTGCGGACGAACAATCGGCGGACGCGGTGGCTGAATCGAGATCGGCGGACGTGGTGGTTGCGGACGGTAACCATTGCCATAACCGGGCGGCGGACGATTGCCTGGGCGCCAGTTGTCCCAGTTGTTTTGGTTGTTGTAAAACGGACGATTGCGGTAGTTTTCGTTCCAATAGCTGCCAAGGATAAAGCTGACGATCGGCAGCGCCAACGTTTGCCCGTTGCCATAAATCTGCACGCGACGATTTTGATACGGATACTCGATGTATCTTGAATACGCCCAACCGCGGTTCGAACCTGCCGTGATGTCGCACCAACGATAGTCGTCGATGCAGCCGTTCACATATACCGGCCGGTTGGGGCCAATGTAGGCCACCTGAGGATATCCCTGATCGGGGCCAGCGCGCAGGTTGACGGAGCGCGTGGTGTAGGCCTGCTGCGCCGCGGCGCTGGCGACCAGCACCGTGGCGGTCATTCCAACTGCGACGAGTTTAGCGAGTGAAGCTAATGGGGCTTGATGGATGGTTGTCATGGCTATCTCCTGGCGGATCTCGCGATTCTCGCGAGTTGTCTACTGAACTCGTGAACGCTACTAACTTTAACGAAAAACATCAACGATTGGTGCAATAGATTGCCAAATTAGCGGTGCTGTCCTACGCAGATCACACTGCGCACTAAGCCCGCTACTCGCCGTCCAGCCGCCACATTTGATAGGCCAGCGCGCCGCGACAACCGACAACAATCGCCAGCACCGTGATCGTCGAGCCTACCGCCAGTGTGCTCATGCCCGACAGCCCTTGCCCCACCGTGCAGCCCATTGCCAATACGCCGCCAAAGCCCATCAACGCCGCGCCGACCAGATGGCTCGCCAAGTCCTCAGTACTGGCAAAACCTTCCCAATGAAACGTCTTGGTCACGAGCGACATTAACCACGATCCCGCGATCACACCGAGCACGCTGGCGATGCCAAACGTCACAAACTTGCTCTTGTCGCTCCAGAAGCCAAGCAGCTCCAACAAATAAGCGGGCGGTGCGGTGAACGTCAGCGATTCAGGACGTCCGGAATTAGTGGCGACCCAAGCCGCCTCTAACGATTCAGGATGCTCGGCAATGAAACCGACACGGCCCGACGCATACCAACCGGCAATCACCGTCAAGCCCACGACGATGCCCGCGATCCAGTTCCATTTGTCAGCGCGAAACTGCTTGCCGAAAAACGCAAACACTACGAAGGCTGTGCCGATCACTGCGGCCAAAATCGCAGCCGCTTGCCCGGTCAAACCGATCAGTGACGGCAGGTCTTGGGTGCTTGGCAACGTCACCGCCACGGCGTCGAACGTGGCCACGCGAAACACACCCAAGATGCCGCGTAACGTGAACCATGCAAACACCGCCATCACCAAAATAGTTACAAACGCGCGCAAGCTGCCCGAGCCCACCCGCAGCAGCGTTTTGCTGCCGCAGCCACCCGCCAAGGTCATGCCAAAACCAAAGCAAAGCCCGCCCACAATATGCGAAAGCCATAACAATTTTGGCGCCACGTAAAACGATTTCGAAATATCGACGGTGCCAGTGACTTTCAGCAAAGCCACACCAATAATTGCCACGCCTACAGAAGCAATCGCCATCCGCGCGCGCGTCCAATCGCCAAAGTTGGCAATGTCAGAAATTGCACCCATCGTGCAGTAATTGCTACGCTGAGTCACAGCGCCAAAAACGAACGAAAGCACGAACGCCCACAGAGCGGCGGCGTGCTGAAGATTGACTATTTCTGGAGGCATAAAAGGGGGGCGAGCGAGTTTGGACGCGCCATTATCTGCGCTCGCACAGATCGTCAGCTAGATGAGTGCTGCCAGCTCGGCGTGAAAAGGGCGGGCCGAGGCTGATGACAAAGCACCTAGCAACGCTAGATGCCCATTCTGCTTTAGGTGCACAATCAATTCAGACGGTTTGTGTCGTCGTCCAATCAATCACCCGGGTGACCGGATGGGAACTTCATGAATGATCGTATTCGCGCGTTGTTAAATCAAATAACGGCACTTGAGGATGAAATGCGCGCGGCGTTGCATGAGCAAGAGACGAAGATGTTCTTCGAGATCAGGGGGCGGCGCATTGAGTTTGAAAGCGCTGTCAAGAAAAAACATCGCTTACTCAAGAATAATTTTTTCCGCTGGCTGACCACTAACCGCCCTCAGAACCTGATTACCGGGCCGATCATTTACGGGATGATTTTGCCGTTGATGATGCTCGACATGTTTGTCAGTTTTTATCAGGCGACCTGCTTTCCCATTTACGGAGTCATCAAGGTGCGTCGGCGCGACTACATCGTGCTCGATCGGCACCAGCTTCAGTACCTCAACTGGATCGAAAAATTTCACTGCACCTACTGTGCGTATGGGGCTGGATTGACCGCCTACATCTGCGAAATCGTTTCGCGGACCGAGCAGTATTTCTGCCCGATCAAGCATGCGCACAAAATTCTCGGTACACCGCGCCGCTATCAGGATTTTCTGGAATACGGCGACGCGGAAGATTACGAGAAGAAGCTCGAAGCTTTTCGCGTAAAGCTTGGGACGAAGTAGACACGGGCGCGACAGTTGGCGCAACCGCATCACGCGCTCCGCGGTCAACTACTTTGCCCGCGCTCCAAACGCTGCCAATTCGATTGCCATGCCCATCGCCTGATAACCCAGTCGGTTTGGATGCAGCTTGTCGCCCACGCCGCCGACGGTATTGTCCGGGATGAACTCAGCCTTTATGCCACCGGTTTGCGCGTCGATGGTGGCGCGATCAAAGTCGGCTACATCGTCGAACACGCCGCTGGTTCGGATGAAATCGTTTAGCTTCTTGCGCTTCTCGTCCTGCAACTCAAAACCGTGCGATGCGATGGTGCTGCCGAGCGCGGAGGTGAGCGTTGCACCGATCACTTTGACGCCGGGCAGTTTGGCGCGCATACGTGCCACGCCTTCGCGCATGCCTGCGATTAACGCTTCGGCCTCGGCGTTGCCGTTCTTGCTGAAATCATTAATGCCTTCAAGCCAGATGACCGCCTTTACGCCCGATAACGTTAGTACGTCGCGCTCTAGCCGCGACAGTGCAGACGGGCCGCCAGCAAACGGTTTTTGCGGTGAATATTCGGCCGGGCCGACCACCTGATTGCCGCCGATGCCCGCGTTGACGACGGACCAAAGTGCTGTCTTCCCTGCGCTCAGTCTGCGTGCCAGCACGTCTGGCCAGCGGTCGTCGCCGTTCATCGTCTATGCGGTGCCATCGGTAATCGAATCGCCGAACGCAACGACAGCAGCCGCTGACTGCGGCGCCATCATGTCGAGCGCATCAACGAAGTACCAGGAGGCCGTGGCAAACGGGAACGCGCCTTCTGTTTCGACGTGTCCATGAGCGCCCGCGCCGGGCCGCGTCACGTACGAAGATTGCAAGGCTTTGGCGTGCCAAGTCATCGGCTCCTTTGAGAATTTTGTCGTTTTTAGGGGAGACACATTATCGCGAGCAACCAGTAACGTTGAGGGTTGTGGGTTCGAATGTGGAGCGTGGCATGTCTGGCCCGCATGGCTCTCGCAGCGCGTAAGGCGCGAAATTTAGGCAGACCCAGAACGCCGTGTTGGGAGGGCGCGACGGCGGTGGCGGAGCGCAGCAAAATATTCGCCTTCGGCGGAAAATAAAAAAACGCCAGCAGTCGTAAAACTGATGGCGCTTTTTGTTTCTGCCCAAGTGAATATATTCAGATATCTACCTAAGGGAGGAGCGGATCACCACGCAAATCGTCATCACTATTAGGCAACGGGTCGTTAATGGTCACGCCCGTCTCTCTGGGTGGAAACGAGTCCGGGGTTGGCACATCGTTGGGCACCGGGATGCCAATCGGATCTTGGCTGGGCGGTATTTCCACCGGCTGAGGAACGTCAATGCTTGCGCCGCCGGGGCGGTTCGTATCAATCATGACCGAGCTCAGATTTTGTCAATAACGGCCTTGGCCTTGTCTTTGACGGCTTCTTTGCTGTCGCCAAAGCCGGCCTGCACTTTGCCTTCGATGCGATCGGCCTTGCCTTCGGCCTCGAGACGATCATTGTCGACCACTTTACCGGCAAACTCCTTGATTTTGCCTTTGGCTTGATCGAGACGGCCTTCAACTTGATCTTTGTTCATTGCAATATTCCTGAAAAGTTTTAATTTGGCGACACTATTGCATCGCAACACATGAAATTTAGGTGCAATGTTTTGGTCGCGACATAGGTGCATTTCCGGAAGCTTTGTAGGACTGAACGCAAAGCACTTTTTGCGATTTTCATGCGGCCTCATTTTCATGGCATGATGCGGCAACGTTGAAACGAAGGGCAAAAACGTGACCAGCAAAAAATCAGGCGTAACGATTAGTGGCGCTGAACTCGCCGAGTTGCAAGCAGCAAAATTGTTGCTGGAAAGCCCCGGTCTCGCGGCAAAAATTTCAAGCTTTGTTGGAACACCGATTGAGAAGGGTTTTGCGTTGTTGCCGAAGCAATGGAACGCGGTGGTCACCGACGTCACGCGCAAGGCCATCGAGACTGCGCTCAAAGTGGCGCTGTGGACGATGCGTGACGGCAAAGCCAATACTGCAAATACTTCGCCATCAAACTGGTGGCACAAGCTTGCCGCAGGCGCTTCCGGAGCGGCAGGCGGCGTGTTTGGTTTAGCGGCATTGTCGATCGAATTGCCGGTGTCGACGACTATTATGTTGCGCTCTATTGCTGATATCGCGCGCAGTGAAGGCGAGGATTTAAAGACGGCGGACGCGCAACTTGAATGCGTCCAAGTGCTCGCGCTCGGCGGCAATGCGAAGAGCGATGACGCAACTGAAATCGGCTATTTTGCGGCGCGAGCGGCGATGGCAAAAGCGGTGTCCGAAGCCGCCGCACATTTGGCAGCACAGGGCATCACGCAACATGGCTCGCCGGCGTTGGTTCGCCTAATTGCGCAGATCGCATCGCGTTTTTCAATTGTCGTTTCTGAAAAGGCTGCGGCTCAGGCGGTGCCACTGGTTGGCGCGATTGGTGGCGCCGTGATCAACACGTTGTTTATCGATCATTTCCAGGACATGGCGCGCGGTCATTTCATTGTGCGGAGGCTGGAGCGTTTGCATGGTGCGGACGAGATAAAGCGTTTGTATATCGAGCTTTAACGCGCGTTCGATGCGTCGGACATATCCCACAGTAAGCCGCGCGAATTTCGGACAGTTATTTTGAGCAACGATCATTAAGGTCCCGACAGTAGGTAGTGAGGGTGAGGTGGCTTGGCCGCCGGAGCAAATTAAGAACGCCGGATAACCTGTGTCGCGGCGTAGATAGCAATGTCATCGCGTTGAAAGTGAGGCAACACTGTGGGCGCATTAGCAATCCAACGTTCGATCGCACGCAACGAACGCGAATCTTTTAACCGGTTATCGTGCGCTCGGCGGGCCGCATTGCTGATTCTGGCGAACGCGTGCGCCAATGTTGCGAATGCTGCCGGTTTTTATGAAGTTAGCGCTGTGAACAGCACGCGATCAGCAGTTTTGTCAACGAAGGCAAAGCCAAAAATCTCGGCGTATTTAGCAGCAGCAGTACCGTAATCAGCAGCACGGCAGCAACCTCGATTGACTCAAGTGATTCGGCGATATGCAACGCAAAGCGGCAGCCGCTTTGTCGTGATTTAGCGGCATCTGAATTTCATTTCACGTCGCCGCGTTTTGTGCTGCCCGAAGTTCGCGGGCTATCAGCCAAAAGTCTGAACGTCCGGCGCGACAGCGTTAGTGTGAGGTATACATTCCGTTGAGCTTAGGAGGTAGTTGGGCGCACAACTATTCGCGCATGAGCGTCTCTTCAACGCGGCCCATTGTTAATTAATGTTCAGCGGCTTGATAGGGGCCGCGCCAGCTTGGCCGTTCGTCGCGCGCACTTCGCATCTCGCTTGCTCGAGTGCAGATACGCGCCGCAGCAATCTTGTAACAACATGGCGTTGCTTCCGTGCATGCCGCCGAAAAATCGCGCGAGGTTAAGCGCGTTGTAGCGCGCTTGTTGAAAAGACCAAATCTATGCTGGCGCATAGGCATGCTGCACGTCGGGAGACGCTTTGCGGTATCTATCGCTGCATTGCGCTGATTTGACCTCGCATCGATCGACAAAACGAGCGGTTGAAACTAACCCCCGCCTATGGCGCGACCCAACCGCTTAAGCAGCTTCCGGGTTCGGTTCAATCCCATTGTGCGGCAGCCGTCGTTAAAGCGAAAAAGGTGTTTCGTTTGCATGACGGGGCATGTCGTCTGGATTCAAGCGGTTGCACCTGAGGGGCCTGCGCGATCCGATGCCCTATTTAAAGAAATGCAAATGGCATATAAGACTATTATGGTATAGTTATTACATATTAAGTTATAAGCTATTACACATGACGACGGCGAACCTGAAAAATAAACAGTTACCGTTAGTCAGGGTGCATGCGCGAAATTGCGACTTATCTGGGGCCTTTGCTTTTAGGAGGAGTTCGCTGCGACGGCTTAATCGTTTAATCATTTCCGCTCTTGCTCTGCTGCTTGGCTGTTTAGCACCGCTGCCCGCCCTCGCAGCCTTTGAAGTTCCTGCGGGCACCACGGTGAGCACTGGCGGCGGCCTATTTGACTTGGCCTGTGCTGACTTGCGCGTTGCAGGCACGGTCAACCTTGACAACGGCCAGTTCATCAACGTCCGCGCTGTCAACATTCTGGCGGGTGGTGTGATTAATGGAAGCGGCGGCGGTGTCATCTCAGTTGCGGGAAATTGGAGCAACAGTGGCAGTTTTATTGCGGCCAACAGCACCGTTAACTTTATTGATAACACCGCCTGCGCGCCCGCAGCAACGATTAGCGGTAACACCTCTTTTGCCAATGTCAGCTTTGCCAGCACCTTGGGCAAAACCTACACCTTCGTCGCCGGAAGCACGCAAACAATGCTCGGCGGGCTCACCGTTAGCGGTACTGCAGCAATGCCGATTGTTCTGGCCAGCAGCATGCCGGGGCAATACGCCAACTTTAATTCAATCGGCGCGCAGCGAATCAGCAACGCGTCGGTGGACTGGATGGCTGCCACCGGCAATTGGCTGGCGGCGGGCCTGATGAATCGCAATTTAAACGGCAATGTGTTGCGCTGGTTCGGACAATCTGAAGCTCAGTCTGAAGCGCAAATTGTCCCCGCTTTGAGCCTGACCACACTGGTGCTTTTGATCTCGCTCATGATCGGCAGCGGACTATGGCTGCGACGTAAGCAGCACCTACCCTGACCGCGCGGTATTTGCAAAACCAGCCGCGAATGCCATCCCTAGTCGCTGCGCCCGAAAACTCCACATCAAGAAACTACCCCCAGTGAACACAAGCCAAATCTTCAAACTTCGCCCGACCCGCATTGCCTGTGCCATCGCCGTCATGCTGGGGTTAATGGTTTCTACCGGGGCGCATGCAGCTGACATCAACATCACCACGGTCACGCCGGATGGGTTGAATATCAGAAATGGGGCCAGTGCGATCACCGCACGTTTCACCAACGGGCAGCAGGTGGTGATTCCTGGCTTGCTACTGCCGACGACAGCTTTCAGCGCCCCGGTTTGTTACGACACTAACACCGGCACGCTTGGGCCTTGCGTGGGCGTTCCAACCGGAGCGATAGGCGCGACCGGCGTAGCTGG
>JACMNN010000266.1 GCA_014378555.1 Burkholderiales bacterium | reverse complement strand
TGCTGGTGGCTGGAATGGCCGGCGTTTCTGAGGGCGCCGTTTTTCGCTGGGGACGACGCCATTACGCAACTACTCTGGATCCCAATGGCGCATTCAGTGGGTTTATGCGGCATCGCATTAAGCGCGGTGCTGCTGGCCAGCGCCTCGCCGCAGTGGTTGCAAAACCCAAGCTTTCTGAGTGCAATTTCGATTGTTGAAGTGTTTTGCTTCGCCGTGCTTGGCATGGTGTTCAAGTGGGCCTTAAACGAGTTGGTTCCGGCAACGGACGGCCGCGATGCCGGGCACATTACGTTTGCCATCGTCAACGGCGCCATGCTTCCAGCGTGTGCGTGGTGTTTCAACCGCGCGCTGCGCTACCAGTGGGCGACGGCAAATCTCTCGGCCATTTCGGCGGCGATGCAAACTTGGTCGGCGCGGTTGCAGAAGGCACTGTCTACGACCTAACGACGAACAGATATCAACTCCGTTCGCCCTGAGCGAAGCAACGGTTTGATAGTCAAACGCTTCGGCGATGCCTCAGCGCTAACGGGTTCAGACTAGCTCGTTGGCCGATGGTTACAAAAACATCGTAGCGCGTAGGGTGGCACCCCCTGCCCAGCGACCGGCGCCGACCGAACCCGCCTGTGGCGGTGCGCACCGGCCGTCGACGAACCCATCTTGCTCTCAGCGCGGGATATGCAGATCGCTAAAAAACGCGGTTAGCTTTGTCGATAGACGCCCAAGCTAAGTGGGTTCCAGCGCGCTTTTGCGCTATATCGACTACCAACTCAAACCGCGACAAGCTTAATCTTTAGAAGCCTTTTCGCCTAAAGCTGATCAATGGTTGCAAGGTGTCGTGCCTTCTGAGTTTCGTGCAGCCAGCTGCCGCGAAAGCTCATGGCAGCGAGCATTTTCAGGTCCTGATTGCTGAGATCAAGGGCTGCGGCAATCGCACGATAGTTTTCGCCGACGTAGCCGCCGAAATAGGCTGGGTCGTCGGAATTGATGGTCACCAGACAACCTGCATCGAGCAATTTTTTCAGTGGATGTGCGGCGAGCGATGGCACTGCGCAGAGCTTGACGTTCGACAGCGGACACACGGTCAGCGGAATTTGCCCGCGCGCTAAACGGGACGTTAGCGCTGGGTCCTCTATGGCGCGAATGCCATGGTCGATGCGGGCGACGTGCAGAATGTCCAGCGCCTCGATGATGTATTCGGGCGGGCCTTCTTCGCCGGCGTGCGCGACCACCGGCAGGCCACGCGAACGAATCTCGGCGAACACCCGCGCGAACTTCGATGGCGGATTGCCGACCTCGCTCGAATCCAACCCAAAGCCGTGAAAGTGCTCCATGTACGGTTCAAGTTCAGCGAGCGTATCAATCGCATCCTGCTCAGAAAGATGACGCAAAAAATTCGGAATCAAACGCCAGGTGATGCCCAGCTCGGCCTCGCCGTCATGCAGCGCCTCGACGATGCCAGTGACCACGACCTCCAAGTCAATGCCGCGCGCGGTGTGCGTTTGCGGGTCGAAGAAAATTTCGCAGTGCACCACGTGATCCGCCTTGGCGCGCTGCAAATAGGCCCTGGTTAAATCGTAAAAATCGTCTTTGTCACGCAGCACGTCGGCACCGGCGTAATACAGATCAAGAAACTGCTGCAAATTGCTGAAGTTGTAGGCAGCGCGCAGCGCCTCCACGTTGGCATACGGCAGCTGGATGCCATGCTTTTTCGCCTTGGCAATCATCATCTCGGGCTCGAGTGAGCCCTCGATATGCAGGTGCAATTCCGCTTTCGGTAAACGCGCGATGAATGCGTCGGTGCCCGCGCGGCCTTTTTGGAGGAGATCAGCTAATGAGGTCATGATTAGAGTTTATTCCGCACTGCACGATTCTGCTAGGGCTACTAAACGCACGGGTTTTGTGCAGGCGAGAACTAAGTTATTCTTCGCAGCTCAATAGTTTCGCAAGGTCGCCCTCGGCGCGATAACGGTTGCACCCGTAACGACGACACCCAAGCGAGCGCCGCCTGCGTAACGGTGGGGCAGCGACTCGCCACCCTGTCGCCTCATAAGCAACCCGCTAGCATGCAACTTTCGACGCGTTTGCGGCACAGGCAGTTCATCAGCAGACCGCACGCATTTTCAGGCAAACTACCGATTCGGTCACAGCACTTTACCCAAGTATCTGGGCGACCGTCCTGACCCAACATCCATTACAGGAAATCCGCGATGAGCACCCAGCCGACCATCATTTACACCATTACCGATGAAGCACCCGCGTTGGCCACGGCGGCCTTCTTGCCCATCGTCCAAGCCTTCGCGGCACCGGCGGGCGTGCACGTAATCACCCGCGACATTTCGGTGGCAGCGCGCGTGCTGGGCGCATTTCCAGAATTTTTGACCGAGGCACAGCGGGTGCCCGACACGCTAGCCGAGCTCGGACGGTTGACGCTGTTGCCCGACACCAACATCATCAAGCTGCCCAACATCAGCGCTTCGCAAGGGCAGCTCATCGCCTGTATCCGCGAGCTGCAAGCAAAGGGCTACAAAATTCCCGACTTTCCGGAAGATCCGAAGACTGACGAAGAAAAGGCGATTCGCGCCCGCTACAGCAAGTGCATCGGCAGTGCGGTCAACCCAGTGCTGCGCGAAGGCAATTCAGACCGTCGTGCGCCGGCCGCGGTGAAGAGTTACGCGCGTAAGAACCCGCATTCGATGGCCGAATGGAGTCAGGCGTCACGCACCCACGTTTCGCACATGCAGCACGGCGACTTCTACCATGGTGAGAAGTCGATGACGCTGGACAAGGCGCGCGACGTAAGAATGGAGCTGATCACCCGAAGCGGCAAGACGGTGGTGCTCAAGCCGAACGTTCCGTTGCTGGCGGGCGAAATCATCGACAGTATGTTCATGAGCAAAAAAGCGCTGCTCGAGTTCTACGAAAAAGAAATCGAGGACGCCCATAAAACCGGCGTGATGTTCTCGCTGCACGTCAAGGCCACCATGATGAAGGTGTCGCACCCCATCGTATTCGGTCACTGCGTGAAAATTTTCTATCGAGATGCTTTTGCCAAACACGAAAAGCTGTTTGACGAACTGGGCATTAACGTCAACAACGGCATGGCCAATCTGTTCGACAAAATCACCACGTTGCCGCAATCGAAGCAAGACGAGATCAAGCGCGACCTGCACGCCTGCCATGAGCATCGCCCCGAATTGGCGATGGTCGATTCCGCCAAGGGAATCACCAACTTTCATTCGCCCAACGACATCATTGTCGACGCCTCGATGCCGGCCATGATTCGCCAGGGGGGCAAGATGTGGGGCGCAGATGGCCGTCTCAAAGACGTTAAGGCGGTGATGCCTGAGAGCACCTTTGCCCGCATTTATCAAGAGATCATCAACTTCTGCAAGACCAACGGCAATTTCGATCCGGTCACCATGGGCACCGTGCCCAACGTCGGCCTGATGGCGCAGCAAGCCGAAGAATACGGCTCGCATGACAAGACCTTCGAGATCGCCGAAGACGGTGTGGCCAATATCGTCGATATCGCCACCAACGAGGTGTTGTTGTCGCAAAACGTGGAGACCGGCGACATCTGGCGCATGTGCCAGGTTAAAGACGCACCGATTCGCGATTGGGTCAAGCTCGCCGTTAACCGGGCACGGAATTCCGGCATGCCGGTGGTGTTTTGGCTCGACCCGTATCGCCCGCATGAGGCGGAAATGATCAAGAAGGTCGAGCTGTATCTGCAAGACCACGACACCACCGGGCTTGACATCCAGCATTTGTCGCAAGTTCGCGCCATGCGCTACACGCTGGAGCGCGTGATCCGTGGCCTCGACACCATCTCGGCAACCGGCAACATTCTGCGCGACTACCTCACCGACCTGTTCCCCATCATGGAACTCGGCACCAGCGCCAAGATGCTGTCTATCGTGCCGCTGATGGCTGGTGGCGGC
>JACMNN010000265.1 GCA_014378555.1 Burkholderiales bacterium | reverse complement strand
CATCGACCGGGTACCACAGGCCGTGTTTTTTGAGTGCTGCGTTCAGGTGGTCCAGCACCATGCCGGGCTCGACGGTTACCGTGCGTTGTGCAACGTCGAAATTGATGACGTTGCGAAAGTATTTGCTGTCGTCGATAACCAGCGCTACGCCGGTCGTCTGCCCGCACTGGCTGGTACCGCCGCCGCGCGCGAGCACCGGCACCTTGGCGTCGCGCGCCACGTCGATGGCGTTCTTGATGTCGTCTGCCGTTTTAGGAACGAATACACCGACCGGAATTTGTTGGTAGATCGATGCGTCGGTCGCATAACGGGCGCGGTCCGCGTCGGAGAAAAGGACTTCGCCTTGGGTGTGTTTACGTAGGTTGGCGGCGAGATCGGTCATGGCGAATTTCTAAGATGCGAATGCAAGCGGGCGGCGCGGTTTGCGCTTCGTATTATCCTTTGCACCCTGTACGAAGGAAGAACTACGATGCTCAAACTGAATTTTCACCCCGCTGGCCGTCACCAGTTGTCTATTCCCGGCCCGTCGCCGGTGCCCGATCGCATTTCGCGCGCGTTTTCAATGCCGACCATTGATCATCGTGGTCCAGAGTTTGGGCCGCTTGGGCTGACGGTGCTCGCAGGAATCAAAAAAATCTTTCAGACGCAGCATCCGGTGGTGATTTATCCCGCATCCGGCACCGGCGCATGGGAGGCCGCGTTGGTCAACACGTTGTCCAGCGGCGATCACGTTTTAATGTATGAAACCGGGCAGTTTGCTGCGTTGTGGAAAAAGATTGCGGACAGTCTGGGCCTGAAAACTGAGTTCTTGGGTTTGCCCGGCGCTGAAGGCTGGCGCAAGGGCGTGCAAAGCGATTTGATTGAGGCGCGACTGCGCGCTGACACGGCCCACGCGATTAAAGCGGTGTGCGTGGTGCATAACGAAACATCCACCGGCGTAACCAGCGACATCAAGGCGGTGCGCGATGCCATCGACCGCGCGGGTCACCCGGCGCTGATGCTGGTTGACACCGTGTCCGGGCTCGGTAGTGCCGAATACAAGCACGACGCGTGGGGCGCCGACGTGAGCATCGCGGGCTCGCAAAAGGGCTTGATGATGCCGCCCGGAATTTCGTTTAACGCGTTATCGCCCAAGGCCATCGCTGCGAGCAAAAAAGCGACCCTGCCGCGCGCGTTTTGGGCATGGGACGAGATGCTGGAGATGAACAAAACCGGCTATTTTCCATACACGCCAAACACCAATCTGCTGTACGGCTTGCACGAAGCGCTCGATATGATTTTGGGCGAAGGGTTGGATAACGTGTTCGCGCGCCATCAGCGTTTGGCCAAGGCGTGCCGCGCCGCGGTGACCGGTTGGGGGTTGGAGATTCAGTGCACCGACGCTGCCGTGTATTCGCCGGTGTTGACCGGTGTGGTGATGCCAGAAGGCATCGACGCGGACGTCGTGCGCAAAGTGATTTACGAGAAATTTGACACCTCGTTGGGCATGGGTCTGGGCAAGGTTAAGGGCAAATTGTTCCGTATCGGTCACTTGGGCGAATGTAACGATGGCTCGTTAATGGGCACCTTGTGCGCGGTTGAGATGGGGCTTTCGCTGGCCGGCGTGGCGCTGAAAGGCAGCGGCGTGGTGGCGGCGATGGAGGTGCTTAAAGCGCCTTTGGAATTGGCGCAGCCGTCTGCGCTCAAGATCGCGGCGTAGGGATACGCAGATTAATGTCATCCTGAGCGCGGCGAAGGATCAGTTCGCATGCGGCGACGGTTGTAAGTCGAAGAAATCATCGCATGTCGCATGGTCCTTCGCTTTTCACTCAGGATGACAAGTTGATAAATCTGTGTTTCCCAAGCTACTTTTTGGCGAAGTTTTTTGCAAGCGCGGCTTGCCGCCAGTACATCGCAAACACGCTACGCGGCAAGTCACCTTTACAGTTCGTCGAACCTAATCCTAGAAGTCTCATGTCAACCAATCAAAACCGTCGGTACCTGTTGCAAGCTCTCGCTGCCTCGCCGCTGCTAGCCAACGCTGCATTCGCGCAAAGCGCATGGCCCACCGGCAACGTAAAAATTGTCGTCGGCTTCCCGCCCGGTGGTGGCACCGACGCGCTGGCACGCATTCTCGCCCCCAAGCTCACCACTATGTGGGGCCAACAAGTCATCGTTGAAAATCGTGCCGGTGTTGCGGGCGTGCTGGCGGCTGACGTGGTCGCCAAATCCACCGATGGTTTGACGCTACTGTTGGGGCACATCAATTCTCACGGTATCGGCCCGGCGCTCAACCCAAAAATGCCGTACAACGCGGACACCGATTTTTCGCCGTTAACGCTGCTCGGTGTGACGCCGAACGTGCTGATCTGTCACCCCAATGCACCGGCAAAAACAGTAAAAGACATCGTTGCACTAGCCAAGGCAAAGCCCGGCACATTGTCGTTTGGTTCGGCGGGCAGCGGCAGCGCGCAGCATCTGGCGCTTGAACTATTCAAGGTCGCCGCAGGCATTGACGTGCTGCATGTGCCGTACAAAGGCAGCGCACCGCTACTGACCGATTTGATGGGCGGACAAATCAACTACTCGTTTGACACGATGGCCGCGGTGACGCCGCACGTCAAAGGCGGCAAGGTGTATGCGGTGGCGCAGACCCGCACCAAGCGATCTGCCGGCTATCCTGAATTGCCCACGGTAGCTGAAAGCGGCTATCCGGGCTTCGAGGCAACGACTTGGTACGGCATGATCGGGCCTGCAAAAATGGCCCCGGATGTGGTTGCACGCATCAGCCGCGACATCAACGCCGCCATGGCTATGCCCGACGTAAAAGAGCGCCTCGCTGGCGTCGGCGCTGAGGACGGAGGCGGCACGCCGCAGCAGTTCGCAGACTTCATGCGCGCTGAGCGTATCAAGTGGGCGCGGGTGGTGAAAGAGGCGAACGTGAAGGTGGATGCGTAGTCAGTCGATAGCCAAGATCGGAAGCTGAGCTGGAGTTGCGCGCAGTTTTTCTGCCGCATTGCCAAGCGTAACGCAGGACGGTACAATACGACGTGATTGAATCGTACAGATGCTCCGATACACAGGCACTTTTTGCCGGTAAGCGCGTGCGACGTTTTGTCAATTTCGAGGCAGTTGCCATGCGCAAGCTGCAACTGCTCAATGCTGCCGGATCGCTTGATTTTTTGCGGGTTCCGCCGGGAAATCGGCTGGAAGCTTTGCGCGGTGATCGGGCTGGACAACACAGCATTCGCATCAATGATCAGTGGCGCGTGTGCTTTGTCTGGGCAAACAGCAGTGCTCAAAGCGTTGAGATTGTTGACTATCACTGACCCGTTGTCGCTTATTGAGAATCCACCATGTCAAGAAAAGTAATCCTTGCAACACCCGGAGAAATTCTCTCTGAGGAGTTTTTGAAACCGATGGGTGTATCGCAATATGCGTTGGCACAGGCCATCGGTGTGCCTCGTCGTCGCATCAATGAGATAGTGCTCGGCAAGCGCTCAATTACTGCTGACACCGCACTTCGGCTGGCCGCTTTTTTTGGCACAGACGCGCAAAGCTGGATGAATCTGCAAACGCACTACGACATCGAGCGGGCGCGTGAAAGTGTGTCAAAGTTCTTGAAGACGGTGATTCCGGTGACCCCGGTCACGAAAGAAACGAGCGATTCTTCGGTCAGTCAAGCGTAGAGTTTCGCCGCAGCTCGCAGCGCTGTTGCCACCCGTTCACGCAATCGCATTGGCGAAACTACTTCCACGCCCACGCCAAAGCTCAGCAACAATCGGACTCCGTCCGGTCAGTCAGCGTCAGCAGCTCGCTTACTCACGAGCACCGTCACTTTCCCCGCCCTAGCAGAGTGCATTTACACCGGCATTCGACCCGTCGCCGCGAAGACTGCTTCGACTATGCAACGGTCGATGTCGGCTGCTGAAAACCGGTGCCACATGACGTAGCGCAGGCTCCTGGATGAAGTGTTGTAACGCGACGATTGCGCGCTTTGTTCGCGTACGCAACCCGCAACCTGAGCGTTGCGGCGCATGGTGTCGTCGTGGAGGCTGAGAAGTTCGGATGGTGTGGGCGGTTCGGTTGCCCCTCTGTCCCTTGCCGGGAGAGGGTGACGTTTGATCTGGAAGAAAATTAACTTTGCTCTTCACGGTTACCCCTCACCCTAGCCCTCTCCCGCAAGGGGAGAGGGGACATTTTCTCGCGGTGCGAACGTTTTTTTTTCGTCTCAGCCTAGTCCTCTCCCGCAAGGGGAGAGGGGACATGGACTACATCACCGAATAAACCGGCCCGCCGCCGCCTTCGGGCACCACCCAATGAATGTTTTGCAGCGGATCTTTGATGTCGCAGGTTTTGCAATGCACGCAGTTTTGCGCGTTGATTTGCAAACGCTTGCCACCGGCTTCTTCGTCAACAAATTCATACACACCTGCCGGACAGTAACGACTCTCTGGCCCCGCATAACGCGCCAGATTGTGCTTCACTGGAATCGACGCATCACGTAGTTGCAGATGCACCGGCTGGTTTTCTTCATGATTGGTGTTTGACAGGAACACCGACGACAGTTTGTCGAACGTGATCACGCCGTCGGGCTTCGGATAGTTGATCATCGGCATTTGATCGGCGGGCTTCAAATATTCGTTGTCGGCCTTGCCGTGGCGCAGCGTCCAGCCCACCAGTTTGCCCAAACCAAGATCGTTCATCCACATGTGAATGCCGCCGTGCAAGGTGCCCAGCGCCATGCCCCATTTAAGGCCCGGTTTTACGTTGCGCACTTTGTATAGATCGCTGAACACCCAGCTTTTTTTCCAGCCGTCGTTGTAGGCGTGCAGCTCATCATGTTGACGCTCCGCTTGCACCGCATCGAACGCCGCTTCAGCGGCAAGCATGCCGGTTTTCATGGCGTTGTGCGAACCTTTGATCCGCGGCAAATTCACGAAACCCGCACTACAGCCAATAAGCGCGCCACCTGCAAACGACAGCTTCGGTACGCTCTGCAATCCACCTTCATTAATCGCGCGCGCACCGTAGACGAGACGCTTGCCACCCTCAAACAAAGGCTTGATATGCGGATGTAATTTGAAGCGCTGAAACTCATCAAACGGGGAGAGCCACGGGTTCTCGTAGCTCAGGTGAATCACGAAACCCACGGCAACCAGTGTGTCCTTGTTTTCATTGGTCAGGTGATACAAAAACGAGCCGCCGCCGGTGCTCGAATCTAGCGGCCAGCCTTGTGAGTGCATCACCAAACCGGGCTTGTGTTTTGACGGCTCAACCTGCCACAGCTCTTTGATGCCGATGCCGTATTTTTGTGGGTCGACTCCGTCGCGCAGGTTGAATTTTTTCATTAACTCCTGCGACAGCGATCCGCGCACGCCTTCGGCAAATAACGTGTACTTTGCGTGCAACTCCATGCCCGGCTGGAACTCGCTTTTTTTCTCGCCGTCTTTGCCGACGCCCATATCGCCAGTCGCCACACCGATCACCGCACCGGCATCATTAAACAGCAATTCCGCTGCCGCAAAACCGGGATAAATTTCAACGCCCAGCGCTTCGGCCTGTTCGCCCATCCACTTGCATACGCGGCCCAAGCTGACAATGTAGTTGCCGTGGTTGGTCATCAGTTTTGGCAGTGTCCAGCCCGGCACTTTGGTTGCACCGGTTTCACTCAACGTCCAGAACTGGTCGTCGGTCACCGGCGTGTGGATCGGTGCGCCTTTTTCTTTCCAGTCCGGGATCAATTCGTTTAACGCGAGCGGATCAATCACTGCGCCAGACAGAATATGCGCGCCAACTTCGCTGCCTTTTTCGAGAATGCAGACGGAGATTTCGCGATTGTTTTCGGCAGCGAGTTGCTTAAGGCGAATGGCGGCGGACAAGCCTGCTGGCCCTGCACCCACGATCACTACATCGTATTCCATCGCGTCACGGTCGGCTCTGATGCTGGTCATGTTTGTTTGTCTTCGTTGTTATGAATGTTGATGGCTGTACCGGTGCTAAGGTTTGCTACCGTCACAGCGTCTTGCGCATTTTGTATTTGTAGAACTGCGTGTCGATTAGCTGGAAGCCAAAGCGCTCGTACAGCCGCAGCGCCGGATTGTCGCGGAATACATTGAGCGTGAGTTCGCTCAGGCCGCGCGATTGGGCGAGATGTTCAACCGATTGCAAAGCCGTCGATCCGGCGCCGCGATTTTGCTGCGTGGCCTCAATCTGTACATCTCCGATATGCAGAGCGAGGGGGCAATCTGGATCATGCCGTACGCTCACAAAGCCGACGTGTGCATGAGTGAGGTCGAGGTCATCTACGATTAAATAAAACTCGGAATGCGGCGCAAATTCACGCCATCGTCCGTCGCTAAACTGTTCACCGCGACGCTCTAAATACGGGCTCATGTTTTGATGTGCAAGCTGGAGGCAATATTCAAGCTCCGGATCGGACACTAAGATCGGATGCAGCGAAAACGCGCCGTTGCGGCTGGCTGCTGGCGGTTGCGGGCGTGTATCCGCATGTTCTGTATCGGCAGTGAAGGCATCCGTACTCATTGAGCGATTATAGTTAGTGCTAGCGTGCTCCGAGTCTATTCATGGGAGCCTAACCACGTACTAACAGGCCGAATGTGTCGATGGAAAACTCTAAAACTTCCTCCAGTGAACTGGTCCGTGTTTCGGCCTACTCCGATATCGTGATGCACGCGATGGACATGCCGGTGCGCTGGGGCGACATGGATGCCTACCAGCACGTAAACAACGCGGTGTATTTTCGGTACATGGAACAGTGTCGGATGGAATGGTTTTCCAAGCTGGGTTTTGCGACGGTTGGCGTGGATATCGTGCCGATGTTGGTCGAAGCCAACTGCCGTTTCATACGAGCTGTGACGTATCCCGCTACGGTGCGCGTAACGGTGCGCGTGACCGACGTTGGACAGAAGATTGTCGAAACCACCCATGACCTGTTCGTCAATGACGAACTTTATGCAACGGGCGTGTGCAAACTGCTTTGGATCAGTCGTAAGGCAAACAAAGCGGTTGCGCTGCCGGACGATGTTCGCGCGCGTCTGTTGTCGAAGCCTCATGCGCCATGAGCGCCGGCGTGGATCTGCTTTGGACACCGTCGGCGGAACGGATCAAACAGGCGCGAATCACCGCCTTTACTGAAAAGTTACGCGAAAAATACTCGCAGCTTTTTCCTGATTATTGGAGCCTGTGGCGCTGGTCGATTGCCAATAAAGAGGTGTTTTGGCGCGAGCTGTGGGACTTCTGCGGGATCAAAGGTCATCCGGGTAAGCGGGTGCTGGTTGACGGTCACCTGATGCCCGGCGCGCAGTGGTTTCCTGATGCGCAACTCAACTTTGCCGAGAACTTGCTCAAAAAACGTGGCGCTGAAGATGCGCTGGTGTTCTGGAACGAGCAGGGGGATCGACGGCGACTAAGTTTTGACCAACTGCACGACTCGGTGGCCCGCGTGCAATCTGCGCTGCGCGAGCATGGCGTGGTTGCCGGCGATCGCGTCGCCAGCATCTTGCCCAATATTCCTGAAGCAGCGATTGCCATGCTCGGCACGACCAGTCTCGGCGCGGTATGGTCTTCCTCATCGCCCGACTTCGGCGTGCAGGGCGTGTTGGATCGTTTCACGCAGATAGCGCCTAAAGTGTTGTTCGCAGTGAACGGTTATTTTTATAACGGCAAAGTGGTGGACACGCGCGCCAAAGTCATCGAGATTGCGTCGCGGTTGCCGAGCGTTGAGGCAGTGGTTTGGGTCGAGTACCTAAGCTCCCCCTCCCGCAGCGCGGGAGAGGATTGGGGTGCGGGCGGTGTTTCACGCGATGAGCATGGCAGAGAGCCCTCTGCTGGCCAACGCACTCACTCTCCGCCCGCTCGCGAGCTGGGCGAAAGGGGACCTGCACACGTCGCTTGGGAGGCTTTCATCGCGACGCCATCAGCTGAGCTGACGTTTGAGCGCTTTCCCTTCAATCATCCGCTGGTCATCGTTTATTCCAGTGGCACCACTGGCCCGCCAAAATGCATGATTCATGGCGTCGGGGGCACGCTGTTGCAACACGTCAAAGAGCATGTCTTGCACTCCGACGTCCGCGACGGCGATCGCGTTTTTTATTTTTCCACCACCGGTTGGGTGATGTGGAATTGGTTGATCTCCGGGCTGGCAGCGGGGGCAACTTGCCTGCTCTACGACGGCTCACCGTTTGCCGATGGCGGGCGCATTTTGTGGGACTATGCCGAGACAGAACGTTGCACGTTGTTCGGCACCAGCGCCAAGTACATCGACGCACTGAAAAAAGCCAACGTCGTGCCGCGCAGCACCCACCAACTGCCCGCGTTGCGATCGTTGCTGTCCACCGGCTCGCCGCTGTTGCCCGAGAGCTTTGACTACGTCTATCAATGCATCAAGCCTGACCTGCATCTGGCATCCATTTCCGGCGGCACCGACATCATGGCCTGTTTCGCATTAGGCAATCCGATATTGCCGGTTTATCGCGGCGAATTGCAGTGCCTTGGCCTCGGCATGGCAACCGACGTGTTCGATGACAATGGGCAATCGTTGCGCGGCGAAATGGGCGAGCTAGTCTGCACGCAAACCTTTCCGTCGCTGCCGCTTTACTTCATGAACGACGATGATGGTTCGCGCTATCGCGCCTCGTACTTCGAGCGCTTCCCCGGCCTGTGGTGTCACGGCGACTGGTGCCAGATCACCGAAAACGAGGGCATGGTGGTGGTCGGCCGCTCCGACGCGACGCTGAACCCGGGCGGTGTACGCATCGGCACAGCCGAGATTTATCGACAAGTAGAGACGCTCGATGAGGTTATTGAATCCATCGTCATCGGGCAGAATTTTCAGGGCGATGCGCGCATTGTGTTGTTCGTGAAACTTGCCGACGGCATCACGCTCGATGACGCCTTGACAGCAAAAATAAAGCAACGGATCCGCGCCAACACCACGCCGCGCCACGTGCCGGCAAAGGTGCTGCAAGTGCCCGACATTCCGCGCACCAAAAGCAACAAAATCGTCGAGCTTGCCGTTCGCGACGTCGTGCACGGCCGTAACGTAAAAACTGGCGACGCGCTAGCCAATCCAGAAGCGCTGGAATTTTTCCGAAATCGAGTGGAATTAGCGACCTAAATCTGCCTGACTTCGACCGGGCAGCTCGACGCTTGCGTTAGTTCGTACAATCATTGGGCAAATCTCTGGGGCTTAATAGGGTGAACTTGTGAACAAAATATTTCCGAGCGCTGAAGCGGCGCTTTCTGGCGTGATCAAAGACGGGCAATTGCTCGCGGTGGGGGGCTTTGGTCTGTGTGGCATTCCCGAAGCGCTGATTGACGCGCTGGTTGCCAGTGGCGCGCAAAATCTAACGGCCATTTCTAACAATGCGGGCGTGGACGGATTCGGCTTGGGCAAATTGCTGGCGACCCGGCAGATCAAAAAGATGATCGCGAGTTACGTCGGTGAAAACAAAGAGTTCGAGCGGCAGTATCTCGCTGGTGAGTTGGAGCTTGATTTCACGCCACAAGGAACGCTGGCCGAAAAGCTGCGTGCTGGCGGCGCGGGAATCCCGGCTTTTTTCACCAAAACAGGCGTGGGCACTATCGTTGCTGATGGCAAGGAAATCCGCGAATTTGATGGCGTTAAGTACGTCATGGAGCGCTCGCTGACGCCGGACGTGTCGCTGGTGAAGGCCTACATTGCCGACAAATCGGGCAATCTGGTGTTCCGCAAAACCGCACGCAATTTCAATCCGAACGTCGCGATGGCGGGCAAGATCACCATTGTCGAAGTCGAGAAAATCGTCGAGATCGGCGAACTCGATCCCGATCAAGTGCATCTACCGGGCATTTATGTGCACCGCATCGTGCTCAACGCAACGCCCGAGAAGCGCATCGAGCAGCGCACCATCACCAAAGCAGGAGCCTGATCATGGCGTGGAATCGTGACGAAATGGCGGCTCGTGCTGCAAAAGAATTACAGGATGGCTTCTACGTAAACCTCGGCATTGGCATGCCCACGCTGGTCGCCAACCATGTGCCAAAGGGCATGGAGGTATGGCTGCAAAGCGAAAACGGTCTGCTCGGAATCGGGCCCTTTCCGACCGATGATCAGGTCGATCCGGACATGATTAACGCCGGCAAACAGACCGTAACCACGTTGCCCGGTTCGTCGATTTTTTCTTCTGCCGACAGCTTTGCAATGATTCGCGGTGGCAAGATCAATCTCGCCATTTTGGGCGCGATGCAGGTCAGCGAAAAGGGTGATCTCGCCAACTGGATGATTCCTGGCAAGATGGTCAAGGGCATGGGCGGAGCGATGGATCTGGTTGCAGGCGTGGGCCGCGTGGTGGTGTTGATGGAGCATGTGGCGAAGAAAAAAGACGGCTCTACCGATTTGAAAATTCTCACTGAATGCAACCTGCCGCTTACCGGTGTTGGCGTGGTGAACGTCATCATTACCGATCTGGGGGTGATGGAAGTCACCGACGCGGGCCTAAAGCTTTTGGAGCTTGCGCCAGGCGTGACGCGTGACGAAATCACTGCTGCGACGGGCTGCGCGCTGCATTGATCTTGGCTCTTCGATCGAACCTGATTTCCACAACAACAGTCCTCGTTTGTTGGTTGTGAAGCGGGTGCAACTTTGGCGCGCTGGCATAGCGATGTTGCTGGCGTGCCTGATGGCCACCCACGGCGTCGCGCAAAGCTCGGCGACCAGCCTGTCTGCGCCGTCCCCGACGGGCCAGCGCCTGTTTGATGCGGCGCGTGACAAGCTGGTGCAAATTCGCATCCTCACCCGCTCGGGCAGCTCGCAGTCCACCGTGGGCTCGGGCTTTCTGATTGCAGCGGACGGCACGGCGTTTACCAACTATCACGTCATTTCGCAGTTGGTGCTTGAGCCCGCGCGATATCGTGCCGAATACGTGCGCGTTGACGGTAAGCGGGGCGCGGTTGAGTTGCTCGGTTTCGACGTGATTCACGATCTCGCTATCGTGCGTTTGGCTGAGGTTTCCAGTGCGGCGCATTTCGATTTGCGCGCTGAGAACGTTCCGTTGCAGCAAGGCGAAAAGATTTTTTCGTTGGGCAATCCACTCGATCTCGGCTTTGCCATTTCTGAGGGTACTTACAACGGCTTAGTCGAGCGGCGGCTGTACGACACTATCCATTTCACCGGCGCCCTCAACCCCGGCATGAGCGGCGGCCCTGCGGTTGACGAGACGGGGCGGGTGATCGGCGTGAACGTCGCTGGCACCGGCGGTGAATTGGCGAACTTGTTGGTGCCGCTGCGGTATGTGCGGGCGTTGATTGCTGCGCCGCGCGCCACCGAATTAGACAAAAAGGCCATCACGCCGCAGCTGATCAAGCATCAGGAAACGTTGATCGCGGCGTTGCTCGGCAAACCGTTTCCGCTGCAAACACTAGGACCGACGACAGTGGCCATTGGCGATGATCGCCTGTTGCGCTGCTGGGGCCAATCGGCGGCGAAACCTGACAAGCTGTATCGCTCAGAATCGATTCGCTGCGCGTTGCAAAGTAGCGTTTATATCGACCAAAATTTCAACACCGGTTCGCTGAGTTGGGATCACACCTATCGCTATGGTGACAAGCTCGGCGTATGGCGATTTTCAACATGGAATGCGCGTTCGCTAATGGCTGCATCGGTGTCCGGGCAGGGCAATTTGAAGCCGACACGATACCTCACGCGACCGCAGTGTCACGAGGACTTTGTGACACATAACGCGACCACGTTTCGGGTCGCGGTTTGCGTGCGTGCGCAGCGCGAGTTTGAGGGTTTGTTTGATATGAATATCAACGCCACCACCGTGGATCGTGCGACCGAGGGACTGTCGAGCAGCCTTGATATTCGCGGCGTGACGTTTGTCAATGGCAATCGTTTGCTGCGCAGCTTTCTCGAGGCATCGGCATGGACGAAGTAGCCGTGTTGCCCGCTGCGGATGACGTGGTCTTTTTGGAGCTTCTAGATAAGCACGGCGCGTTTGTTGCGCGGCACCGCTTTGACCGCCCACCGGTGTCTATCGGCGCGGCCTACGACAGCGACTATATCGTTGATGCTGAGCCATCAAAAGACCGTCGGCCGGTGGCGGCCGTCATCACACGATTAGCCGATGGATCGCTGGCGGTCACCGCTACTGATGGCGCGCCCGATTTTTCAGCGCCGGGCGGAATGACGCGCTCGTGGCGAGTGGTTCCAGACCAGAGCTTTCTGCTGGGCGGGCAACTGTTTCGGGTGCGCACGCGCAGCTATGTCCACGTGCCACGCGCCGCGAACGAGGCCGTGTTGCCGACGCTCGGGCATTGGGCATTTGCATGGACGGTGCCGCTCGCGCTGACCTGTGGCGCCTTGTCGACGTGGCTGGGTGACATTGATGGCGAGCGCGGCTCGGCCTACATCAGCAGCGCCTTCACCATGCTGGCCGTATTGGCATTGTGGTCAGGCGTGTGGGCGCTGTTGTCGCGTCTGAACGGACGCGCCAGCCATTTCCTCGCTCATGTGTCACTCGCAGCGCTCGCCGTAGTGGCCGTGATGGTGCTCGATTACGCGTTCGATTCAGCGGCGTTCGCCTTCAATTTGGCCGCTATTCAGCGCTACGACTATGCGTTGGCGGGCGTTATTGTTGGCACGTTGGTGTGGTGTCACGCGCGGCTGGTGACCCGCTTGCAGGCAGGCACGGCGCTCGTCACGGCACTGGCTATTGGCGGCGCGCTGTTCGCGTTTCAGGCGCTCTCGGCCTACACCGCACGCGGCAATATTGCCAGCACGGCAACGCTCACCGAGCTTCGTCCGCCGGCGTTACGCATGGCAAACGCAGTGGTGACCGACACGTTT
>JACMNN010000264.1 GCA_014378555.1 Burkholderiales bacterium | reverse complement strand
GCAGCAGGAGCAGCAGCTTTAGCTGGTGCAGCAGCAGGAGCGGCTGGGGCTTGGGCGAAAGAAACAGCGGCGAAAGCCGAAGCGATAAGGGCGATTAACAGTTTGCTCATTTTCAAATCCTCTAGAGTTGGTTTTTTTGCGGTAGCTCGATTTTCACAAGCCTGTGCCGATAACGAACGCGCTTTTGTCTTGGTTGACAAGAAACCTACAAAAAACGCAAACCGGAGCTCCCCGCTTACGCTTCTACTGTCAGCCACTTAAAGTGAATGCATCTCAAAAGCTCAACCTGCGATTTTACGCACAAATAGGGAATACGTGTATTCCCGGAACTTCTACGACCGATGCATGTCGCGAGACTGTGTCATATAGGCCCGCAACAGCGGAATGGTCACGGCACGCTTTTGCGCCAGCGACATCCGGTCTAGTCCGGCCAACGTTTTGCACAGCGAGGTTAAATCCCGTTGCGCGTGGCTGAGCAGGTAGGAAAGCACTTCCTGACTAACGCTGAAGCCACGGGTCGCCGCGTAATGCGACAGTGCCTGCGCCAGCCCGTCTTGCGGAATAGGCAAAATTTCCAGCGCCAGCCCGCTGCCCATTCGGGTGCGAATATCGTCACGCATTGGCCAAAGACCTGGCGCTGAACTGCCGGTGGTGACCGTGCAGCCGCCTGATTGAGCGACGTGGTTGAAAGCGGTGAACAACCACCCTTGTTGCGCGATGGACAGGCGATCCGCATCATCCACGCAAAGCACATCGGCATCCACGAACGCATCATCCGGGAACTCGGAGGCTGCTGAAAGCTGCATCACGCGGAGACCACTCAGCTGCGCTGCGCTGGCAAGGGCGCTCAAAAGATGCGATTTACCGACACCCGGGCCACCCCACAGCACATAAGCTGCGTGCGGTTTGCTTGCGCTTCTGGCGTTCGCCAGCGAGGCAATTAAGCTGACCGCCTCGACGTTGTCGCCCACCACAAAGTTTTCGAGATCCGGCGCTTCGGGCGTGAAAAACTCGAACGGAATCTGTGCCGTGCCGTGCATCAACGAGCCGATCTATGCGGGTTTTGGGGCCTCAGCCACCAACTCGCGTCGCAATAGGCGCATGGCCACCAGCAGTGCTGCGCTGGCGGGAAGCGCCAAAAGCACGCCGACGAAGCCAAACAACTGGCCAAACGCCATCAATGAAAAAATTACCGCCAGCGGGTGTAGACCAATGCGGTCGCCGACCAGATAGGGCACCAACACGAAGCCCTCTAAAACCTGTCCGATCATGAAGATCGCGGCCACTGCGATGATTGGCCCTGGGGTGGTGAATTGAGTGAGTGCGGCAAGCATGCCGAGCATCATGCCCAGCCCGAAGCCAACGTAGGGAATGAACACCAACAGCCCAGTCACCAGCCCCACTGGCAACGCAAACTCCAATCCCACCACTTTAAGCGCAATGCAGTAGTAGGTCGCCAGTGCCAGCATCACCGTGCCCTGACCGCGCAAAAACTCGGACAATACGGCATCAATTTCACGCGCCAAATCGCGCACGGTTGAGCGAATTGAGCGCGGCACCATGCCGTCAATGCCGTCGATCAACTGCGGCCAGTCGCGCAGCAGATAGAACATCACTACCGGCACAAGCGTCAGGTTGACAATCAGGCCAAGCAGAATCTGCCCGCCAAATTGCAGCGACCCGGCCAGTTTCGCTGAAATGCCGCTCACCGCGCCTGCGTTATCTTTGGCCAGCGTTTTTAGTTGCGTCAGATCAAACGAGAACGCAGTGCCAAAAGTAGCGTTAAGCCACGGCAGCCACTGGTCTTGAATTTTGCTGAGTAACGCCGGAAGTGCTTCGGCAATGCGCGAAATTTCCGAAGAAACCAACGGCGCGACCACCAGCACCAGGCCGCCCATAAACGCCGCAATCGCGAAGATGACAAACACCGCACCCGCCGCGCGCGGTATGCCTCGCCGTACAAGCCACGCCACGATGGGCGCGCCAATGTAGGAAAGAATTGCGCCAAACATAAACGGCGTGAGCACCGGGGCCAGCGCATTCACCAGAAAACCGAACGCCACCACCGCGGCAACAATAGCGAGCGCTCGCAAACCGGGCGTCAATTCGATCCACCAGCGCATGCGCGTTGCGGCCGGCAGCACGGCAACCACGCAGGTCTGATCACTCTCGGGCGTGCCGGGCGTGCAGAGGGTGCCAAGCGCAGCAAAAGTCGCTGCGTCCGCAGCCAGTGCTGACTCGGCTTGCTGCGTGCCAGCGGGAGGCGGGCTAAAATTTTCTTTTGCGTGGCCTGCGCTCGATTGATTTTGCGCGCGGTCTACGTTTTGCGAGTTCACAACGTCTTTCGCCTCAGCGTGCTTTGCATTCATAGTGGGCGGAATTAAATCACGATCACGCCTTTTAGCTATGACCGCCTCTCATCCCCCGACTCATGCCGACGCCCTGACCTACGAAATGGCCGGCGTCAATTACGATCAGGTTGACCCGATCAAATTGCTCGCGCAACAAAGCGCGCGAGCCACAAGCGCGCAGCTCGACCGGCACGGGATGCAAGAAGTCGCGGCCTCGCGCGGCGAATCAGCCTATGTGCTCGACGCGGGTCCGTTTTATCTCGCGTCCATCGTCGAGTGCCTCGGCACCAAAATTCTCGTTGCTGACGCTGTGTATCGTGAAACAGGCAAAAGTTTTTACGCAGCGATTGCACAAGACACCATTGCGATGGCGGTTAACGATCTGATTACCGTCGGCGCAACGCCGCTCATCGTACAGGCGTACTGGGCGGCAGGCGGCAGCGACTGGTTTGCCGATAAGCAGCGCGCCGCCGATTTAATCAAAGGCTGGAAAGCCGCGTGCGAAACCTGCGGCGTGTCGTGGGGCGGCGGCGAAACACCAGCGCTTGCGGGGGTTGTGGAAGGTGGCACCATCGACCTCGGCGCGTCCTGCACCGGCATCGTCAAACCGAAGTCGCGTTTGTCACTGGGCGACAACCTGAGCGTGGGCGACGCCATCGTGATCCTCGCATCAAGCGGCATTCACGCCAACGGTGTGTCGCTGGCAAGGAAGCTTGCCGAGCGGTTGCCGAACGGTTATCAAACCGCCATCGCGCCGCACGGCAAAGCGGGCGAGCTTTTCGGCGAGGCGCTGCTCGCTCCAACAACGCTTTACGCACCGGTCACCGAGGCGTTGGCAAAGGCGGGCGTCAGCGTGAAATACTGCGTTAATGTCACCGGCCACGGTTGGCGAAAACTGTTACGCCACACCAGTGTTTTCACCTACCGCATTCACGCCGTGCCGCCAGTGCCGCCAGTGCTTGCTTTTATGCAAGCCGAGACCAAACTCGACAACTCAGAGGCCTACGGCACGCTCAACATGGGCGCGGGTTTTGCGTTTTTTGTAGCTCCTGCGCAGGCGGAAAAAACGGTCGCGATTGCGCGGGAATGTGGCATCGATGCGTGGGTTGCAGGCTCGGTAGAAGCGGGGCCGAAACAGGTGATCATCGAGCCTATTGGCGTGACTTACAGCGCCGAGGATTTGAAGCTGCGATAGCGCTAATGCTCTTGTCGGGGCGGCTTGCCGCGATCCGATGCATAGCTACGCCACCGTGGGTCGCGGCAGGCCGTTTCTACAGTGTGTGCCGCATATTACCGTGGTAATATGCGTTTTTAGGAGCGTGCTATGGATACCTCATCTCCCGCATCTTCGCCGCCAATCAGGGTCGACACCCGCATTACCTCGCAAGGTCAAGTTTCAGTTCCCGCCGCGATTCGCCGCAAACTAGGTGTCGCACCTGGCAGCACGCTGCAATGGACGTTGCGGGGTGATGAGGTGGTAGTGAAGAAGCGTGCTTCCGTGACGTTCGAGGACGTTCACAAAGAACTCTTCCCCAACGGCCCGCCCAAGCCGATCAGCTTGAAACAAATGAAAGAGGCCATCGCTCAGCACGCACGCGATCGATATGCTGGCCGTTGATACCAACGTGCTGGTGCGCCTTGCGGTGCTTGACGATCAAAAGCAGGTGGCGGCGGCCAAGCGATTTATAGACCCGGGTGCATGGGTTTCACACGTCGTGCTGATCGAAGCGGTCTGGGTGCTCGAATCTTATTATTCATTTACTCGTGAGCAACTTTCGCGGTTTGTCGAAACCACGACCCTGCACCCGAAATTGCGTGTTCACGACGTCGATGTTGTCGAAGCTGCGCTCGTGCATTTCAACGGGCAGAAAAAACTCAGCTTCACCGACTGTCTCGTCCTGGAAATCGCCCGCAAAGCGGGCCACACCCCGCTCGGCACGTTTGACAAAGCGCTTGGCAAATTGCCCGGTGCAAAAGCGCTGTGACCGCTCCATATCCGCGTCTTGCAGCGCGCAAACGCATCGCCGTCCTCATCTCCGGTCGTGGCTCCAACTTGCCCTCGCTGTTGGGCAACGATCTGGGGGGTGACGTAGTGGTGATTGGCAGCAACAAGGCGGACGCCAAAGGCCTTGATATTGCGCGTGATGCGGGCATTGCCCATTTTGTGGTCAGTCACAAAGACTTTGAAACTCGCGAGGCGTTTGACGCCGCGCTGGTGGCTGCATTGAACGAATACCGCCCCGACTTGGTCGTACTAGCTGGTTTCATGCGCATCACCACCCCTGTGTTTACTCAAGCTTTCGCTGCTCGATTGATCAACATCCATCCTTCTTTGCTGCCCAGCTTTCCGGGCCTGCACACGCACGCGCGCGCGTTGCAAGAGGGAGTTAAGCTGCACGGTTGCACCGTTCATTTTGTAACGCCGGAGCTCGATCGCGGGCCGATCATCGCGCAGGCAGCAGTGCAGGTGGAAGACGACGACACTGCGGACACGCTCGCGGCCAAAGTGTTGCGTCAAGAGCAGCAAATTTTTCCGTATGCGGTGCGGCTGTTTTGCGATGGCCGATTGCGCGTCGATGGCCTTCGCGTGACAACACTTCCGAAATCGACCACACCGGTCATCGCCACAGCTGCAGCGCGCGTTTGATGCCTGCATGTCCGATTTAGCAGTAACGCCCGCCAAACCAGCTGCCTCGGCTGGCGCTGACGCCGCGCGCTATGACATGGCGCGCGCGATAGTCAGGCGGCGCGGATTGTTGGCAACCCCGCCGCGCAAATTGATCGCGGCCATCGTCGTGTCGATCGTGGCTCACTTGCTGCTCGGCTCGTTCGCCGAAATCGAACCGCCAGAAGAAAAATTTGCACCAATCAAGGCGAAATTCGTCAACTTGCCACCACCACCGTTGCCGGTGGCGGTTTCGCCCGCAGTCAAACCTGCCGCTAAACCGAAACCGCGAGCTAAGCCAAAGCCGTCTCCAGCAGTGGTTGCAGATTCGCCGGTGGCTATCGCCGCACCGGATCCAGTCGTCGAGCCCGGCCCGGAGCCCGCGCTCGCTGCTGCATCCGCACCCGAACCTGCGGCAGCGGCCCAACCGGTTGCAGAGCCCGCGCCGGTCGTGGTTCCTGAACCCACGCCGGTGCCACTTCCGGTCGTTCCGCCGGAGCCTCCGGCGCGGATGCCACCGAAAAAAATCGACCTCGCTTACACCGCATTCCTCGGTGAGCAAAAGTTTGAAGTCGGCCCGGTTAACCTGAGCTTCACGCATGACGCAGGACGCTACAAACTGGTGGTTAAAGGGCGTGGTCGTGGCCTGGCAGCGCTCTTGTATCCGGGCACGTTTACTGGCGAATCGGAAGGAAAAATTACCAGCGAGGGCCTGCGTCCCGATAAATTTACCGAAGAGCGCGGCAACCCCGAAAAGCGACGCGAGGTGATTTTCGATCACGAAAAAGGACTGGTACGCATCCCTGACAAGGAGCCAATTCCTTTTGAAGGCGCACCGCATGATCCGCTCACCTGGATTGTGCAGTTCTACTTTGCCGCGCCCAAGGGCGACACCATCACCTTCAGCGTTGGCAGCTCGCGGCGCATGGACGTCTACACGTTGGTGCGGGCGGGTGACGAAAAAATTGACTCGCCTGCGGGCGAGGTGGTAGCCCAAGTGTGGAAGGGCGGGCGGAAGCCCGAAGCCGACGGCAAACCCAACGGCAGCGCCACATTCTGGCTGGTGCCGGCATGGCATTACGTGCCGTTCAAATTGAAGATGGTGAATGCGCAAGGGCGCAGTGCGTCGTTTGAGTTGACTGCCGTTAACGCTGAATAATCGCCCTCGAAATCGCGCATTTCGGGCTGTACCGGGTGGCGCAAACAGTGCGCATGCTACAAACACTTGGTCGCGCCGCCACCGCGGTTGCTCTTGCTCGAACCGCATCATGAAAATCACCCAAATACTCGAATCTACCCGCCCGATTAAATCGGCGATCCGTAACGCCTACATCGACTTCAGCAAAATGACGCTGAGCCTGGTCGCGGTCGTCACCGATGTGATGCGCGATGGCAAGCCGGTCATTGGCTACGGCTTCAATTCCAACGGTCGCTACAGTCAGGGCAATTTGATGCGCGAGCGCTTCATTCCGCGCGTTCACGAAGCGCCACCGAACTCGCTAATAAACGATGAAGGCAGCAACCTCGATCCGCACAAAATCTGGACCTGCATGATGACCAACGAAAAGCCCGGCGGTCATGGCGAGCGCTCGGTCGCGGTCGGCACTATTGACATGGCGGTGTGGGACGCGACGGCCAAAATAGCCAATCTGCCGCTGCATGAATTGCTCGCGCAACGCTACGGTAACGGAACCGCTAACCCGAAGGTTTTCGTGTATGCGGCAGGCGGTTATTACCATCCCGGAAAAGGGCTCGATGGTTTGCGTGGCGAGATGCAAAGCTATTTGGATCGCGGCTATTCGGTGGTCAAAATGAAGATCGGTGGCGCCCCACTTAAGGACGATGTGGAGCGCATTGAAGCGGTGCTGAAAATGCTGCAACCCGGTCAGCAATTGGCGGTGGATGCCAACGGTCGCTTCGACCTTAAAACGGCGGTTGAGTATGGCAAAGCGATGGCGCAATATCCGCTGTTTTGGTACGAAGAAGCGGGCGATCCGCTCGACTACGAATTGCAGGCGAAGCTCGGTAAAAGCTACGCCGGGTCGCTGGCCACGGGCGAGAATTTATTCTCGATGCAAGATGCCCGAAATCTGATTCGTCACGGCGGCATGCGCAAAGATCGCGATTGGTTGCAGTTCGACTGCGCGCTCAGTTATGGCCTCGTCGAATACTTGCGCACGCTCGACATGCTCAAAGAATATGGCTGGTCGCCAACCCGCTGCGTGCCACACGGCGGGCATCAAATGTCGCTCTCGATTGCCGCCGGTTTAGGCCTCGGTGGCAACGAGTCGTACCCCGATTTATTCCAGCCGTACGGTGGATTTCCGGATGGCGTGCGGGT
>JACMNN010000263.1 GCA_014378555.1 Burkholderiales bacterium | reverse complement strand
CTGCTCGCCGCGGCGATCCAGCTCGCGCCACTTGCTGGCGTCGCCACCAAAGTCGTTGATGGCCTGACGCATGGTCACGCCAGCAGCATCAGCCTTATCAAGCCATGCCGGATCAAACGTACCGGACATCGCTTTGCTGCCCACGAGCGTCGCCGGGAAACGCACCCCCTCCTCATCGCCGAAACCAACCACCTCTAATGTGTACGGCAAACGCTTGCCTTGCCGGTTTAATTCTTTAATGCAGGCGATGGGCGACAAGATGCCGAACAAACCATCAAACTTACCCGCGTTGCGCACGCTGTCCTGATGCGAACCGGTCATCACAACTGGCGCAAACGGCACACCCGCCTCGTAGCGACCGACGATGTTGCCGAGTGGGTCGAAAGCCGCGCTCATGCCGGCGTCATGCATCAGGCCAATCAAGTAAACGCCCGCCTGCTTGTGCTCCTTCGAAAGATAGGTACGCGTGATGCGCGGCGCGTCTTCGGTATAGGTGGCCAGAACCTCGGCCTGTTTGAGAATTTCGATACCGTATTTCATGAAGGACACTCCTATGCTTGGTCCGGATGTACCGCACGCCAGTGCCGTGCGATGTCAATGCGCCGTGTCACCCACACCCGATCATGCTTTTCGACGTGATCAAGAAACTTCATTAAACCCGCCATGCGGCCGGGCCTGCCGAGGATGCGGCAGTGCATGCCGACACTCATCATCTTGGGTGATTGTTCGCCTTCAGCATAAAGCACATCAAACGTATCGATCAGATATTGCGCGAAATCCTGGCCGTTGGCAAAGCCGGCCGCAGACGAGAATTTCATGTCGTTGCTATCGAGCGAGTAAGGCACGATCAGTTGGCGGGAAACGCTGCTGTCGCCCATAGCGACCGGCAGATAGAACGGCAAATCATCGCCGTAATAGTCACTATCGTATTCGTAGCCACCATGAGCAATGACGAGGCGTTTGGTATTCGGGCTGTCGCGCCCGGTGTACCAGCCGTACGGCCAAAGACCCCCGGTCATGTCCTTGATGATTTGCGTGGCCGCTTCTAAGTGCTGCCGCTCACGTTCCGCATCGATGTGCTGATAGTGAATCCAGCGCAACCCGTGGCAGGCGATTTCGTGACCCAACTCGCAAAAGGCTTGGCTTGCTTCCTCGTTGCGCTTAAGCGCCGAGGCCACAGCAAACACCGTCAGCGGTAAATTGCGTTTGGCAAATTCACGAAGGATGCGCCACACGCCAACGCGTGAGCCGTATTCATACATTGACTCCATCGACAAATGCCGCGCCTCAAAGGCTTGCGCGAATGCAATTTCAGACAAAAATGTTTCGGATGACGCGTCGCCGTGCAACAGCGAATTCTCGGAGCCTTCTTCGTAGTTGAGTACAAAGTTGATGGCGATCTTGGCGCGGTTCGGCCACTGCGCTTGGGGCGGATTGCGACCGTAACCGGTCATGTCTCGGGGGTATTCAGGCGTCCAGGTCATGATATTTTTCTATTTGGTGATCAAGTCTAGCGAGCGCCGGGCGATTCACCCAGCGACCTGCACTGATCGGCGCTTTTCTGATGCAAACACGGAACAAGTCAGCAAACGGACGCAGCGACTGCGTTACAAAAAGGGGCGACGAACATCGCGATGGGCACTGAGATCAATAACGTGATTGAATTTGAGGGAATCACTGCCAGCACAGCGTGCGCGCCCACCTTAATGACGGCGGCGCTTGATTAATTAACTTAAATATCTGACATGCCAAAGTTTTCCGCCAATCTCACCTTTCTGTTTAACGAGCTGCCGTTTATGGAACGCTTTGCGGCCGCGGCCCAAGCGGGCTTCAAAGCCGTGGAATATATGGCTCCTTATCCGTATCCCGCAGCCGACCTGCAAGCCGCACTCAAAGCCAATGGCCTGGTGCAAGCCCTGTTCAATTTGCCTGCAGGCGACTCGGACCGCGGTGAGCGCGGCATGGCCTGCATTCCGGGTCGCGAAGCGGAGTTCAAAGCGGGCGTGGCACAAGCCATCAATTACGCTCACGCGCTTGACTGCAGAAGAGTCAACTGCCTGGCCGGCAAGCTGCCGCTCGGTATTTCTCGCGAAGCGGCAACCGCGACCATGGTCGGCAACCTCAAATACGCAGCAGCAGAGCTTAAACGCGAGGGCATCATGCTGGTGACTGAGCCGATCAACTCGTTTGACATCCCCGGGTACTTTGTTAATCGGACCAGCGAGGCGCTGGCGATTCTTGACGCAGTGGGTTCCGACAATTTGTTTATTCAGTACGACGTGTATCACGCGCAGCGCATGGAGGGTGAACTTGGCGCTACGTTGACTAACAGCATGTCACGCATCGGGCACATCCAAATCGCCGACAACCCCGGTCGCCATGAGCCCGGCAGCGGCGAGATCAACTATGCGTGGGTGCTCAAGCACATCGATGCATTGGGTTACGACGGCTGGGTGGGCTGCGAGTACAAGCCTAAGACGACCACGGTCGAGGGCTTAGGCTGGATGACGCCATTTCGCTAGCCGACGGCAACGCGCCGCTCTTCCCCAACCCTCTCCCCTCTCCCCCTTGCGGGGAGCGAGCTAAACCAGAAACCATGCCCACACTCACTCAAGTCAATAGTTTTTCACCAGCCGAGTTTTCGTCGGCATTCGGTGCGGTGTACGAGCATTCGCCGTGGATTGCCGAGCGCGCGTTCGCAATGAAAACCGCAACGGGTTACGCATCGCGCGCAGCCCTACATTCAGCACTTGTCGCCGTCACTCAATCAGCTAGTGACGACGAAAAACTCAAGCTACTGAACTCGCACCCCGAGCTCGCGGGCAAAGAGGCCGCGTTGGGCACGCTGACCCACGAATCCACCTCTGAGCAGGCGGGCGCGGGACTCACGGCGATGACGGCAACGCTTGTGGCGCAACTGCGTGCACACAACGCGGCGTATCGCGAAAAATTCGGCTTTCCCTTCATCATCGCTGTGCGCAACAACACACAACCCGCAATTTTCGCCGCTGTGACGTCACGCCTGACCAACACGCGCAGCATGGAATTCAACAACAACCTGATGCAGGTCGGCGAGATCGCGCGCCTGCGCCTGCTCGACATCCTCACCGAGTAATTTTTTATGGGCAAACTCTCAACTCACGTTCTCGACACGGTTCACGGCAGGCCCGCGCCTAACGTGGCGATTGAACTTTATTCAATGGACGAGGCAACGCCCCAGTTACTGCTCGCCACCCGCACCAATGCCGACGGCCGCACCGATGCGCCCCTGCTCAAGGATTCTGAAGTCAAGCGCGGTCGCTACCGACTGGTGTTTCACATTGGCGAACACTTTCGCAACACCGGCATGAAGCTGCCCGACCCGGCGTTTGTTGACGTGGTGCCGATTGACTTTGGCATTGCTGAAGACGGCGGCAACTATCACGTGCCGCTGCTGTGTTCGCCGTGGACTTATTCAACGTATCGGGGCAGCTAGCGCTATGGAATTGCAATCGTACATTTTCGACTGGCTGAATCTGCTGCTGCGCTGGCTGCATGTGATCGTCGGCATCGCGTGGATTGGCGCATCCTTTTACTTCGTGTTTCTCGACAGCAGTCTGGTGAAACCGACCGACCCAGCGCTTAAAGAAAAAGGCGTTGACGGCGAGCTGTGGGCGGTTCACGGCGGCGGCTTCTACAACCCGCAAAAGTACATGGTCGCGCCGAAACAATTGCCTGAACATCTGCATTGGTTTTATTGGGAAAGTTACTGGACATGGATGAGCGGTTTCGCGTTGTTCGTGGTGTTGTACCTGTTCAACGCGCAGACTTTCCTGATCGACAAAAACGTGTTTGCCTGGGGCTCATCCGCCGCCGCCATTGCAGCGTCGCTGGTGTATTTGCTGATGGGTT
The DNA here is from genome assembly GCA_014378555.1 of Burkholderiales bacterium. Taxonomy (GTDB): domain Bacteria; phylum Pseudomonadota; class Gammaproteobacteria; order Burkholderiales; family Casimicrobiaceae; genus Casimicrobium. The sequence continues at coordinate 833 of JACMNN010000263.1, read as the reverse complement.
GGGTGGTGTACGACGGCATCTGCCGCATGTTCGGACAAGCGAAAAACGGCGACCTGATTGTCGGCTTTTTGGTGTTTGTCTACGTGATCATCGCGACGTTCATCGCGTGCCATTTGTTCGCAGGCCGCGCGGCGTTTTTGCTCACTGGCGCAATGCTCGCCACCGCGATGAGCGCGAACGTGGCGATGGTCATCATCCCCGGTCAGCGCAAAACAGTGGCCGCGATGAAAGCCGGGCTGACACCCGATGCGCTGCATCCGATGCGCGCAAAACAGCGCAGCGTGCACAACACCTACTTCACGCTGCCGGTGCTGTTTGCGATGCTGTCAAACCATTACAGCATGACCTACAGCGCGCCATTCAACTGGTTGGTGCTCACGCTCATCATGCTGGCAGGCGTTTTAATCCGTCAGTTTTTTGTGCTGAAACTAAAGGGCAAGAAACAATACCAATGGTTTGCCGCGGGTGCCGCAATTCTCGCGGGTGTGGCGATTTGGATTGCACCCACGCCACAACCCACGATCGCCGTTGCGATCGTGCCGACATTTACCGAGATTCAGTCCATCGTCGAGCAGCGCTGCGCCATGTGTCACAACGCGCAGGTCATCTCAAAAAACATCCAGTTGCACACGCCACAGCTCATCCTAAAAAACGCTCAAGCGATGTACCAGCAGGCGGTGGTGACGCGCATTATGCCGATGGCCAACTCCACCCAGATTACCGAAGTAGAGCGCGCAAAAATTGGCGCGTGGGTGACCGCAGGCGCTAAGCGAAATTAGCTAAGGAAACACGGATTTACTCGTCACCCCGCTCCGGCCAGCGTCGGGGTAACG
>JACMNN010000262.1 GCA_014378555.1 Burkholderiales bacterium | reverse complement strand
GTCACCGCATCGGCGGCCGTGTTGTCTGCTGCCAGCCGGTTAATGTGCTCATAAATCAGGCGATGCGCCTCGTTATAAAAGTCGTCGCCGCGCAACAAATCGGCGACCTTATCAATCGCGTTGTTGTCAATAATCAGCGCACCAAGCACTGATTGTTCCGCCTCAATCGAGTGAGGCGGGGTACGGAGTTTTTCGAATTCAGGATCAAGAGCCATATGGGATTCTATCGGGCAGGTCGTACCGTGAAATTTGTAGCCAGGAGAAGCGCAGCGCGTCCGGGCAAATTGATACGAGCCAACGTTTCAAAGCGCTGTTAGACGAGCGCCTAGGGCAGCGACTACTACTTGATGTTGGTAACACGTAGTCTTGCCAAAGCTAATATCTAGCGGTCACCGGAGCATCTCGTCGGCTGGGTGATAAACCCAGCTGCGCGCGCTGGGTCTTCACCCAGCCTACGGTCTCGTAGGCTGGGTTGATAAACCCAGCGCTTCTGGTGCTGCGCGCGCTGGGTCTCGACCCAGCCTACGGTCTTGTAGGCTGGGTTGATAAACCCAGCGCGGCTGGTGCTGCGCGCGCTGGGTCTTGACCCAGCCTACAGTGAAACTACGAGTCGCACCAAACTAACTCAGCCCCGTGACTGGCACCGCTGCGCCATGCACTGCGCGGGCGGCGTTTGAGGCGAGGAACACCATCACCTCGGCGAGCGCGTCAGGCGCGACCCAACGAGTGGGATCACTGGTGGGCATGTCGGCGCGGTTCTGCGGCGTGTCGAGCGTGCTGGGCAGCACGCAGTTGACGTTGATGCCCTGCTCTCGCAGCTCTGCGGCCATTGCTTCGGTCATGCGGATCACGGTGGCCTTAGCTGCGCCGTAAGCGCCCATCTTTGCGGCTCCTCGCTGCGCACCAAAAGCGCCGACGTTAACTATCTTGCCGCGCGTTCCGTGGGCGTCCACCGCCTGCGAAAGCATTTGCGGTACGACTGCGCGGGCGGCGTGTAACAGCGTGCGCGCGTTGATATCGAACAGAAAATTCCAGTTGGCGTCGCTCGTTTCATGCACCGCCTCGCCCATGCGAAAGCCGCCGGCGAGGTTGCACAGCACCTGCACCCCGCCGAAGCGTTGCACGATGGCGGCGACCATCGCGGCAACCTGCGCCTGATCGAGCAAATCACCGATGACGGGCATGAAGCGTTGGTCGTTAGTGTAGCCCAAATCGGCGAGTGCGGCGTCAACCGCTGTGGCGTCGCGGTCCACCAGGGCGACGAAGGCGCCGCGCTGTGCGAAGGCATGCACGACGGCACGGCCCAAGTTACCGGAGGCTCCGGTGACGATCACGCATTGGTTTTTAAAGTTCATGGCCCGCACCGCAGAAAGTCAGACCACAATGATAGTCAGCGGCATCGCGAAAGTCGCGCTGCGCCGCCGCGGTTTGTTTTCGCATTGCGTTGGCTGCGACTGAAAGCGAACGAAATCTTTTTAATGCCATTGTCCTATGTTCGGCAACGCACAGACCAATACTGCGCGTGCGACTATGGTCTCAGAATAATCGTTTAATAACCCGAGACTATAAAACAATGACTGCGACAGTATCAACAAAAGTTAAGATCCGCGGCGTTCTTGGCAGTCATGAGCGTTCGGCGAAGCCAGCAAATCCTTCAGGCTTTATCGCCTGCATCGGACTTGCCGTAGCGCTGCTCATCACGCCAGTAAACGTCGCCTTCGCCGCGACGGGAGTGCCGCTGGGCACAGCAGGCAGTTTTGCGGTTTTGGGCGGGGCCGGCGTCACCAATACCGGCCCAACTATTGTCAATGGCGACTTGGGCGTGTCTCCGGGTACGTCGATCACAGGCTTTCCGCCTGGCATAGCCAACGGCACAGTGCATCGTGCCGATCCGCTCGCGGCGAGCGCGCAATTCGACAGCGCTGTGGCGTATGGCGCACTTGCGGCTCAAACATGCACTCGTACATTTCCGGTGCCCACTGATTTGGTGGGCATGACGCTTGCGCCTGGCGTCTATTGTTTCGCGTCATCAGCATCAAACTCGGGGCTGCTCAAACTCGACGCACAGGGTGACACTAATGCTGTGTGGGTGTTCAAAACGGTCAGCAGCCTGATCACAACTTCAGGCGCAAGCGTTGTACCAATCAATGGTGCTCAGGCATGTAATGTGTATTGGCAAGTAGGCGCATCCGCCACGTTGGGCACCGGCACCAGGTTCATAGGCAACATCCTTGCGTATGCCAATATTGCCCTGATGACAGGTTCCACGCTGTCCGGCCGTGCGCTGGCACGAATTGAGGCAGTCACTCTGGATAGCAGCAACGTCACGTCATGTTCGCTCGGTTCGAGTTCGAGCTCGTCGTCGGTAGTCGCGGTACCCACGCTTTCGCAGTGGATGATCATGATTCTCGCGGCGCTCTTGGTGGTGGTTGGTGCTGTTGTGACTCGACGCTCCACCCGTTAGGGCTGGGCGTTTGAACGGACTTTAAACACAGCGACACAAGCTGCGCGGCGCGGGAGGATTAGTCTGCCCGCGCCCGATACCGCACCTAGACAAGCGCGGGCGCGACCGTACAAGACAGCATCGCGACCCGACTTGCAATTTACAGTCCTTTTTCTTTTTTCCAGGCTTCGAACCTAGCTTTGGTCTCAGCGTTCGGCGGATAGGTGCCCGGAAGTTTTGCGCCGCCGGCGACGAGTTCAAGCAAATACACTTCTTGCACCTCTTGTGCTGCGGCATCGGCGGCGACTTCGTCGGCTAGATGCGCAGGGATCACCACGACGCCCTCGTCATCGCCAACAATAATGTCGCCCGGATACACGGCCACACCGCCGCAACCGATCGGTACGTTGAGATCAATTGCGTGGTGATAAATTAGGTTCAGGGGCGCGCTGCCACCGGCGCAATACACCGGAAAATCCATTTTGCTGATGTCGCCACTGTCGCGTACCGGGCCATCGGACACCAAGCCCGCTGCGCCGCGCACCATCAGCCGCGTGGTGAGAATCTGGCCACCTGAAGCAACGCGTTTTTCGCCACGGCAATCAAGCACCAGCACGTGGCCGGGCGGCACAGTTTCGATGCCTTTGCGCTGCGGATGATCGGGGTTGTCGAAGGCGCTAATCTGGTCAAGATCTTCACGCGCCGGAATGTTCCTCATGGTGAACGCCGGCCCGACCAGGTTGCCGTTAGTCGGCTTGGTCAAGCGCTGCGGACCTTGCAAATAGACATTGCGAAAACCGCGTTTGAAGAGCTGCGTGCAGAGCGTAGCAACGCTGACTTTTTTGAGAAGCGCGAAGGTGGTGGGGTTCATTTCAGACATGATCATTCCAGCAGTTTAAGAGACGATGAGTTGGCGGTTGCGCCGGATTTTTTTGGCCCGTTCCGCCCAGTGCGGAGCATCTTTGGCCATGTGCGCGGCGATTTCTAGGCCGCTCGAAGAGCACATTTTTTCTTTATTCGACCAAGATTGCGCGCTCGACAATTACTTTGCCGTAGCGCGCGCGATCTCGGTCGATAATGGCCTTGAGCTCCGCCGGCGTTGTTGACTGCGGCGTCGCGCCCTGTGCGATTAATTTGTCTCGCGTCTCGGCCACGCTGAGCGCGTCTTTAATATCGGCGGCAATCTTATCGATGATCGTTTGCGGCGTTCCGGCGGGCGCAAACATCGCAATCCATGAACCCGATTCGGCACCGCTCACCCCCGCTTCGGCAAGCGTTGGCACGTCGGGCAGTGCGGGCGATCGCGTGGCGCTGCTCATGGCAAAGGCTTGCAGTTTTCCGGCTTTCACATGACCCGAACCTTCGAGCACTGAAGCGAACAAAATGTCAACGTGACCGGCCATCAAGTCAGTCAGCGCGGGGCCACCCCCCTTGTATGGAACATGGGTCATCTTGACACCCGCCGCGGCCTGAAAAATCTCTCCCGTTAAGTGCGGCGAGCCGCCGTTACCAGAGCTCGCGAAGGTCCGCGTGCCGGGCGCAGCCTTCGCTAATGCGACAAATTCGCGCACTGATTTGGCGGGGACTTTGGTGCTCGCCATCATCAGAAAGGGCAGCTCTGCGATCATCGAAATGGGGGCGAACGCGGTGTCGGCGTTGTACGGCATCTTGGCGTATAGCGACGGGTTGATCGCCTGCGTGCCAACATTGCCCACAAGTAGCGTGTAGCCGTCGGGCTTAGCCTTGGCCACCATATCTGCGCCCACCAGTCCAGCGGCTCCCGCCCGGTTTTCGACCACTACCGTTTGGCCCCACTTCACGGTGAGTTTTTGGGCAATGACGCGCGCGCCGATGTCAGTTCCGCCGCCCGGAGGAAAGGGCACAACGAGGGTGACTGGTTTGTTCGGGAACGCGATGTTTTGGGCGCTGGTGAACCCCGCGAGCAGCGTTGCTGTGGTCAGTGCTAACAGGGCGCGGATGAACGGCGTCATGGGATTAGTCCTCGTTTCGTCTCGGTGCGTTTTCGTGCCGTTCGCACCACGGCAGGCAATGCTGCCGTCGGCACTTTTTCCAACCGCGCTTAGGTATGCGCAGGTAAATGTCATCCTGAGCGCGGCGAAGGATCAGCTCGCATGCGAGGATGGTTGAAGCTCAAAGAAATCATTGCGTGTCGCATGATCCTTCGCTTTTCGCCCAGGATGACAAGTCGATAAATCCGTGTTTCCCTAGTGAATTTCCGGCTCACCCGACGCCGTCTGCGGCTCAGCGCCTTCGCTATATCCCGGCTCCAAAAAGTCGAAGTCGCAACCCACGTCCGCCTGCTGAATATGTTTCAAATAAAGCACGCCATAGCCGCGCGTGAATTTTGGAATCGGTTTCACCCAAGCCGCTTTTCGTTTCGCGATTTCCTCATCACTGACCAGCATGTTGATGCCGCGAGCATCAATGTCGATTGTGATCATGTCGCCGTCGCGTACCAGCGCAAGCGGCCCGCCCACATGCGACTCAGGCGTCACGTGCAGCACGCAGGCACCATAGCTGGTGCCGCTCATACGTGCGTCACTGATGCGCAGCATGTCACGTACGCCCTGTTTCAATAATTTTTGCGGGATCGGCAATTGGCCCCATTCCGGCATGCCGGGGGCACCCTGTGGCCCAGCGCTTTGCAGCACAATCACGCTGTCTTTATCGACGTCCAGATCCGGCGAATCGATGCGCGCCGACATGTCGTTGTAATCCTTGAACACGACCGCACGACCGGTGTGCTTGCGTAGGTGTTGCTCCATCGCAGCGGGCTTGATGACAGCGCCTTTTGGCGCGATGTTGCCGTACAGCACAGCGAGGCCGTCGCGCTCAACCAGCGGTTTAGCAAGCGGGCGAATCACGTCTTCGTTATAGACCTTCGCACCTTGAATATTTTCGCCAAGCGTTTTGCCGTTGCAGGTGAGCTGGGTGCCGTCAATCGCGCTGCCCAGTTGACCGAGGAACGCACGCAAGCCACCGGCGTAATAAAAGTCCTCCATCAAGTAGGCGCCGCTCGGGCGCAGGTTGGCGATGACCGGCGTGATGCGCGCCAGTTCGTCGAATCGATCCAGCGTCAGCGGAATGCTGGCGCGGCGCGCCATCGCAATCAAGTGCACCACCGAGTTGGTCGATCCACCCAGCGCGAGCACGGCGGTGACCGCATTGGTGAACGAGCCTTCGGTCAACAAGTCGAGCGGTTTTAAGTCTTCCCACACCATGTCAACTATGCGTTTGCCGGTGAGCGTGGCCATTTGTGCGTGCCGCGAATCAGGGGCCGGAATTGACGCGGCTCCGGGCAGCGTGAGACCGAGCACTTCAACGGCACTGGTCATGGTGGACGCGGTGCCCATCGTCATGCAGTGTCCGGGCGAGCGGGCGATGCCGTCTTCAACTTCCTGCCAATCGTTTTCCGTGATGTTGCCGGCGCGCAGTTCAGCCCAGTATTTCCACGTGTCTGAGCCAGAGCCGATGGTGCCGCCTTTGTAGTCACCACGCAGCATGGGGCCGGCGGGCATGAAGATCGTGGGCAAATTCATCGCCAGCGCGCCCATGACCAACGCCGGTGTCGTTTTGTCGCAACCGCCCATCAGCACGCAGCCATCGGCGGGATAGGACTTGAGCAGCTCCTCCGTCTCCATCGCCAACAAGTTACGGTAGAGCATGGTGGTGGGCTTTTGGAAAGGCTCAGACAGCGACATCGCCGGCATCTCCACCGGGAAACCGCCCGCCTGCCAAATGCCGCGCTTGACCTCTTCCACCCGTGCCTTGAAATGGCTATGGCACGGGTTAATGTCGCTCCAGGTGTTGATGATCGCGATGACCGGTTTACCTGCGTAATCGCTCTGGTGATAGCCCATTTGCGCGGTGCGCGAACGGTGCCCGAACGAACGCAGGTCTTTCACGCCATACCAGCGGTGACTGCGGAGTTCTTCTGGCTTTTTACGGTTTGTCATGGGCTGATTCAAGTTTTTGAGCGGCGCAATGGTAGCGCTAACATTTAAGTTTAGAACGTAATTTCAAGGCTGTCAACCGAGGGCAGCGCAGCAGATTGAATGTCGTAGAAAAGCGTTGCGCTGCAAACGGCTGCGACGATCGAGTAAGTCTGCGGCCAACCGGTGCGACAAAGCGCTCCCCTGAAACCACGGCGAACTAAACGCTATCGCGCGGAACTATAGAAAAACCGATGTCGCGGATGCGCTCGCCGATGTCCGCTCCTTCGATACGATCAATAATGAACCGAGCCGCTTGGCGCCCGATGGTCACACCATCGATCTTGACCGTCGACAACGCGGGATGGATGTACGAGGCAAACGCCAGATCACCAAAACCCATCACTGCGATGTCTTCGGGCACCTTGAGTCCGCGCGCGTGCGCCTCGGTGATGACGCCGTGAGCCAGCACGTCTGAGCTGCAAAACACCACGTCAATGCCCGCGTCAATTTCACGCAGTGCTGCAAAGCCTTCGCGGCCGTTGCGCAATGTGGTGGGCGCCGGCACCACCTGCACCGGCATTACGGCCACGCCAAGCGTGCGCATGCGACGCTCAAATCCGGCGCGACGCAATCCCGCTCGATAATCGTCAGCGCTGACCATGGCAGGATGCCGATAGCCTTTTGCGAACAAAAAATCGGCGACGTCGCGCCCCACCTGCTCATGCGAAAAACCCACCAGCATGTCAATGGGCGTCGGCGTCAGGTCCCACGTTTCAACCACCGGAATACCGGACGCCAGCAACCGTCGCCGCCCCTCTGCTGAATGCATGATGCCGGTCAGCACAATGCCGTCGGGGCGACGGCCAACGATGGCGTTGATTAGCGCGTCTTCGCGCATACCGGTATAGCCGCTTTGACCAAGCATGAGCTGAAAGCCTGCCTCGTCAAACGCGTCGGTCAACGCTTGCACCGTATCGAGAAACACCGAGCCTGCGATGGTCGGCACCAAGGCAGCAACCAAGCCACTGCGATTAGACGCAAGGCCACCGGCAATAAGGTTCGGCACGTAGCCGGTGCGCGACACAGCGTCGTGAATTCGGGCCAGCGTTTCTTCGGCCACCAGCGATGGCGTTTTCAGGGCGCGTGAGACCGTGATGGCCGAAACACCCGCTAGCTTGGCAACATCGGCCAGCGTCGTATTACCGGTACCGCGACGCGAAGCACGGCGCGGCACGGTGACACGGCTAGAGGGAGGCTGGGTGGATGACACAGCGACCGATGTTACCGCTAACGATGCGCGCCGCAACAGCGGTCATCAGGCGCGAACGCAGTGCTATTTCATCAGACCTCGAAAGGTGCGGCGCAGTTACGTGTGCGGGCTTGCGGGGGCGCACAGTGCCACCCCTGAACGATTTACCGTGCTACTTCTTGTAATGCTCGCGCACCTTCGCCGCGATCTGGTTATCGGTCATTTTGTCGGTGGTTTCGACGCCAACAATACGCTCTCCCATGCGCTTGTGCTCAAGGCGCTTTTTAAACTCACCTTTGGCTTCGCCGGGCCCAAAAATCAGAATGGCTGTTGCATCATGGAGCTGCGTGATGACCTCATCAAAGTACTGGTCGAGATGGGTTGCATACTGCCGATCGCGTTGGTCTTCGGCAACGCCTTCGCTCGCCGCGCGACCCGAATAGCGAGAGTTTTTTTCCATATCCGATTGCACTTTTTTCGTTTCCTCGGTGGTGTCTGCGCCCATGGCGGCGAACACGATGACGGCCTCTCGGTGATCAATCCACAGTCCTGCGTTTTTGTTCATAGTTGTCTCTCAGTTGATGCGTTTGCACAATTGCAAACGTAGCGTCGGTGGGTAAAGTGCGCTTCAGATCGAGCTTGAAGCGACCCTGCCAAACCAACCTTAACGACCTGAGGTTATGAGCAAAAGTCGTAGCCGTTTGTCAGACGGCAACGCGACTTTTAGTGAGCTAAACGCACAATATTTACGGTCGTCAGCTTTTTGCGCAAGCGGTCTTGCAGTATCAGCTGCGCGCCATAAATCGCAAAAGTCGATAAGCGTATTTTTAGACTTGTTTGCCCATTACAAAGCTAGTTGTAGCAATAAGTTGTATGTCCGAAAATGCGTCGCTTAACGGCTAATTGACGCCACGAAAACCTCGCCGATCAGCTGATGCTGCGACGGGCGTGTGTGATGCATTGCCCCGCTGGTGGATTGAGCGTCACTTGGCTAGTGGAAAGCTGGCACGATCGGCGCCGAGCACTCACGACTCCGCAGCAAAACGGCGCAGCCGCTCTCGGCTATTGGTCAGATGCACACGCATCGCAGCCCGCGCAGCGTCGGCGTCTTGCCGATCGATGGCGTCGTAAATCACCCGATGTTCGCGATTCACGCGATCTAGGTAGAAACTCTTATCTTCCTTGGCCAGCTGTGCCGAATTGACGCGCGCGCGTGGAATGACCGTGGTGCCCAGATGGCGCATCAGCTCAAAAAAATGCGGGTTCTGCGTCGCCTCGGCGATGCCCAAGTGAAATCTGAAATCGGCCTCTAGCGTGTCAGCACCCGTAGCAACGCAGCTTTCAAACTCGCTGATCGCGCTTTGCATTTCGCTGAGTTGCCGCAGATTTCGCCGCTCCGCTGCAAGGCCCGCAGACTCCGTCTCCAAGCTCACCCGCAACTCGAGCACATTGACAATATCAACCACTGTTTCAACGTCGACCGGATCAATGCGGAAACCCTGCTCTTCAGGCAAAGCTTCGCTGACAAAACTGCCGATGCCATGTTGCGTGACCACTAGCCGCGCCTGCTGCAACCGCGACACCGCTTCCCGCACAACGGTGCGACTCACGCCGTGCGCAGCCATGATGTCTGCTTCAGTGGGCATCCGCATACCTAGGGCGTAGGTGCCGTCCTTGATCCGCGAAGACAGCACATCGACCAGGTCCACGGCGAGGCTTCGGCTTCGTCGCATCATGCGCGGCGCTATTGGCGTGGTCATCCGCGAAGGGCCCGCTTGTTTGTCATTGTTCGGCATCAAATTTCCTTCGCATGATTCTAGGCGCGCTTCATCGCAATCGGCACCAAGAGCAACTTGCGGCCGCATCGCCGCGAAACTTATCGTTCACGCAGTACGCGTGGCGGTTGTTTAAAAATGAGGGTAAGCCTAATTTGACGGTACAGACAAGACGATACCATTCAAGTGTTAGCGCTAGCATTCAGGCCAGCTTCGAACGAAACTGTGGAGTGTCAATGACTTTTTTAAGTCGGTGGCTTGCAAGGCAGATGCTGCTATTGCGCACTTTCGCACACGTTGTATGATAACTGACCTATCACGTTAACCGTTGGTACTTCCTGCAATGTCAAACAAAATCAATCGCCTCCTCCTAACTGGCGCTGCCGGCGGCCTCGGAAAAGTGTTGCGGCCTCGCATGTCCGCGATGGCCAACTCGGTTCGCGTGTCTGACGTTGCGGAACTGGGCGCTGCTGCTGCGTGTGAAGAACTGGTGCGCTGCGATCTCGGCGACTATGACGGAATGCTGGCATTGCTTGATGGCGTGGACTCCGTGGTGCACCTGGGTGGCATGTCGACGGATGGGCCGTTCGAACCGATCCTCAATGCCAATATTCGCGGCGTGTACAACCTGTATGAGGGCGCGCGAATTCAGGGCGTCAAGCGCATCCTGTTTGCCAGCTCAAATCACGTGGTGGGGTTTCATAAGCAAAGCGATCGACTTGACGCAACCGCGGCCATGCGCCCGGACGGCAACTATGGCGTCAGCAAAGCGTTTGGCGAATCGTTGTCAAGCTTCTACTTTGATCGTTTCGGTATTGAAACCGTCTGCATGCGCATCGGCTCGTCATTCCCGAAGCCCATCGACCACCGCATGCTGAGCACGTGGTTGAGCTACGACGACCTGACCGAGCTGATTCGTTGCGCGCTGTTTGCGCCCAGCGTCGGCCACACCATCGTTTATGCGGCATCCGACAACCAGCCGGCTTGGTGGGACAACCGCTATGCCGGGCGTCTGGGTTGGACGCCAAAGGACACGTCCGAGCCGTTCCGCGCCGAAATTGAGGCGACCGTGCCGCGGCTTGATCCAACGGATCCTGCAGTCTTGTATCAAGGCGGTCAGTTCGTCAAATTAGGCCCGTTCCCAGCGAACTAAACATGCGTTGCGCTGAACTTATCTTCGACGGCAAACACGGCTCGGGCGGGTTGACACCGTTTTTGTCACCTCGCTTCGCCCCGGCGGCGTTGATCGTCGGGATCAACCGCTGGCAGGCGGCGTCTTCGCGCTGCCCCTCGGTGGGCGCACAATTCCGGAACCAAAATTTAATCCGTAACTTTTGACCCACCCTAATTTCCAAGGAGGAAACTTGAAAATCATTCGCACTTTACGCACTTCGCTCGCCTTAAGTATTGCCGCCGCGCTCGCCTCTACGGTCACAGCCACTGAATTCCGCTCCGCTGAAATTCATCCGGACGATTACCCGACGACGCTCGCGGTCAAGCAAATGAGCGAAACACTGAAGAAGTTGACTGCTGGCAAACACAGCATCAACGTGTTCTCCGGTGGCAAACTGGGCAACGAAAAAGACACCATCGAACAAGTCAAGATCGGGGCCATTGCCATGACCCGCGTCAACGTGGCACCGATGAATAATATTTGCGCGCCGACCATGGTGCCGACCATGCCGTTTCTGTTCAACAGCACCGAGCACATGCGCCGCGTTCTCGACGGCCCAATTGGTGACGAAATTCTGAAGAGCTGTGAGGCTCAAGGCTTCATCGCCCTCGCGTTCTACGACAGCGGATCGCGCTCCATCTATTCAGTCAAGAAGCAAATTAAAACGCTGGCTGACGTCAAAGGCATGAAAATTCGCGTGCAGCAGTCCGACCTGTGGGTGGCCTTGCTCGAAGCGATGGGCGCGAACGCAACACCCATGCCGTACGGCGAGGTATACACCGCATTGAAAACCGGTCTGGTTGACGCGGCAGAAAACAACTATCCGTCTTACGACAGTTCGCGTCACTATGAGGTGGCCAAATTTTTCGCAAAAACCGAGCATTCATTGGCCCCCGAGATTCTGCTGTTCTCGAAAAAGATTTGGGATACGTTGACCCCTGAGGATCAGAAGGCCATTCGGCAAGCGGCTAAAGAGTCGGTGCCTGGCATGCGCAAACTTTGGGATGAGCGTGAAGCAAAATCGTTGGCAACGGTTAAAGCGGGTGGGGCAATCGTCACCGACGTGGATAAGGCATCGTTTCAGGCAGCAATGAAACCGGTCTATGACAAGTTCATCACCGATCCGAAGCTCAAAGACATGGTCAAGCGGATTCAGGACACAAAGTAGTCCGAAGCGGATGGCGGGTAGCTCGTTGGGTCGGCAACCTGTGCCCACCCAACCGGGACAAAACAAATAGATTTCTATCGCAACACCGCGGTGGGGGGGGGGCCGCCCACCCGCAAAACCGCCTTTGACAGGCGACGATTTTTAACTCTTTCTGCAGGTAATTCCATGTACACCGAAATCTGTCGTCGCCTTGCGCGCGCTTGTATGTGGCTGGGCATCGCCGGGATGATTGCGCTGATTTGCGCGGTAACTTGGCAGGTGTTTGGCCGTTATGTTTTGAACAACACACCGACGTGGGCTGAAAGCCTTGCATTGCTGTTGGTGCTCTATGTCACCATGCTTGGAACCGCGGTGGGCGTGCGCGACGCAGGTCACATCGGGCTCGAGTCAATGCTGGTGTTGGCATCTGATTCAGTGCGGCTGAAAATGGAATTTATCATCCATACGCTGATCCTTATCTTCGGCCTGTTGATGGCCTACAACTGCGCCATTCTGGTCGAGTCCGTCTGGGACTATCGCTTGCCCACGCTTGGAATTTCTGAGGGTTGGCGCTACGTGCCATCGACCGTCGCGGGTGTGCTGATCGTCATGTTTTCGATTGAGCACCTGATCGCGCTAGCTAGAGGCCAGGACGTCGAGCCGGCCTGGAAATAGGGAACAACCATGACCATTCCATTACTCATTCTCGGAATCAGCTTCACCGCGTTCCTGCTACTGGGCGTTCCAGTTGCGTTCTCGATCGGCTTATCGGCGTTGCTCACCCTGCTCTACGAAGGCATGCCGCTCGCAGTCGGTTTTCAGCAAATGACCTCGGGCATGAATATCTTTTCGTTCCTCGCGGTACCGTTCTTTATTTTCGCTGGCGAACTGATGCTGCACGGCGGCATCGCCGACAAAATCGTGAATTTCGCGCGCAGTATGATCGGCCATGTCCGGGGCGGGCTGGGCATGAGTAACGTGCTCGCGTGCACCTTGTTTGGCGGCGTCTCAGGCTCGCCAAGTGCCGACGTTTCGGCAATGGGTGCCGTCATGATTCCGATGATGAAAAAAGAGGGCTATCACGCCGACTATGCGGTCAATGTAACGACCCACGCATCCCTCGTTGGCGCGCTGATGCCCACCAGCCACAACATGATTATTTTCACCCTTGCGGCGGCGGGCAAGGTATCAATCGCGGCGTTGATATTAGCCGGCATGTTGCCAGCGCTGATTTTGACTTTGTGCAATCTGGCCGCTGCGTACGGCGTCGCCGTAAAGCGTGGCTATCCGTCGGGCACCTTTCCCGGATGGGCTGTGGTGGGCCGAACGTTCGCGTTGGCGCTGCCTGGATTATTTGTCGTGGCCATCATTTTGATCGGCATCTTGTCCGGCGTGTTCACAGCCACTGAATCGGCCGCAATCGCGATTTTGTACACGCTCTTTTTGACCGTCTTCATGTACCGCACCATGACCTGGGAGCACTTCATGAAGGCCGCCACCAAAGCGGTAAAAACCACTGGCACCATTCTGCTGTTGATCGGAATTTCTGCGACCTTTGGTTATCTCATCAGCCTGTATGGAGTTGCCGAACTGACAGGCGAAGCACTCGAAAATTTAACCACCACGCCGTGGGTTATTTTCTTGCTGGTCAACATCATTCTGTTCGTGCTCGGCACCTTTCTCGACATGGCACCCACCATCCTGCTCTGTACCCCGATTTTTCTGCCGATCTGTATGAAGTTCGGCATGGACCCGGTGCAGTTTGGCATGATCATGCTGATTAACTGCGCGCTCGGGCTGAACACACCGCCGGTAGGCACGGTGCAGTTTATTGGCTGTACGATTGGTGGGGTATCCGTGGGGCACGTGATGAAGACGATCTGGCCGTTTTACGGGGCACTCATTGCGGCACTGATGATCGTGACCTATGTGCCGGCATTCTCAATGTGGTTACCCGGCCTAGTGATGGCCAAATAAGCAGGAGCAACGCCATGAAAACCAGCCCCCTCACGCCAGAGGATTTGTCCGCGTCCGTGCTCGCGGTGCCGCCCATGGCGCGCAATGCCGACTGGTCGTTGAACATCGCCGGCAACAAAGCGATGATTCAGCATCTCGAGGCCGGCGGCGTGCGCACGCTGATGTATGGCGGCAACGCCAACTTCTACAACATCGGTGTGCGCGACTATCACAAAGTCCTTGAAATGCTGGAGGCACTAGCGGGCGCAGACAGTTGGGTGATTCCGTCGATTGGCCCGGATTTCGGCAAGGCGATTGATCAGATCGATCTGCTTCGCAATCACGCATTTCCAACCGCCATGGTGTTGCCGCTGCAATTTCCGTCCACCGATGACGGGCTGGCCACCGGTATTCGCCGCCTCGCGGGTTTCTATAAAAAGCCGCTGATTATCTACATCAAATCAGATGGCTATTTGGCGCCGAAAACAGTCGGCAAACTGGTGGCCGATGGTGTGGCCTGCGCGGTGAAATACGGCACGGTTCGCGCTGATCCGTCAAACGATCCGTATCTGCAAGAGCTTACGCAGCAGGTGGACCCAAAGCTGATTTTGAGCGGCATTGGCGAGACGCCGGCGATCATTCACTTACGTGATTTCGGTTTGCAGGGCTTCACTTCCGGCTCCGTCTGCATCGCGCCGCGCGGCTCGATGAAGTTGCTGCAACTGATCAAAGCCGGGCAATACGACGAGGCTGCAAAAATTCGCGATGCGTTCGCCGATATGGAGGCCTGCCGCGACAGCATCAGCCCGATTCGTACGCTGCACGAAGCGGTGACACTTGCGGGCATCGCAGACATGGGCCCGATGCTGCCGATGCTGTCGAACATCGGACCCGAACACTTTGCGCGCGTTGCCGCTGCGGCTAAGGCGCTGCTCGCGTTTGACCAGACGCTGATCTAGGGATGCGCAGATTAATGTGATCCTGAGCGCAGCGAAGGATCAGTTCGCCTGCGAGGATGGTTGTAAGTCACTGCAGTCATTGCGTGGCGCATGATGCTTCGCTTTTCGCGCTGGATAACGAGTTGGTAAATCCGAGTTTCTCTAGTCCCTAGCGCCGCATAAGGCTACGCAGCGAAACAGATTCCAATCGCGGCAGCGCTACCGCCAAGAATACAGCTTTAAACGAAAACGCCCACTTGACGTGGGCGTTTTTGTTTTTTCGTCGACTATCGACAATGGGCCATTAAGTCGTTGCGCCCTTGTGCACCATTGCTTTCAGCGAAAAGCTGAATGTTCTGGCGACACCCCGAAAGCGTGCGCGTTCGGGGCATTGTCACGACGTGCTGGCGGTTACGCCGTTAGCCGAACTAAACGCTTGCGGTTAGCAAACGTCACTGTCGCCATCAGCAGTCCGAGCAGCGCGAGCGCTAGTTCGGACAGCGTAGGAACAGGAACCACCGGCGTTGCCACCGGCGTGATTTGCAGTGGCCCGCTAGGATCGGTGATCACGCCATCAGCGTCGAGATCAGAGTCACCTAAACCGCCGTCTTTCACATCAAAGCTCACTGTGTTGCCACTCACCGTTAGGTTGGTGGGCGTGTAGAACACGCTGGCACCGGCCGAGGTCGGCGTTCTGCCGTATTTCAGGTAGGTGCCTGTAAGACTAGGCCAAGTGATGCTGACACGTACCGTCGAGGCCGCGTCGCAACCCACCAAGCGGAGTCGCAACCAGCCGTGCGGGAAGGTGCCCGTTGCATTGGTCGCACCGGCAGCGACAAACGCCGTGTTGCCTGAGTCAACCCGACAGGTGTTGCCACCGCCGGTAAAGCTCATCGACGCAGCACCCGAGGCAGTTGCCGTGGTGCCCGCAAATGCTCTCACTGCTGCGAAGCCCGCCACCACCGCTTTATTTGCGGTGATGTTGGTCATATTGCAGGTTGCACCGGTACAGTCGCCACTAAAGGTGGTGAAGGTGAAGCCCGCATTCGCGGCTGCTGTGCAGCTCGCATTTCCGCCGTTAGGCACGGTCGTTGGCGTACAAGTAACCGAACCGCCAGTGAGCGGGCTTGCCGTGCCAGTGACAGTTAGGCTGCCCATCGCGACAAACGACGCACTTACCGTGCAATTAACGATAACGATGCCGGTTGTGTAATTGTTAACGCCGGACGCCGTTGGGTTGCCGCTGCAGCCCGACATGCGCTGCGTTACATATCCGGACGAGGGCACTGCGCTGCACGTTGTGGTGGCGCCGCCATTGACCGGGCTTGCGCAGCTTAGCGTTCCGTTTGCGCCGGCACTTGCCGTTACCGTGTATTGGTGCGGTGCTGAGCAGCTTGCGGTGGTGCCGCCATTGCTGCCATTACAACTCCAGGCAAAGAAGCGATCGTCAGCACTGGAAACCGCTGTGGCGGTGCCTGCGCCGCACAGGTTGCTGCTCGGAGCAACAAAGCTCGCAACGCCGTTTGCACTGCCGCACGCACCATTGACTGGCACTACGACCGCAACAAAGGTCGCACTGACCGTGCAATCAGCAGCTACCGCACCGGTGCTGTAGCTATTGACGCCGCTGCTGGACGCAACACCGCTGCATCCAGAGATGCTTTGAGTGGTGAACCCGGCTGACGGTG
>JACMNN010000261.1 GCA_014378555.1 Burkholderiales bacterium | reverse complement strand
TCCGGCTGTCTCTGTTGCCATCTGGCCAATACCTGTGGCCGCTTGTAGCAACGTGACTTTGTCGGCGTAACCTGCCTGCTTCAGATTCTCGCGCAGACGATTTCGCATACCGCCTGACAGCAACATCAAACGCCCCAAAGCCGCGCCGATTTTCGCCTGGCTAGCGAGCGAACGCCCACCCAGCCATGCGGCCAGCGTTGATGCGATTCGGGAGAGGACGTCGGACAAAGGCGGCTTGTGCGTTTAATTAAAGCGTGAGATTGCTCTAGAATTGTAGATAGCGCCTGCTGAGTTATTCGACTACTTGCGGGGCCGGCGCTGGAGATTTTGCTTTTTAGCGATGTCGCCGTCCTCCTCCGCTAAAGCGTCGCCGCTGGTGAAATCTTGTTTTTCGCATCGGCTCGCTAGAGTCAATCCGATAATCCAACGCAGTCTACTTCAGACGCTTGCAGACAAGGCAAAACCCATGAGCGATTACCTATTCACCTCAGAGTCCGTCTCCGAAGGCCACCCCGATAAGGTTTCCGACCAAATCTCGGACGCCATTCTTGACGCTATTTTTAAACAGGATCCACGCTCCCGCGTTGCGGCCGAAACGTTGTGCAACACCGGCCTGGTGGTGCTCGCAGGCGAAATCACCACCAACGCCCACGTCGACTACATTCAGGTCGCGCGCGACACCATCAAGCGCATCGGCTACGACAACACCGAGTACGGCATCGACTACAAAGGTTGTGCTGTCATGGTCTGCTACGACAAGCAGAGTAACGACATCGCGCAGGGCGTCGATCATGCAAGCGACGATCATCTGAACATTGGCGCTGGCGACCAAGGCCTTATGTTCGGCTACGCTTGCGACGAAACTCCGTCTTTGATGCCAGCGCCCATTTATTACGCGCATCGCCTGGTCGAGCGGCAAGCCATGTTGCGCAAAGATGGTCGTCTGCCGTTCCTGCGCCCCGATGCCAAATCGCAAGTCACGCTGCGCTACATCGACGGCAAACCGCATTCCATTGACACCGTGGTTCTCTCCACTCAGCACGCGCCTGAAATGAGCCTTGGCAACAAGATGACCGATGCATTTTACGAAGCGATTCGTGAAGAGATCATCAAGCCGGTGCTGCCAAAAGAATGGCTGACCAAAGACACCAAATATCTGATCAACCCAACCGGGCGCTTTGTTATCGGCGGCCCACAGGGTGACTGCGGCCTGACCGGTCGCAAGATCATCGTCGACACCTATGGCGGCGCATGCCCCCATGGCGGCGGCGCGTTCTCCGGCAAAGACCCAAGCAAGGTGGATCGTTCAGCGGCTTACGCAGCGCGCTACGTCGCCAAAAATATCGTTGCCGCCGGCATCGCCAAGCAATGCCAGATTCAGGTGGCGTATGCGATTGGCGTGGCGAAGCCGATGAATGTGACGGTGTACACCGAAGGCACCGGCGTAATCTCGGATGAGCGGATCGAAGCCTTGGTCCACGAACACTTCGACCTGCGTCCGAAAGGCATCATCAACATGTTGAACCTGATGCGCCCGATCTACGAAAAAACCGCAGCGTACGGGCACTTCGGACGTGACGAGCCAGAGTTCACTTGGGAAGCCACCGACAAGGCAGCCTTGTTACGCGCCGCGGCCGGGCTTAATTAAGCAACACGGAGAAATGCCCTCCCCTGCGGGGGAGGCGTTTTGAGGGCGGTCGACCAATGAGCACATGGGTTCGCGGTTCGCGCAAAAGATCTCTCACGGAATAGTGCAAAAACTAGAAAGTTATTTTTTTGGCTTTTCGCACGCTTTTTTGTAGTGCTCAATGGCTTTTTGTAGCGATTCGCCACTCAACGTACCACCCATTTGGCACTCTCCCAGCCCTACGGAACAACGGCTTTGCGCAACTTGTTCGTTCCCGGCATGTTTCGCAAGTTCTGAACATTGCTGATAGATGGCGAGGCACAGCTTTGGGTCGCCTGATTTTCCCGACACTCTCTGCTGCATGAGAAGGCATTCCAAGGATTGCTGCGCGAATGCTGAGGTGTGCAGAAAAAATACAGCTAAGAAAATGTTTTTCATATTTACCCACCTTGGCGACGGACAGCAACCTGGGTCGCGATGGGCAGCTCAACTACAACTGGAAACCACGCGACCTCGAACGCTCAAAGTGCGATTTTTTGTTGGGCTTGATTCATACGGATCGACACAGTCGATCCAGGTCGCGTGCTAAAGATTACTTCAAAGACAAGATGTACTTGGCCAAGATTAAAGCGTTTGCATCAGTCAATTGGGCTTGCGGCGGCATCATATCTTCACCCCAAACCCCGGTTCCGCCTGATTTGATTTTTTTGGCTAATCTTTCAGTGGCAGTGGCGTCGTTTGCATATTTTTCCGCCACGTCTTTGAGTTTCGGGCCATTCAAATTTTTGTCGATGTTATGGCACGCTAGACAATTGCTTTTAACGAGCAAATCATAATCTGCGAATGCAATGTTTGCAGCGCTAGCTGCGATCAAAGCAATAAATAAGCTAATAATTTTTTTCATACAAACATTTTCTACAAATATTAGGCAATAAAAAACGCGCTGCCATAGATATGGACAGCGCGCTTTTCGTCATTACATCTATTCCGGCTTTACGCGGTAGATGACGCCTTGGTCTTCAAGCGCTACATAAAGATTGCCATCCGGGCCTTGCACCGCTGAGCGGAAGCGCCCGGTGGCGGTAGGCCAAGATGCTTGAACTGCAGTGGCTGACAGTCCATCTGCGCTGATTTTCAGCACGTCTAAACGGTTGCCGACTGCTGTGCCGTGGATGCCAATTCCGGTGTATCCGACGACCATCTGGCCGTCCCAGTCTTTCCACTGTTTGCCAGAAAGGAAATCGTTGCAGAACATACCTTGTGAAAGGCCGTTGTTATTCCAAGCCGGTTTCAAGGCATTGGGGTATGTCTTGAGATCAGTCATAGGCATAAAGGCGGCTCGATCTTTTGGATCCATAGCGCCCATTTGGTTAGGAGAATAACCGCAGTAATTGTCTGGACAGTCGCCTCGGCCAGCCATGTTGGGGCGTGGATCCCAGCCACCGTTTCCGCCATTGGTCACAGCACTTACTTCATCGCTGTGCCATGGGCCATTTTCAGCAGCGAACAGCATGTTGTCGCCGGGGCGAAATGCGATTCCTTGGGGATTACGGAAGCCGTAGGCGTACACGCGCGGGTCGAAACCTGCTGGTGCTTTGTTACCTGCTGCCGCTTTGCCATCCCGATCGATACGCAGCACTTTTCCGCCGATGTAGGTGGGGCTCTGCGGTGCAATACCGTTGTGGTTATCGCCAGAGGTCACGTAAAGAAACCCGTCAGCAGGGCTGAAGCGAATACGGCCGCCGTTGTGCGCGCCGGGCCCACCAAATGGGTGCTTGGTAGCTTTAGGCTTGTAGCCAATGTCGGTGACGATGTCGATGCGGTCTGACACGCTGCTCAGCGATTCGTCAATCTTGAAACGCATCACGCGATTGGAAAGTTTGTCGTCGAGCTTCGAGCTTGAGAAAACGTAGATCAATCGATTTTTTACGAACTCGGGATCAATCGCCACACCCATCATGCCGGCTTGGCCGTCACAAAACAGATCAGCACTAGCAGAGGAATATCCGGTGCTGCCACCAATACCGTGCAATTTATTCACTGTGCCAGAAGGCAGTTGAACCGACAAACCCTTGCACTTTTCAGTAAAAAACATGGTGCCGTTGGGCAGAAACGCCATGTCCCACGGCAGCTCCAGCTTGTTTACAGCAACTTCTGTGGTGAGGATCGGTGCCGCAGCCAGTAGGCTTCCCGATGCAACCATACTCGCTGCAATAAATGCGACTTTAAAACTTTTTGTCATTTTCATTTAATTTCCCAGATGTTTTGACGCAATTGAGCCATGCAATTCAGCAGGTGTCTCCATTCGACGAAAAATTATCTCGGAACTCACCTTACCCATCCGAGTAAAAATGACGGACTTTGCTTAAATTAGGTCTCTAAACCGATAACCGGCTAGTCGAGAACTACCCCCTACACAGCAATGCAATATTAAGTCCGAAGAATTGATTTTGTCAAGATTTCGTATCGCGATTAGGTGAAACGCTATTGCGCGATGCGCGGCGCCTGCTTATGGATGCGGTCGTTGTGCTCGATGACGGCTCACTGCATTGAGATCTAACCCACTCTCCGAAAATTCGTTGAACGCATCAAGCTGAATCGAACTGGAACGTCCTCGATAAGCCGGCACACTCATCGCTGAGTGGCACAACGCGAACGGAGTCAACGCCATCGGCGCATGGCACTCGTCCGCAGGTTGGCGTCGCTCTCGGGTCAGCGCTTGGTGCGTGCAACTAGTCCTGCACTGGCCATCAGCATAAAACCCAGCAGAAGCAGCGCCAACGTACTTGTCGCTGGGACCGGTTGCGGGATGAGCGTATTAGTGACTATGCATTTGATGGCGTCGCCGTTGACCGGCGAGACGTTGATCGGCAAAGCAGTGAAGCCGCTGACCACGGTCGGGCCGGTGTTGGTACACGACACAGTCTGGCTGTACTGCGCTAGCGTCGAGGCACTTCCAGTGGCCATCGTCTGATTGAGCGAGTAGGCGCTGCCGGCGGTGGCCGTAATACTGTGGGCGGTGCTGGTGACAGAGGCGCTGGTGCCGGTGGTGGTGGTGACCGCTGGCGAGCCGGCGCCGCTGCTGCTTAGAGCAAACTGGTCAAGCGCGGCGATACGGCCGACGCCGCCCAACGCCGTTTGCAGGGACAGGGTGGCCGCCTTCGGCGCGTTGGTCACCATGCAGGCAACGGCGTCGCCGTGGACCAGCGTGACGTTGATCGGCAAGCGGGTAACACCACTAACCTGGGTCGGGCCGGTGTTAGTGCACGAGACGACCCGGATGTACTGAGCCAGCGTTGAGGCGCTGCCGGTGGCCATCGCTGCGGTCAGCCTGTAGGCCTCACCAACGGTGGCGATGATGGTGTAGGCCGCGCTGGTGACCGAGTTCCCGTCGCCGGCGGTGGTGATTGGCGCAGGAGCGCCCGCGCCGCTGCCACTCAAGGTGAGTTGGTCCGTCGCGGCAATGCGGCCGGTGCCGCCCAACGCCGTTTGTAGGCTGACGGTAGCCCCCTTAGGCGTGTTGATGATCGTGCAGGCGATGGCGTCGCCGTTGACCGGCGTGACGTAGATGGGTGCGGCGGTCAGGCCGCTGACATTAGTCGGACCGGTGTTGGTACAGATCACCGCCTGACTGTACTGCGTCAACGCCGAGGCGCTTTGGCCGGACATGGTTTCCATCAGCGCGTAACGAGTGCCAGCGGTGGCGGTAAAGGTAGTGGGCCGGCTGGTGACCGTAGCGCCGGTGCCGGTGGTGATGAAGGGCGGGGGCGCAAAGTTGAAGTCGGTGTAGGTCAGGACGAACTGGTCAGTCGCGGCAATGCGGCCGGTGCCGCTCAACGCACCTTGTAGGCTGATGGTAGAGGCCTTGGGTGTGTTGGTAACCGTGCAGACAATGGCGTCGCCGTTGACTGGTGTGACGTTGATCGGCATGGTGTTCAGGCCGCTGACGTTCGACGGGCCGGTGTTGGTGCAACTGACAGCCTGGCTGTATTGCTTCAACGCCGAGGCGCTGCCTGCGGCCATTGCTTCATTAAGCGTGTAGGCGCTGCCCGCGGTGGCCCTGATGGTGTAGGCCGTACTGGTGACGGCGCTACCGGTGCCGGTGGTAGCGGTGAACGCGGGCACCGGCGAACTGGTACTGGTTCCAATAAGGGAAAACTGGTCAGCCGCGGCAATACGGCCGGTGCCGCCCAACGCTTTTTGCAGGCTGATGGTGGGCGCCTTAGGCGTGTTGATGATGGTGCAGGCGATGGCGTCGCCGTTGACCGGCGTGACGTAGATGGGTACGGTGCTCAGGCCGCTGACGTTAGTCGGGCCAGTGTTAGTACAGGCCACCGCCTGACTGTATTGCGTTAACGCCGAGGTACTGCGGCTGGCCATCGCTTCCATCAGCGCGTAACGGGTGCCAGCCTTGGCGATGAAGGTGTTGGGCGGGCTGGTGACCGAAGCGCCGGTGCCAGTAGTGGTGACGGGCGGAAGTGCAATGACGAAGTCGGTGTGAGTTAAGAAAAACTGGTCAGCCGCGGCAATACGGCCGGTGCCGCCCAACGCTTTTTGAAGGCTGATGGTGGGCGCCTTAGGCGTGTTGGTGATCGTGCAGGCGATGGCGTCGCCGTTGACCGGCGTGACGTAGATGGGTACGGTGCTCAGGCCGCTGACGTTAGTCGGGCCGGTGTTGGTACAGGCCACCGCCTGACTGTATTGCGTTAACGCCGAGGTGCTTTGGCCGGACATGGTTTCCATCAGCGCGTAACGGGTACCAGCCTTGGCGATGAAGGTGTTGGCCGGGCTGGTGACTGATGCTCCGGCGCCAGTAGTGATGACGGGCGGAAGTGCAATGACGAAGTCGGTGTGGGTTAAGACAAACTGGTCAACCGCGGCAATACGGCCGGTACCACCCAACGCCTTTTGCAGGCTGATGGTAGGCGCCTTAGGCGTGTTGGTGATGGTGCAGGCGATGGCGTCGCCGGTGACCGGCGTGACGTTGATCGGCACGGTGGTCAAGCCGCTGACGTTCGTCGGTCCGGTGTTGGTACACGCCACCGCTTGGCTGTACTGCGCCAGCAGCGAGGGGCTTCCGGCAACCATGGCCTCAGTTAGCGTGTAGGCAGCGCCGGCGGTCGCCGTCACGCTGTAGGGCGCGCTGGTCACGGTGGTCCCGCTGCCGGTGGTGTTCACGGTTGCCGCCGAATTGGGGCCGTTGCCGCTTAAAGCGAACTGGTCAGCAGGCGCAATACGCCCGCCGGTGCCTATGGCTTTCTGCAGCGAGAGCGTGGGCGCGGCCGTAAAGTCGACGGTGACAAACCCCACAGAACCGGTGCTGCCAACGGCGCTATCGTTGGCCGCCCCAGCACCGGTGGCGACAGCGTTATCACCGGTCGGTCCTGAGGCAAAAAGCAACGCTTGGTTACCGGCACATGAAGTACCAGCGCCGCCGCCGGTAGCCACGTTTCCGTTCGCATTGCCGTCTCGCCCGAAAGCGCCACCGCCGCCTGAGGAAAAACCGCCCCCGCCGCCGCCGCCGCCGCCGCCGTCCACAGCCGATCCACCGGTTGCTCCGGCTCCTCCACTACCACCGGGCGAACAAGATAGTGCGCTGGCCATCGTTGTCGAAACGCTTCCACCGACCGTTGGTGCTGTTCCGACGAAGCTCGCGCCACCTCCGCCACCCGCGCCGCCGGCCAGAAGCACAATGGCGCCGTTTCGTGTGAGCGAGCTCGCGCCGCCACCACCACCGCCGCCGCCGGACTGATTCACGCACCCGGGCTGTCCGCCGGCGCCACCAAATGGGTTGCCAGACCCAGCAGCACCCGCGCTGTTGCAGGGCGTACCTACCGAAACTTTGCCCCCGCCGCCGCCGCTGCCGACGGTTCTATTAATGAGATCGCCTGGGGCGACGTTCAACACCGCGTCGTAGCGAGCTGCGGCGCCACCGCTCGCGCCTGCGCCCGCGTCACTGCCTCCTCCGCCGCCACCGCCTCCTTGTATCGACACCGTAATTTGCGAAACACCCGCCGGGACAGTAAATGGATAGGAGCTCACCGTCACGGCATGAGCGAGCCCCGCGGATGCCAGCGAGGCGAATGCCAGTCCGGTGCGCACGTTGCGTGCGGCGGTGCGCGCAAAAGCGCTGAACTTGGGGCTCGGCGAAATATGCGTTCCTATCGCCGCGGCCTGCGCAACTTTAAGGCTACTTAGTGTCGACGCTAACGTGGCGTTCATTTCTGAACTGCGCAAGGCGTGACGGACGCTAAGGCGCAAAGTAGCAAAAAGAAACGGCATAGTTTTAATCATCGAAAAGTGTTCAACGCAAAATTCAAGTGCGCCTAGTGGACATTCCGCCGCATGGCGGGGCTAACAAGCCGCCGCACCGGTTCGGCGTTGAGCGGGTCCTACTCTGAGCAGAAAGCCCTGCGGGGCGGGTTAATGTCGCCAAGTTAGCGCTACAACATGCCATTAACTTAGCCGCTCTTACACACCAAAATCTCGAACATTAGGCGGCTTGTCATCTTGCCGGTGGGCGCGACGACGACCGGAGCGACGCGCGCTTACGTCCCGACCAGAGGTCGAACGCAATCCAGTCGCCCCTTTGGCTGGCGTAGCAAATACCAGACGAAGATCGCTAGTGCTCATACGAAATGCAGGGTCGACCAGCGCCTAAAGCAGCGTGTAGATTGGGGTGTGTTGAACGAAATTTAATGCGTCGCACCTACGCGGTGTTAAACATTCAATCGAATGAAAACTGTTTCAGACTGATCCGAGACACGAGTGTGAACAGTCGATTCCTACGCGCGCTTTTTACTCAAATCTTGCGTGGGTCGCAGAGTTGGCTTTTTCGCGGATGCAACGATCAAGCGCGCGCCACCAACAGTCAGCATTTTTTGCTTACGGATAGTTTGTGACGGCACGCCAGACTTGATGGGCGATGTGGGTGTGGGTGTGGGCGCGCTGCAGTCTGACCAAACTCAGGTTCTCGGCCGCCTGGTGCAGAACTTCGCTGCGCTGGTACTGATGGGTGAAGGCTCAACGCTACAGCTCGCAGCTGTATGCGGCCAACGCGTTGAGGCCATGTAGCGCGCCGGCGCTACATTGAAGCCGCTACTCCAGTCGCAGCCAGGTTTGCGTTCGGCCGAACATCGGCGTACCCATGTAGCCGCGCACGTCGAGCTTTTTGTTGTCCTCGCTCAACGTAAGCCGAGCGCGATAAATCTTGCCGTTGGCGGCATCGAGAATGTCGCCGCCGTCCCAGTGCGATTCGCTTTTTTTGATATTGCGAATGATGGTAAGGCCGAGGATCGGTTGGCCCTTGCGACTGTCGGTGCACTCGTCGCACTTCGCGTCTTGCTTCGCCGAATCAAGCAATTTTTCGATCTTGCCGGTGAAGATACCGCCCGCTTCGCTGATGCGAATCACTGCTTTTTCTTTGCCGGTCGCGTCGTCGACGGTTTTCCACAACCCAACGGGGGATTGCGCGAACGCAACCGACCCGATGGCGCACGTCAAAAGGCACAACAACGTACGTGAGAGTTTCATGGGATCCGCCTTGTTTAATCCGTTCGCAACCGTTTGCTACAGGCTGTTATGCGCCGCCAATGAAATCGCGTTTGCCAACCGCGACACCCGCCTGCCGCAACAGGTTGTAAGCGGTGGAAGCGTGGAAGTAGAAATTCGGAAATGCGAAACCGCTCAAATATGGCAGTCCCACGAACTCGTGCGGCGTGCCGGCAATCGGAATGGTGATAATTTTTTTCTCGCTGCCTTCGAACTGCTCCGCGTTCAGTGTAGCCAGAAAATCGCGCACTTTTTGGCAACGCGCCTTGAGTTCGGCGAAGGTTTTTTCGCCGTCTTCATGCTTAGGATTTTCCACGCCCGCTAAGCGCGCCGACGCGCCTTTGGCGAAGTCACAGCTAATTTGAATCTGTTTCGAAAACGGCAGCATGTCTGGGAAGATGCGCGAGCTGGTGAGCACCGTCTCGTCAATCTTTTTTTCAACCGCGTAGGCTGCGCCTTTGTCGAGCAGGTTCATCAGGTTGCCAAGGTAGCGATCAAACACCGGAACCGACAGGTTGTACATTGAAATCTGCATAAAACTTTTCCTTAAATAAATGTGAAGCAAGCGCTGACATGATTGTAGGCGCTGCTAACATCGATGAATTATCAGGAGAAGTGGCGCGCCGATTAGGTTAATGGCGTGCTACTACCGTAGGCGTAATCCCCGGAAGATCGCTCAGGTTCAATACTGATAAATAGGCAAACATCTGGAGAGCGAGGCAGTCATTCGTAACTTACACGTTAGCGATGACGAGAGCCTCCGCCGAAGGGGCAAATTTGGCGCTACGCCGAATGAATCTCTCAGGTACAAAGGACAGATCCGGGACGTCAATCTTCATTGAAAGAACACGTCCTATGTCCACAGTTTCCCATTCGTCCGAATCCCCCGTTGCGCTGCTGCGCACCCCTCTCTTTGACCTGCACGTGAGCCTTGGCGCGCGCATGGTGCCGTTTGCCGGCTACGCCATGCCGGTGCAATATCCGCTGGGCGTAATGAAGGAGCACCTGCACACGCGGGCACATGCCGGGCTGTTTGATGTGTCGCACATGGGGCAGGTGGAACTGCATGGCGCGGACGCTGCCAAGGCGCTGGAAACGCTGGTGCCAGTGGACGTAATCGGCATCGCTGCGGGCAAGCAGCGTTACGCGCTATTCACCAATGATGCGGGCGGAATTCTTGACGATCTGATGATCTTCAACACCGGCAGCTATCTGCATGTGGTGGTTAACGCCGCGTGCAAGGCGCAGGACATCGCGCACCTGCAGACACATATCGGCGGTCGCTGCGAAATTCGTGTGCGCGACGATTTGGCGCTGCTCGCATTGCAGGGGCCGGGGGCCGAGGCTGCGCTGCGGGCGGTTGCGGTGAATGATGTGCCGCAGACCTTTATGGCCGGCGGACGCTTGCTGCTGGCGGGCATTGATTGCCTGGTGACG
>JACMNN010000260.1 GCA_014378555.1 Burkholderiales bacterium | reverse complement strand
TGCTCGGTTGCGAGGTGTTTATGAAGGCTGAAAACTTCCAGCGCATGGGCGCATTCAAATTTCGTGGTGGATACAACGCCATCAACTCGTTGACCGATGCCGAACGCGCGCGCGGCGTGTTGGCCTTCTCGTCGGGCAATCATGCGCAAGCGGTGGCGCTGGCCGCGCAGTTGCACGGCTGCAAGGCCGCGATCCTGATGCCTGCTGACGCGCCGCAAATGAAGCTCGACGCCACGCGTGGCTATGGTGCAGAAGTCATCATTTATGACCGCTACAAAGAAGATCGCGGCGCGCTGGCAAAGCAGTTAAGCGACGAGCGCAACGCCGTGCTGATTCCGCCGTACGACTATCTGCCAGTAATGGCCGGGCAAGGCACTTGCGGGCTCGAGATTGCCGAAGACGTGGCTAATCTTGACGCGCTGATTGTGTGCACCGGCGGCGGCGGATTCCTGTCTGGCAGCACCGTTGCGGCAAAGGCGGTGCAGCCCAATATTCAAATGTTTGGCGCAGAACCTGAAGCCGGTAACGACGTGCAGCAATCGTTGCGCAGCGGAAATATCGTGTCTATTGACGTGCCTAAAACGATCTGCGACGGACAGCAAACTCAAGCCGTCGGCGCGCATCCGTGGCAGATTATTCGCAGCCAAGTCACCGACATTCTCACCACACCGGATGCGACCGTGGTCGAGGCCATGCGCTTCGCCTTCGAGCGCATGAAAGTGGTGCTCGAGCCGTCGGGCGCATGTGCGTTGGCCGCTTTGATGGCGAACGCTGAGCGGTTTAAAGGCAAGCGCGTCGCGGTCACCTTGTCTGGCGGAAATATTGATTTTGGGCGGTTTGCGAAACTGCTGGCAACCGCCCAATAGCTCACCCATTTAGTAAAGAAACACACCAATGAAGTATCTGCACACCATGGTTCGCGTCACCGATCTCGACGCCTCGATCGCGTTTTATCGCGACGCCTTGGGCCTCGAATTAATGACCGTGCGCGAGGTGCCGGCGGGGCGCTTCACGTTAGCATTTCTCGCCGCTCCGGGCGACCCAACCGCGCAGGTCGAGCTGACCTACAACTGGGATCCAGAGGCGTACACCGGCGGTCGCAATTTCGGTCATTTAGCGTATGCGGTGGATGATATTTACGCCGCCTGCCAACGCCTCACCGACCACGGCGTGACGGTGCTGCGACCACCCCGCGACGGACGCATGGCCTTTGTGCGTTCGCCCGATAATGTTTCGATTGAACTGTTGCAAGCGGGCGGCGCGCTGCCACCCGCCGAGCCATGGGCATCGATGCCCAACACCGGCAACTGGTAAACCGCGAACGCGCTTAATCCCCCGTTTATTCTGAGCATGAAACTGCACCCCCTGATTCGACTGATTGGCGCGCCGACTGACATTGGCGCGGGCACGCGCGGCGCGTCGATGGGGCCGGAGGCGATGCGGGTGGCAGGATTGGCAGAGGCGTTGACGGCACGCGGGTTGCGCGTGGTGGACGACGGCAATCTCAGCGGCCCACCCAATCCGTGGCTGCCGCCTAGTGATGGTTACCGACATTTGCCGGAGACCTTGGCTTGGAATGCGGCGGTGTTTGAGGCCGTATCGCACGCGTTGAATGCGGGCGAGTTTCCGCTGCTTCTCGGCGGCGATCATTGTTTGGCGATCGGTTCGATCACCGCCATCGCAGCCCATTGCCGGCGCCAAAAAAAGCAGTTGCGGGTGCTGTGGCTTGATGCCCATGCCGACTTCAACACGAGCGCGATCACCCCGTCCGGCAACATTCACGGCATGCCAGTGGCCACGTTGTTTGGCTTCGGCGCCAGCGCGTTAGTCAATCTCGCCGATCCGGCGCCGGCGTTAAACAATAGCCAGATCATTCAAATCGGAATTCGCAGCGTTGATGAGGCTGAAAAGCGCTTCGTGCATGAACATGGGCTTGAGGTGTTCGACATGCGCTCGATCGACGAACTGGGCATGCGCGTGGTGATGCAACAAGCGCTACACGACGTCAATGAAAACACTCATCTGCACGTCAGCTTCGACGTCGATTTTCTCGACCCTGCGATCGCCCCGGGCGTCGGCACCACGGTGCCCGGCGGACCGACCTATCGCGAGGCGCAACTGTGCATGGAGATGATCAGCGACACCGGTCGCCTGTGTTCGCTAGATGTGATGGAGTTAAACCCAGCGCTCGACGAAAAAAATCGCACCGCCCAACTTGCCGTCGATTTGATTGAAAGTTTGTTTGGCAAATCAACACTGATGCGGCAAACTTAATTTGGCGTTGGGTGTCGAGTGCGATGGGACTAAATAGTGCCCACACCACACGCTCGATTGCCCGCCTTACTTTCGCGCTGAACTGTCCGCTCGCCCTGAGCGCAGCGAAGGGTCTGACCCGCTACCCATCAAACCCTTCGCCGTTGGCTCAGGGCGAACGGTAATCAACGAGCAACGCCCGTTGTTACGGCTGGCGTTGGTCATGCCCGATCATCTCGCTAGCGCCAAAGACGGCGCACTGCCGACTCGCGCCAAAGACAGCGCACAGCCGGCTCGCGCCAAAGCCGGCAGGTAGCCCGTTCGCCCTGAGCGCGGCGAAGGGTCTGACCTGCCACCCATCAAACCCTTCGCCGTTGGCTCAGGGCTAACGGTAATCTACGAACAACGTCTGTCGTTACCGCTGGCATTTGTCATCCCCGACATCTCGCTAGTGCCAAAAGCGGCGCACAGTCGGTTCGCGCAGAAGACAGCGCACAGCCGGCTCGCGCCAAAGCCGGCAGGTAGCCCGTTCGCCCTGAGCGCAGCGAAGGGTCTGACCTGCCACCCATCAAACCCTTCGCCGTTGGCTCAGGGCGAACGGTAATCAACGAGCAACGCCTGTTGTTACGGTTGGCGTTGGTCATACCCGATCATCTCGCTAGCGCCAAAGACGGCGCACTGCCGACTCGCGCAGAAGACAGCCCACCGTCCGCTCGCTCCAAAGCTAGCACGCAGCCCGTTCGCCCTGAGCGCGGCGAAGGGTCTGACCCACCTGCATCCCCTATACCGCCTGCGGTATCTCCGATAAAGACCGACGCGCGGTCACGAACACATCGGCATTTCCCTAAGTCGGCGCGCGAGCGCCCGGCACGGTGGCCGCCAGCGCCATGCAACTTAACCAATTAATCAATCGATCTAGCTCGAAGTCCCTAAGGCTTATCTGAACAAAAGCGCGCGAACCAAACGTTTGTAAACACTTTTGTCTCAGACCGTTCTGAAATAGTTTGCAATCGAATGATTGTGCAACACCCCATCGTTTGAAGCCATTAAATTTCGTTCATCGCGTCCCTATGGTCAAGCCACATTTGCTGTCGGCCCAACTTGGAAATTCTATGAATTCTTCCCATTCCCTACCGTTACCTGCCACTTCGCCCAAACGCACAACTCACGGCCATTCAATGGCCCGTGTTGACGTCGGCGCGAGCATGACTCACACCAACAACGTCACGCGCGCCCTTCGCGCTGTGAGCAATGCCATGCGCAGTCTGAGCGGCGACGGTTCGGCGATGAAAGCTGCTGAAAACGGCAGCCGCAAAAATCGTCAAATCGGTGTTGGCGCATGGTCAGTCGGCTTGGCGCTCGCGCTGGGCGCGGCACATTCAGCGCAGG
>JACMNN010000048.1 GCA_014378555.1 Burkholderiales bacterium | reverse complement strand
GCTGTTTAGTGAGGAGGAGGCCGAAGCCTTCCCGTTCGATCACCTCGACTCGACAAAATTAATTCCTGAAGAGCTGGTGCCGCTGAAGGTCATTGGTCGTATGGTGCTTGACCGTTGGCCTGACAATTTTTTTGCCGAAACGGAACAAGTCGCATTTTGTCCGTCGCACATCTTGCCGGGCATGGACTTTTCAAATGATCCGCTGTTGCAAGGCCGCCTGTTTTCCTATCTCGACACGCAGCTATCGCGCTTGGGCTCGGCGAATTTTCAGCAAATTCCAATCAATGCGCCGAAGTGCCCGTTTGCCAATCAGCAGCGCGACGGTCACATGCAAATGCAACAACCCAAAGGACGCGTCGCCTATGAGCCGAGTTCGCTGGCAGCAGATTCGGCGCGCGAAAGCGCGAGCGGTTTCCGCAGTTTCGCCGCTGTGGATACCGGCCAACGCGGGCAGGTGCGGGCTGAAACGTTTGCTGACCACTACTCTCAGGCGCGCATGTTCTATCGCAGTCAAAGCGCAACGGAGCAGGCGCACATCGCCTCTGCCCTCGTCTTCGAATTGTCCAAGGTGGCGACACTGCATGTTCGTCAGGCCGTCGTCGGTCACTTGATTCACATCAATCCTGACCTGGCAAAGCGAGTGGCTGATGGCCTGGCGTTGCCGACGATGCCGCCGGCACCCCCGTCTGGCGCGCCGGTCAAGGACATGGCGCTGTCACCGGCATTGCAACTCATCGGCAAAATGAAAGACACCCTTGAGGGGCGCTGCATCGCGATCCTTGTAAATGATGGTTCAGACGGCAAGCTCATCGCTGAGCTTAAGTCGGCGGCCACTACCGCGGGCGCTCAAGTCAAGATCGTCGCACCCAAAGTGGGCGGTGTCAAACTGATGGACGGTTCAATGTTGCCTGCAGATGGACAGCTCGCGGGTACACCGTCGGTACTGTTTGATGCAATCGCTGTGGTGCTGTCAAAAAGTGGTGCGCAAGCGCTGCTCAACGAGGCTGCAGCGATAGATTTTGTTCGTGATGCGTTCGCTCATTTGAAGGCCATTGCACTCGACAGTGGTGGACAAATGCTCTTCACTAAAGCTGGTTTGACCGATGACCGGAGCGTTGTCTCGGCAGCTCACACCCCCGCGTTCATCACCGCAGCAAAAACTAGGCAGTGGGATCGAGAAGCGTCGATTCGGACGCTCGCATAACGATCCAGATACAACGAAAAACGCAAGCTGCCGACGTAACGATTATGTTCGCCAGCGCACAGAACTTGGCTGCGCAGAGGTGCAACCTTCGCGTCCTGCGCGGGGCCTGTTGGCCGCACGCTGTTAAGCGCGTTTCACCTAGGTCATCGGCTGTTTTGATGGTGGCTATGGGGACATCGCAAATTATTTTTTAAGGAGACTACAAACATGAACCAAGTTACGAACAATGCACACTCAATTCGCGATGACGATCTCAACCGCGATCTGATCACCGGTACGCCCGGCGCACATCCTGTCGGCGTGGGCATCGGTGCCCTTGTCGGTGGCGTTGCGGCCGCCGTGGGTACCGGCGCTGCCGTGGGCGCGATGACCGGTACGGTCGTTGGTCCGGTGGGTACTGTGATTGGCGCGGCGGTGGGTGCCATCGTGGGCGGATTTGCGGGGAAAGGCGTTGCCGAAGCCATTGATCCTACGGCCGAAGATGCATATTGGCGCGACAACTACAGCAGCCGTCCCTATGTCGACGGCGCGCGCAATTACGACGATTACGGGCCGGCCTACGGCTACGGCGTCAATTCGTACGGGAAGTATCCGGGTCAAACCTTTGACGCGGTTGAGTCTGATTTATCACGCGACTGGAGCAGCTCGCGCGGCGCGTCAAATCTCGATTGGCAAAGCGCCAAACATGCGAGCCGCGATGCATGGAATCGCGTGAGCGACACGGTCGAACGCGCTGTGCCTGGTGACTCGGACCGCGACGGTAAGTAATTTTCGGTGCGGCGGCTTATTGCCGCCGCATTGACCGTCGCCGAACATCCGTTACGCCAGCACAACTGAGTCGACGACTCTACCATCGGGGTCAAGCAGCACTTTCGCCTCGGTCCGCTTTGCCACTCGTTGCGCGAACCATCAGCTTGCGTAATTCGCTGTACCAAAGCACGCAGCTTGCCATCGCAGCGCACATCAGCCATTGCTCGAGCGCCAACGGCGCGGTGCCAAAAGCGACGTTGAGAAAAGGCACATTCACCACTGCTATTTGTAGCAACAGCGACAACGCGATCGCGCCCCACAACCACGGGTTGGTAAACAGATGGCTAAATGCGCTGGCGCTATCGGACCGGGCATTGAAACAAGTAAATAGGCTGGTGAACACGAGCACGGTGAAGCCGGCGGTGCGCGCGTTGGTCAAGTCCCGGTCGCCCTCGATCAGGCCACCGGGCAAATACATATCCATCGTCAGCAACGTCACCACGGCGATTACCAAGCCCGTTTGCAGCACCCCGCTCCACATCGCTGCGTCGATCAAACGGTCGCTGACATGCCGTGGCTTGCGGCTCATCAAATCATCACTTGGCGGGTCTACGGCCATCGCCAGTGCTGGGCCTGAATCGGTGATCAGGTTGATCCACAGCAGCTGGGTGGCGAGTAGCGGCAGCACCACCGC
This sequence comes from Burkholderiales bacterium, assembly GCA_014378555.1. Lineage (GTDB taxonomy): Bacteria > Pseudomonadota > Gammaproteobacteria > Burkholderiales > Casimicrobiaceae > Casimicrobium. The sequence continues at coordinate 22,843 of JACMNN010000048.1, read as the reverse complement.
GTCGCCTACACCCGCGCCTTTGAGGCCGATGACACCCGCGGCTGCGACGCCGAGAAACACCGTCAGCACTTCACCCATGTTGGAGCACAACAGGTAGCGCAGGAACTTGCGAATGTTGTCGAGGATGGCGCGGCCTTCACGCACCGCTTCGATAATGGTCGCAAAGTTGTCGTCAGCGAGAATCATTTTGGCGGCCTCTTTGGTCACCTCGGTGCCAGTGATGCCCATGGCGACGCCGATGTTGGCGAGCTTCAAGGCGGGCGCGTCGTTTACGCCGTCACCGGTCATGGCTACGATGTTGCCCGCGGTTTGCAACGCGGCGACGATACGTAATTTGTGCGCTGGCGAAACCCTGGCGTACACCGATGTGCCACGCACCAACGCGGCAAAGGCCGCATCGTCAAGCGCATCGATTTCAAGCCCAGTCAGCGCTGAACCGGTGTTCCCTTCGGTCGCCTGCACAATGCCCAAGTCTTCGGCGATACGCAGTGCGGTGCGCGGATGGTCGCCGGTGATCATGATCACCCGAATGCCCGCTCGATGCGCCTCGGCAACCGCGGCGGCAACACCTTCGCGGGGCGGGTCAATAATGCCAACGGTGCCGACAAAAATTAGATCGCGTTCGAGCGCTTCGCCCGCGTCGTGAGCTTCACCGTCCGCCAACGGGCGGTAGGCCACCGCCAAGGTGCGCAGTGCGGCGTCGGCGAGGGTGTCAACCTCGGCAAGTCGGGCTGCGCGCAGGATGTCGTCTAGGGCGACGGTGTTCATGCCCACCCGCATGTGTGTGGAATGCGTGAGCAGTTCGCCGGGAGCCCCTTTAGTGATCAACATTTTTTGATCATTGTGGTCATGGTCGAGCTCAAGCGTCGACATCATTTTGCGCTCAGAGGTGAACGGAATTTCAGCGATACGCTCAAAGCGCTTTTCGCGGCGCTCGGTCACGTTGCTAATGCCCAATTTGCGCTCCGCCACCAAGAACGCCGCCTCGGTTGGATCGCCGTGAATTTGCCACTCGCCGTCGCTTGCCTGATTCAGCTCCGCGTTGCCCGCGAGACTGCCGCCACCGAGTGCCACGATTTGCTCGTCGCGTAACGCGCCCGCCGCTAAAGCCACCCCGTCATGCATGACCTCTCCCACGGGAGCGTATCCGACGCCGGTAACGAGTGTGTCGCCCGATGCGGTCACGACGCGCTCGATGGTCATCTCGGCGCGAGTTAACGTGCCGGTTTTATCGGTGCAGATGACCGATGCCGAGCCCAGCGTTTCCACCGACGACAAATTTTTGATGATGGCGTTGTGCTTGGCCATGCGTTGCACGCCCAGTGCCAACACCATCGACAGGATGGCCGGAAGCCCTTCAGGTACAGCCGCCACGGCCAGCGATACGCCGAGCAACAGCACCGCAACAACGTCAGCGCCCGAGCGAATGGGTGAGGTCAGCAGAATGGTCGCGACCACCACAATGGCGATGATCACCACGGCAACGGCGAGCATGCGGCCGACCTGTCCGACTTCTTTTTGTAGCGGCGTTGGCTCCTCCGGTGTGGCCTCCAGCATTTCGGCAATCAGTCCGATTTGGGTGGCCATTCCGGTGGCTGTTACCGCTGCGCGTCCCACGCCTTGCGCCACGGCGGTGCCCTTGAACACCATATTGAGCTGATCTGCGAGAGCTGCGCTACCGACCAGCGTCGCCGCATCTTTGAGCACCGCTTCGCTCTCGCCGGTCAACGAGGCTTCTTGCAGTCGTAGCGATGTGGCCTCGATCAATCGCGCATCAGCGCCGACCGAATCACCTTCGGCAAGCACCAGTATGTCGCCCACTACCAGCTCAATACTTGGCACCCGTCGCACCTGTCCGTCGCGCAGCACCGACGAGGTGACTTCAGTCATTTTGGCGAGTGCCGCGACCGCTTGCGTCGCCTTACTTTCTTGCACATAACCGATCGCCGCGTTGATCAGCACCACCACCACGATAACCATCGCATCAACCGGCCAACCCTGCCTGCCCTCGATGATCCACGCCACCAACGCGATGGCGATGGCGACCAGCAACAGGTATACCAGCGGGTCCTGAAAATGCGTCAATACCCGTCGCCAACCCGACACCAAAGGCGCGGCGCGCAGTTGGTTGGCACCGTTAGCGGTCAACCGTTGCGCTGCTTGTTGCGCGGACAGACCGTTGCTCGGATCAGCAGCGACCGCCATGATCACGGCATCGACACTTTGAATTGAGGGATGGCCGATTTCACTGTTGGTGGGGGTGCCGTTACTCATCACTGATCCTTGGTTGTGCGTGGCAGATGAAACAGCATCGGGTTGGGACGCCTGCGTAGGATCCTCTCAGCGTCAGCGACCGTCTGTGCGATGCAACACAAATCCCTGAAAAAGTGGCGGCGAAATGGACCTACCCGCAAACGGCTATGTTCGAAAGCGAACAGACGAGTCGATTGGATCCGGATAAATTCGTAGTTGCAGTGTGTTCAAGAATAGTTTTACGGAGTTAATGAGTGCCCGACACTTTAAAAATTTTGCGTTTGCTGGCGGACCGAGCAATTGCGGGCGACATGCCTAATGATCCTAAAGTGAACCGATTTCGCGTGATCCAATTGAAAAGGGCTGGTTAATGAGTCCATCCCAGCTTCCCGACGTTAATGCGCAGTTACCCACTAGGAAGGATCCGCTTCGTTTAGCGGAACTGCGCCGCCTTTTAATTCTCGATTCAACGGTGGAGCGCGTGTACGACGACATGACGATGCTGCTCGCCCACAGTCTCGACGTGCCCATTGCGATGATCAACATGTTGGACGATGAGCGCGACTGGCTGAAATCCAGCGTGGGTTTGCCAGACCGGCAAATGTCCGCAGACAAATCGTTTTGCAACGTGTTTTTTTCGTCGTCGGACGATTTGGTGGTGATCGAAGACGCAACTCAGGACGCCCGATTGGCAACGCACCCGTTCGTGGTGGGCGCGCCCTATGTGCGTTTTTATGCTGCGGTACGCCTGAAGGTCGGAGGCCACACCGTCGGGACGCTTTGCGTGCGCGATCAAAAACCGCGAAGCATATCAACCGAGCAAATTTTGCAAATGCAGACGCTGGCCAACGCGGTGGTTGATTTGTTGAATCAGCGCGCGGGCTCAAGTGCTGTAACTCTGGAGTTTATGGAACGGCTGCGTGCGGTGCACAAAATGGAGTGGCGCGATTTAGGCCTGCTGGGCACGTAATTTAGAAATTTCGGCTTCCAGCGCTCGCACCTGCTCCAACAAACCTAGCGTCAGCGCGAGCGCATGGTCGTCGAGTTCTAATTCGTCGCGTAACCGTGAGGCCCTCCGCACGGTCACGACGCAATCGCCACTAAACGTCCACGGTAATTCTCGGTAATTGTCTGGAATCAGCGCACCAGCGCACACCAGCTCACAGACCTCCGTTTCAATCAGTCCCGAAAGATCCACTAAATCCTGAACGGACACGCATTGTGTGTGATCTAGCCATAGAACGTTGTGCGATTCAGTTTGCATGATTTGCCTGCTTGAAGACTTCGCTTCGAGGTTTGAAGGTTGTGACGTCAGCGAGTTCGCGAAACAACGCTGTCTCTCGCTCGCTAATTTCAGAGGGCATGACAATTTTGATTACGGCAAAGAGATCGCCTTCGCCGCCACCTGATTTAGGGAGACCGCGTTTGGCGAGCCGCAATTGGTGTCCGCTACTGGCCAGAGCCCCGACCTTTAAGTTGACCCGCCCGGCGAGCGTAGGCACTTCGACCACGGTGCCCAGCGCTGCTTCCCACGGCGCAAGGGGCAAATCTAGGTACAGGTCATAACCGTCAACGCGAAATAACGGATGCGGGCGCAAAGCGATGTTGAGATACACGTCGCCATCACGGCCACCGTTTTGTCCCTTGCTGCCCTGACCGCGTAACCGCAGGCGCAACCCAGCGGTCGCCCCCTTCGGGATACGCGCCTGAAGGGTGCGCACCTCGCGCCGCATCTGCCCGTGTTCGTCATAGGTGGGAACGCTCAAATTTAAGTCGACCTCAGTGCCGCTGAAGGCTTGTTCCAATGTAATTTGCGTGGTGACATCAAAATCCTCACCCGCGACGACTCGGTTGCGATGTGACTGTTCACGTCCATTGCCATCGCGACCACGGCCTTGTGAAAAGCTAGCAAACAAATCGGACAGATCAACGCCATCAAACGACGACGTGCCGTCGCCAAACTGCGTCTTGAACTGCTCGCCCCAATCCTGCGACGGCTGAAACTCTTCACCCGACGGGTGACTGCCCAAGCGGTCGTATGCTTTGCGTGCGGTTGCATCTTTCAACGTTTTGTAGGCCTCAGCCGCGTCCTTAAATTTGTCCTCACCGGCCGGGTCTTTGGACACGTCGGGATGGTACTTGCGCGCCAAATGACGGTAAGCCTTTTTAATTTGCTCATCGCTCGCGGTGCGTTCAACGCCAAGAATTGCGTAATAGTCTTTGTATTTCACCAACCTAGTGTCGGTCGATCGCCGCAGTTGATCTGTGCGTTAGAGCGCTTAAGGTCACGCGGAAACCACTTGCCTTGATTTTTTTAGCGTTTGTAGGCGCTGCCCTACACGCCGGCGCGCGCGTCGCCGATACAGAAACATTAGGTGCTTGCCTATATTAAGGCGGGGAAGTTTGAAGTTCAACCCCATCAAAAGTTATGATGGGTCTTGGGTAATTTACCGGCAGTGAGTGGCGATGTGGCGCAACACTCAATGAAGTTTGGGGCAGGGCACCTTGGTAACTGCCGTCGTTGCGCGCGCAGGTAACCCTATCGGGTCGGTTTTGTCACGCCTCGCGGAGGCAGTCGTTTCGCCAAGCGCCCAGTCACAGTGAAAATCACGCAGATGCCGAGATGGCGAACTGCGGCTTGGCACCCCACGTTCTTGCAAAAAAGTTCCAATCGATTACAAGGTAATAAACATCGTGACAGACGCTACCGCGCAAGCCTTGCCTCCCGTTTTAAAGCCCGACCACGCAGTTAGTGCAGTCGATGCCGGCGCCTCAATAACTACGGCACCCATTACGGCGCACGAATCGGTAGCTCCTGAAAGACCGGTGGCGGACGAGGTAAAACGAGAATTTGATGCATTCCCGCGCTGGCCGATGTATGTCATCGCATTGGGAACCACCCTGGCGCTGCTGAAGTTCGGCCAGTCCTTTTTGGTACCGGTCGTTATTGCTGTTTTGATTTTTTATGCGCTGGTATTGGCGGTTGATACGCTGGAAAAAATTCGCGTGCCGCGTGCCTTGGGCGCGGCACTGGTGCTGGTCGCCCTCATTTCTGTAACGACGCTGACGGCGTATGCAGTGTGGGCGCAACTGGATCGTATTGCCGACGCAGTGCCGCGTGCTGTGCTTGAGCTTAAAACGCGTTGGGGCCAGATGAAGTACGACCGTGGCAGCACGTTGTCGAAGCTGCAGGGCAGCGCAGAGGCGGTGCAACGCGCGATGAGCGGCGACCCCGCCGTAGTGCCAACGCCGCGCGCGCGCGCGGCGCCCATTGCGCCGCCTCCTGCTCCGGCGGCCACGGGCGCCATGGAGCGTTTGTTTTGGACTGGGACGATCACAGCGCTTGAATTTTTGTCAACATTGGCTGCGATCTACCTACTTGCGTACTTTTTGCTCGTAGATGGTGATCACTTTCGACGACGTTGGGTGAGTTTTGTAGGAAAAGCGCTGTCCACAAAACGCGTCACCGTCCAAGCGCTAGACGCGATCGACCATTCCATCCGCCGCTACCTCGCGATGCTGGTCATCACCAATTCCATACTGGGGCTGCTTACCTACGTCGCGTTGTTGATTGCGGGTGTGGAAGACGCGGCGGGATGGGGTGTGCTCGCGGGATTGCTGCATGTCATTCCCTATTTTGGCCCGGTGCTCGTGGCAGGAGGCGTATTTGTGACAGCGCTGCATCAACTCGGCGATTTGCATTCGGCGGTTTATGCCGCGCTTTCAACGGTGGCGGTTTCAGTGGTTATTGGCACCTTTGCGCAAACGTGGATGACCGCCCGCATTGTCAAAATGAACGCGTCGGTCGTATTTGTTTCTATTCTGTTGTTTGGCTCGCTGTGGGGCGGCGCGGGGCTATTGCTTGCGGTGCCCATCGCAGTCATCATTAAAGTGGTGTTGGGCGCGGTACCGTCGCTAAATCCGATCGCAGAGTTACTCGGCGACGGGCGGCGCGAACCCTAGATCGACAACGCGGAGCGCCTCGACGGTGTGTGTTTAGGCACCGCTGACTCCTCGAAGGCCGTCACGTTTTTTTTGGCGTGCAGGTTATCGTTGTAACTGCAGCTCTGTTCGGAGCTGCGCAAACGCACGGTGCATCAACGTTTTGACCGTACCGAGCGGCATCTGCCAATGGTCAGCGATCTCCTGATGCGTGAGGCCACGGAAGAAGGCAAGGCATATAGCCTGCCGTTCGTTCGGTGGCAGCCGGCGCAGCGCGACATCCACCGCATTACCCGTTTCAAACTGCGTCGTTAGGTACTCTGGCTCAGCCATCAGGCTGGTTTCATGTGATCGAAATACATCGGGGTCTTCAACGCATTCGGCCACATCCACTTTCCGCAGCGCATCAAGCGCCCGGGAGCGGCAAATCGTCATCAGCCAAGTGATGACTTTGCCGCGACTTACATCAAATCGATTGGCTTCACGCCACGCCTGAAACAACGCGTCCTCGGTGACTTCTTCAGCGAGGCCCGGGTCGCGCACAATACGCAGCGCAAACGCGTGTAGCCGCTTGACCGTTAGGTCATAGAGTTGGCCAAGCGCCGATTCGTCTCTGTTTGCCATTCGCGACACTAGGGATGCAACGATGCGATCACGTTCGCCGGCACATTGCGCTTCTTCAACCGCAGTGAGGGCCTTGGGTAATGCGTTGTGCGACACGAAGCCGCGACACAGGGAGATGTTCGATGAACTGGTCCGCAGTAGTCTTGCGCTATACATGGTGCAGCCCCTTAAGCTTTCGATTTGCGTTCTCGCCCGCGTTAGCGGCAGTGTGTAAATAGGCCATGTCGTTCCCGATTTATGTGCGGGGCGATTCCCAACTCACCAGTTAATAATGCCCGCCGAAAAACACGCATACTGTGCGCTATCGCACATTGCGCACAATTTTTTTCGATGACTAATTAACGTAGCTGTTCACCTACGAGCGAGCGCCATTGGGTCTGACAAAACTGACTAAAAACGCGCACAAAAATAGCTGCAAAGGTGCCGTGGGCGATGCCCGCTCTGCTGTCGCAAATGTTTAAATTAAGTGCTGACTGAATCTAGATGCTGAAAGTAAATTTATGACCAAGTATTTCGCCGCTTACGCCGCCGCCGCCGCGGTGATGATTGCCATCGATTTGCTATGGCTCGGCGTCATTGCAAAACCGCTCTATCGCGACGGCATCGGACATTTGATGTCTGACACGCCAAACATTCCGGCTGCGCTACTTTTCTACCTGATGTTTCCGGTTGGATTGATGATCTTTGCGGTGGTGCCTAACGCGGCGTCTGCCGAATGGAGTAAGACGCTGGTCGCGGGCGCGTTGTTTGGACTGTTCACCTATGCCACCTACGATCTGACCAATCTGGCGACGCTCAAAGGTTGGCCCATTGGCCTTGCCGCCTTGGACATAGCGTGGGGCACGATGGTGAGTTCGGTGTCGGCTTTGGCGGGAAGATGGGCGATGAGCTGGTTTTCTGTAACTTAAACGCCATCCAGAAACCATCCACGTGGATGGTATAAAATACAGTAATGAAACCGAGAATAGTTGCCGCAGCGCCTAAAGTAAAAATCGCCGATTCTGAAAAAATCACTATCAATCTGGGGTTCGTAGACCTCGGTCAGATCGATCTGTTGGTGACCGAAGGCTTTTTCGGTAATCGCACTGACTTCATCCGTACCGCCATCCGCAATCAACTCAGCAGCCATGCCGACGCGGTGAAGCAGGTGGTCGCGCGGAAGATGCTGGTGCTCGGAATGCAGCACTTTAGTGTTGACGATTTACTTGCGGTGAAAGCCGCCAATCAAACCCTACACATCCGCGTGCTGGGCCTTGCCACCATTGCCGCCGACGTTACCCCAGACTTGGCGTTAGCGACCATCGCCGGCATTGATGTGCTCGGCGCATTACACGCCAGCCCAGCGGTGAAGGCCGCACTTGCCGCCCGACAGCGCTAATTTCCGCATCGCCGCCACCCGATTTAGACATAGAAAGTTTGCATGAACGACACCCTCCAAGACATGATGCGCGAAGCAACGCGGTTGACCCAGGCTGGGCAGCTCAGTGAAGCCACCGAGCTGATTCAACGCGCGCTAAGTACGTCGCAAACGTCGCAAACGTCGAAAGCGACGACCGCGTCTTCGCATTCAGCCTTCCTAACACCGTCGTCGGTAATCGATGGCGTCATCGTCAGTCGCAGCGTCGAGGTCAACCCAACCGACGCTGAAATTTACGGAGCAGGTGAGTTCATCAGCGGCGCGCACACGCATGCCGGACTCACCCGCAATTACAAACTCTACGTACCACCAGCGCATGCCGGCCGGGCGCTGCCATTAGTGGTAATGCTGCATGGTTGTACGCAGGACGCTGATGATTTTGCTGCGGGTACCGAGATGAACGTCCGGGCTCGCGAACAAGGTTTTTTTGTGCTCTACCCGACGCAGTCGCAGGACGGCAATGCACAGCGTTGTTGGAATTGGTTTGCGCGCGCCCATCAACAGCGCGGCGGCGGTGAGCCGGCGTTGCTGGCCGATATGACGCAATCGGTGTCAAAACACTACGCCATTGATCTGGACCGCGTGTACATCGCGGGTTTGTCGGCGGGTGGCGCGATGGCGGATATCGTCGCGTCTGCTTATCCAGAAATTTACGCAGCAGTCGGCATTCATTCGGGCTTGCCGCGCGGCGCGGCGACCAACGTTGCTGGCGCGTTTGCTGCGATGAAAAATGGCGAACCGGCTGCGCGGTCGACCGCGAAAGCAAGCGGCGCAACCGTGCCAAGCATCGTCTTTCACGGCGACGCGGATCACACCGTGCATCCGAAGAATGGCGAACAGGTAATCGCCGCACTGCTGCGTGGCGCTGATTCGAGTGCGCCCGACGTAGAGCAGGGTGCAGCGAGCGGCGGACGCAGCTACACGCGAAGCGTTTATCGCGCTAACGGCGGATATGTGTTTGCCGAACACTGGCTGGTGCAAGGCGCAGGCCATGCGTGGTCGGGCGGTTCTGCCAAAGGCTCGTACACAGACGCGTTAGGGCCGGACGCCAGTGGCGAGATGGTGCGCTTCTTCCTCGCTCATCCACGTCGCACTGAGTAGTTTTTCGGGTCAGTGCTCAATCCAGGGTGTAGCGATTTATCCATTTGCGATCAGTCGAATCTTTCCATCGCCATGCCCATTTGCCGGCCACTGCCAAACCGAAGCGCGTGGCAATCGCGCGCTTGTCGCCGAGCGCCAGCAGCTTCAAAACATTAGGCGAGTGACGGTAAGGCACGAGCGGCGAGTTGCGCATGCTGGCCAGTAAGTTGGCCGCTAACGGCGCGCCTTGGGGTACCGAAAACACTCCCGATTTGGCAATGGTCAGACCGGAAATGTTGGCGCAATCGCCCGCGGCAAAAATATGCGTGTGGTTGCTGCTCTGAAACGATGCGTTGACCTGCAGACTGCCATCGGCTGCTCTGGCTAAATCTGTCTGTTGCAACAACGCAACTGGCGCAGTTGTGGTTGCAAGCACTGTCAGTTGCGTGTCTAACTGCGCGCCGCCCACCAACCTTAAACGGGTGGGTTCGATGTGCGCAACCGCGTTGTTCTCGACCACCGTCACGCCGTGCGTTTTGCATGCGCGCAGCGCAAGGACGCGAACGCGCGGCGGATAATCAACCAACAACCGCGTTTCAGCCACAATCGAAATCTGCCGATTTTTCGATCCGCGCCAGCGATAGGCAAGCGCCAGCGCGACCTCCACGGCGGCAGCACCCGCACCAACGATCCGCACCATTAGGCTGGCCGAACGGACACTTTCAAACTCAGTGATTGCGGCTAATAGCGAATCAATTGGCTTGACCGTGACCACATAAGCGCCGGGCGAAATTGGAATGGGTTGTGAAACGCAGCCAACATCCAACGACGCGAGGTCAAAGCGGTGGCGCTCGCCAACGCCCGATTCAAGCGCCAGATTGCTGGCGTCAAGCGCAAGCACCGACGTTTCAAAAAAACGCACTCGTGCGCGCTGACAGAGTGCCCAGAGATTGATCTTGGCTTCAGCGGGTTCGTAATGCCCCGCAATCACGCCGGGCAACATGCCGGAACACCACACGCTTGGGCTAGGATTGAATAGTGCAATATCAGCATCTGGCGGCGGATTTAACGCCAACTGTCGCAACACCTCAACATGTGCATGCCCACCTCCTATGAGCAGCAACGTTTTTTTCACGCAAAGTCCTCGACCCGCAGCAGGAACACCCCGACGTCGCTTGCCTCGGTCGCGAGCCACATGAACGGCAGCGTTGGGAATGCATCCTCAACCAGTTGACGGTTGTGCCCAATGTCAACCAACAGCATACCGCCGGGGTTGAGCCGGGATTTTGCTTCTGCGAGTATGCGTCGCAACACGTCGTTGCCGTCCGCGCCTGCTGCCAAGGCTAGCGTCGGTTCATGGCGAAATTCGTCAGGCAGCGCGCTCATACTGTGGGTGGTCACGTACGGCGGATTGCTCAGGATGACATCAAAGCGTTGCTCGCCGAGATTCTGAAAAAGATCGCTTTTGACCAGCGTGATGTCCTGCTGAAAACCATGCTTTGCTACGTTGGCTCGTGCCACGTCCAGCGCGTCAGCGGAGATATCGCTCGCGGTGATGTCAGCTTCCGGAAACGCGTGCGCTGCAAGCACCGCCAAACATCCCGACCCGGTACACAAATCGAGCACCGAATCAATCTGCTCAGGCTCGGGGATGAAGTCGGGCAGGCCCTTGTCGAGCAGTTCGCCGATGAACGAGCGCGGGATCAGCACCCGCTCGTCAACCGCAAATCGCAATCCCATCTGGTCAACAAAGCCGAGCACGTACGCGGTCGGCAAGCGATCCACCACGCGCCGGCGTAGCGCGTTGAACACGTGCTTGCGTTCGTAGCCGGTCAGCGAATAGGAATGCATTTGCTCAAAGCTGTCGAGCGGTAAGTCCAACGCACCCAAGACCAGGAACACAGCGTCCTGGCCGGCGTCCTCGGTGCCTTGCCCATATTGCGCGTTGACGCGTGCGAGCGAGCTGACAGCGAAGCGCCACCAGTCGCCAATGGTTGCCAGCTCTTGCGGAACAGCGTTCGGAAAGACCAGCGTTTGCAGGGCGCTCATAGGGCATTCCGGGTGTCGAGGAGGTGGAACGGAAATTCACGGATTAATTTGTTTGCAGTCAAGGGGACTTGTTCTCGTAGGTTGTGAAAGGCATTGTTACCGACGCTCACCGGCCTGCTGTGGCGATGCTTCGGCGGTTACTTTCGATCGATGTTACGGCCCCTCAATGATTGAAGCGCAGCGTAAATGCAGTAGCGCGCGATTGCGCGTCGGTAGCGCGCCACCGGATACGCCATGGCGCGATAAACAGCTAGACGACTTTGGTAATTTCAAAATCCTCGAAGTTCGCTGTCGCCTGTGCTTTGCCGCGCGAACCGCTGTTGGGTTGCGACTGTTGTGATTGATTGATCAGCCAAGCGAGGTTGGTGGGCGAATCCGACGCGATAAGCGCGTCTTCGTACGTGATCGTGCCGCTGATAAAAAGTTTCGAAAGCGCTTGCTCAAAAGTGCAGGAACCGGGCGTCAAGCTTTGTTCCATCGCCTCTTTGATTTTGTGCATCTGGCCGCTGGAGATCATTTCAGAAATCAATTTGGTGTTAATCAGCACCTCGACGGCAGGCGTGAGGTTGCCGTTTTTTGTCTTCACCAAGCGTTGTCCAATCACCGCCTTCAGTCCGTATGACAGATCTGCTAGCAACCCTGAGCGAGCCTCCTGCGGGTACATGTTGATAATGCGCGACAGGGCGTGATAGCTGTTGGTGGCATGCAAGGTGGTCAAACACAGGTTGCCGGTTAGCGCGTGGGTGAGCGCATGCTGCATGGTCATGCGGTCGCGCACCTCGCCAATTAGCAGCAAATCCGGTGCTTCACGCAACGCGTTAGATAACGCGTTTTCGTAACTCTTGGTGTCGTTGCCAACCTCGCGCTGATTGACCACGCAGCGCTTGTGCCGCACCAGGTATTCGATGGGGTCTTCAACCGTCAGGATGTGGCCAGTGGTATTGGTATTGCGATGGTCGATCATCGACGCGAGCGTCGTTGATTTGCCGGAACCAGTGGAGCCCACCACCAGAATTAAGCCGCGCTTTTCGAGCGCTAAGTCCAACAGCACCGGAGGCAGGTTGAGCGAGGCAAACCCCGGAACACTGCTGCGGATGTAGCGCACCACCATCGACACGCTGCCACGCTGTCGCATGACGTTGATGCGGAAATTTCCGTAGTTGGGTTCGATGTGCGAAAGATTCATCTCCCAATCAGTTTCGAAACGTTTAATCTCGTCTTCGCTCATCACCTCGTAGGCAATTTTTTTTGCGGTTTCGGCATCAATAATTTGGGTGCTCACCGGCAGTGTGTCGTTGTTGATTTTCAGATGGATTGGCGCGCCAGCGGAAATGAACAAATCCGAGGCCTCGCGCTCGGACATCAATTGCAACAATCGGGTGAGATACATCGTCAAAATTCCTAGGGTGCCGCGCGAACGCGGGCGGTAATGCTGCGAGAATAGCGTTTTATAGAGGCGTCCTCAAGCAAGGTGACGGGTAAGCTATGTTGGCATCAGTATGTTGGCGGTAATCGGGGGCAGCGGCCTCGTCGGTCTCGGGCAAATGAAGGTAACGCGCCGCGAAATCGCGCGAACGCCTTTTGGTGAGCCGTCTGGGCCGCTTATCTTTGGGCAAATGAACAATGCGCCCGTGCTTTTTTTGGCGCGACACGGGCCAGGGCACGTGCTAGCGCCGCATCGGGTTAACTACCGGGCCAACGTTTGGGCACTGCGCCAGGCTGGAGCCACCGACATTCTGGCGGTGGCGGCCGTGGGCGGCATTGCCGAAAACACCGGGCCTGGCGTGATTGCGGTGCCCGATCAGATCATCGACTACACCTACGGTCGCGAGCACACGTTTTGCGACGGCAGCGACCGCACGGTGGTGCATATTGACTTCACCAAACCCTACAGCGACGAACTGCGCGACGCCATTGTTGCCGCCGCAGCGTTGGCCAGCGTATCGATTGTTGCCACAGGCGTATACGGCGCCACGCAAGGGCCGCGCCTTGAGACTGCCGCGGAAATCACGCGGATGGCGCGTGACGGCGCAACACTGGTCGGCATGACCGGTATGCCCGAGGCCGCGCTCGCGAGAGAGCTTTCGCTGCGCTACGCTCATCTGTGTGTCACCTCGAACTGGGCTGCCGGCTGTGGCAATAGCGTGAATGCCATTTCTCACGCGGCAATCGACAACACACTCGACCAGAGTATCGGTCGGGTGCAGGAAATCATTGCTGCGTTGGCCGGGACTTTTAAAGTCGGGAGTTAAGCATGGCGCTTCGTGAAATTTTGCGCATGGGTGACGGACGCCTGTTGCGGGTCGCGCAACCGGTGCCAGAGTCGATGTTCGGCAGCGCTGGAATGAATGAGCTGATCGGCGATTTGCTTGAGACTATGAAAGCAGCGGTCGGTGCAGGCATTGCGGCACCACAAATTGGGGTGGACTTGCGCGTCGTCATCTTCGGCGGTACCGGCAAAAATGCGCGTTATCCCGATGCGCCAGAAATTCCGTTCACGGTGCTGTGCAATCCGCTGCTCGAACCGTTGGACAACGAGCTCAGCGCGGGCTGGGAGGGCTGCCTGTCGGTGCCAGGGTTACGCGGCGAAGTGCCAAGGTACGAACGCCTGCGCTACTCGGGCCGAGACGCAGCGGGTGCTGAGTTTGTGTGCGTAGTTGATGGGTTTCATGCGCGAGTGGTGCAACACGAAGTCGATCACCTCGACGGCGTGCTTTATCCGCGCCGCGTTGAAGATATGACCAAGTTTGGCTTCACAGACGTGTTGTTTCCGACCTTGTAGTGGCAACGCTGGCGTGACGCGCGTCAAAACTAAAGGCTGACAGCGGGTCACTTATTAGCTTGTGGCGCAATGACCAGCGGCGCTTCGAGCGTCACGTTTTGCGCACGAAAATATAGCCGCACTATTTTTTGATCGGAGCGGCCAAGGCCCGCCTTTTCGGCATGCAACTGAATGTTGTGTGAGCGGTTATCGGTGAACTCGAAGCTGCCGTCGGCGCTTGATGTGGCGCTGCCGCGATCAGAGTTAGTCGTGAAGTTTTGCTCCATCATGCGCACCGTTGCGCCCGCTACTGGCGTGCCGTCGACAGCGGTCACGCGCCCCCGCACCTGGCCGTCGTTATGGCGGACCACATAGGCGTTCCAAGTGCCCACCAACGCTGCGAGCAGCAGCGGCAACCAGATAAAGCGGTGGGTGAGTATTTTGCTCAGGCGCAGAATCATCGTCAGCCTTTGGTTGCGCCGGAGGTCAGTCCGCGGATGAACTCTTTTTGCGCCAACAGAAAAATCGCAATGCCCGGCGCAAGCACCATCATGCAAAACGCATACAGAGCGCCGGTGGTGTTTTCGTGATAGGTCAAGAACCGTGACAAGCCCAGTGGCAGCGTTTGCATCAGCGGGTCGCGCACCACAATCAACGGCCACAGAAAGTTGTTCCATGACCAGATGAACGACAGGATGACGTTGGTGGCGACCGCTGCGCTCGATAGCGGCAGCATGATTTTGATGATCACCTGAAGCTCTGACAAACCGTCAATGCGCGCCGCGTCAATCAAGGAGCGCGGCACTGCATCAAAGCTTGCTTTGTAAACAAAGATGCACACGATAGTTGAAAAAGTGGGTAGCGCCAATCCTAGATAACTGTCGAGCAGGCCGAGCTTTCCGGTGATCAGATAGGCCGGCACGATGGTGGTTTGAAACGGAATCATCATGCACGAGAGCAGCAAGGTCATGATCAATGCGCGACCTTTGAAATGCTTGGTCAGCGCATAGGCTGCCATAGCGTTGAACACCACATTGGCAGCAATAGCGAGCACAGACACAATCACACTGTTGGCCAGATAGCGCGCAAACGGGATGTAGTACCAAACGTCGACGTAATAAAACGGATGCGGGTCGACCGGCAGCACGTTCGGCGGATAGACAAAAATATTCTCGCCAGTGAGGCTGGTTTTGAGTACCCAATAAAAAGGCACCAGCATCGCAAAACTCACGATCAGCAGCCCCAAGTGCAACGGCCAATGCGCTGCGCGCCGAACGCCGGGACGTTTTTGGTGTTTATCGCGCGCCATTAGCCGGTCTCCCTTGCGCCCGCGTCGCCGCCAGACAGGCGATTGCCCAACCAGGTCAGTACCACCAACAGCGCGAACTGCACCACAGTGAGTGCGGCGGCATAGTCGATTTTTGAGAGCTCGAACGCCACCTTATAAATGTAGGTGACCAGCAGCTCCGAGCTGTGGCTCGGCCCGCCCTGCGTCATCACGTAGACCAGATCAAAGCTGGTGAACGAGGTCATGATGCCAATCACGAATGCAAGAAAGATCGACGGTCGCAACAGGGGCAGCGTGATGCGAAAAAACTGCTGCCGTTTGCTCGCGCCATCAATGGCTGCAGCCTCATACAAATTTTGTGGAATCGATTGCAGGCCTGCCAACAAAATGATCATGTAGAAGCCAAGAATCTGCCACACGTTAGCCAGCAACACCGATGGCAGCGCCCACTCAAATGATTGTAGAAAAGGCAACGGCTTGTCGATGATGCCGAGCGAGCGCAGCACGAAGTTAAACAGCCCCACCTTTTCGTCATACATCCAGCGCCAAATGATGCCGACTGCGACCGTCATCAGAGGATAGGAGAGAAACACGACGGTGCGATACAGGTTTCTCCCGCGCACTTCGGTATTGACCATCAGCGACACCACCAGTGCCAGCACGATGCCGAGCGGCGCGCTGGCAATGTAGATCAGCGTATTCCACAACGCCGTCCAGAATACGTCGTCTTCAAGCATGTCGCGGTAATGGTCAACGCCGTTCCATTTCGACGCGCCAAACAGCGAAAACTGTTCAAACGACAGCAGCACATTCCACAGCAACGGCAACACGCGATAAAGAAAAAAAATCACCAGCGAGGGCAACAAAAACGCCCACAACAGAATGAGTTCACGGCGCCGCTTAGAACCCACCCGAGGCGGTCGCGAGGATGCGGTGAGGTTTGCCACCGCAGCTTTGTCAGTTTGCATCAATGCTTTCCTCGCCCCGGTCGGCCACAGATCAGCGCGAAAGTACCTTGTTCACTTTAGGCTCTGCGTCTCGCAATGCATCAGCCGCCGTTTTTCGTCCAAGGACAGCGTTCTGAATTTCTGGATAAAAAGCTTCCTTGACCCTCGAGTCGTTGGCGAGTGGCCAATTGCCCGTGAGCTTGTCGGTCTGTTCGATTTGGGTGCGTAATACCGCGGCGGCTAACGGATCTGCTTTGCTCATTTTGTCAAGCGTGGCCTTATCGGATGCAATGTTGCCGGTGAGCACTTTGCGCCGCTCAGAAAAACGCGCGGTGTTGCGATCATTGGTAATCATCTTGAGAAACTCCCACGCCACATCAGGATGTTTCGAGCCCTTCGAGATGCCCCAGCCATGCGAGCTCGGCGTCGACCAACCGCCCGGCAGATGCGCCGCGCCAAAGGTTTCTGCGTTAAGCCAAGGCGCTTGCCCACGAATGAAAAAGAAGGCGGGCGAATGTGCGTGCAGCATGCCCACATTGCCGGCTGCGAACGCACCATTGGGTTCCACCCAACGCCCCGTCCATGAAATTTTATTGACGCTGCCTGCTGCGGTGGCCTTGGCAAGGGTGTCTAAAACCTGAATCGCTTTGGGTGTGTTGAACGCGGCTTTTTTCAGGTCGGCAGTGAGCAGTTCAACGCCGTTCATTTTGAACATTGGCCAGTACAACCAATCAAAATTGAGCGTCATTAATCCCGTTTTTTCACCCTTTGACATCTTCGCGGCAAATTCCATCATTTGCTCGAAACTCTGCGGTGGCCCGGACAAACCGGCTTCCTTGAACATCGTTTTGTTGTAGAAAAGAAGCGTCTTACTGATGTAGAACGGCAGCATGAAGTTCTTTTTTTCGTAGCTCCAGTTGGCCAGATAATCAGCATTGAAGCGTTGTCTCACGTCCGCGTCTTTCGCCATCAAGGGCGTCATATCAACCAAACCACCAGCAGCGGCATACTCAAGCCACAAACCCCCCTGCGTGTTTATGATGTCAGGCGGGGTTCCAGCAATGACCTGCGTTTGATAATACGTAGGAAATTCAGGGCCTTTTTTGTCCAGCCATTCAACGTCGACATCAGGCCGAATTTTTTTGAAGTCAGCGATCCATTCTTTAAATAGCTCTTCCTGATCGGCGATGTTCCAGGTCAGAAAACTTAGCTTTTTTTGCTGTGCGGCGACCGGCGTCGAAGCGGCTAATCCGAGGGCCAGCACGGCGAGCGAAAAAAGCCGTGTTGAGCGCCATAAACACTTCACTGTAGACATGGGTCATCTCCTTATTTTTACGGTATGAAACGGTTAGAAATTCGGTGCTACGGTCGGCGCAATACGAAGCACGATCAGATCGCGCGTTCCGTCAACGGATCGAACAAGTGCAGGTGCGCTGCGTCGACCGACAATGCAAGCTCGCCGCCGGCAGCAATGCGTGTCGTTGGCGGCACGCGGGCGACCATTTCCGCCTTACCGAGCGGGAAGAAAACAAGTGTGTCCGACCCCAGCGGCTCAATCACGTCAACTTTTGCGGTGATGACGTTGGAACCCGCGCCGCGGCTGGATAAACTCATGTTTTCGGGCCGGATTCCTACCTTGACGATGTCATGAGCGCGGCTGGCAACACGTGCTGCAAGCTCGGACGGGAGCGCCAGCACGTGGCCGTTACCACCGTCGTGCAAGCGCACCGCAGTTGCATCGGCGCTAATGGTGCCGTCGATAAAGTTCATCGTCGGCGAACCAATAAATCCGGCCACAAACATCGTCGCGGGTTGGTTGTAAATGGTGTCCGGCGTACCGGCCTGCTCAATGATGCCGCCGCGCATCACCACAATTTTGTCGGCCAGCGTCATCGCCTCCACCTGATCGTGGGTGACGTAGATCACGGTGGTTGCCACTCGGCGATGTAGCTTTTTCATTTCCGTGCGCATTTGCACGCGGAGTTTCGCGTCAAGATTTGACAGCGGCTCGTCGAATAGAAAAACTTTAGGGCGCCGCACAATCGCCCGCCCCATGGCCACGCGCTGGCGTTGTCCGCCTGACAATTGTTTGGGCTTTCGCAGTAACAGGTCGCTAATGTTGAGAATGGCGGCCGCTTCATCCACACGAAGCTTTATTTCGGCTGCCGGTACTTTTTGTACCGACAGGCCGAAGGACATGTTTTCAAAAACATTCATGTGCGGATACAGCGCGTAATCCTGGAACACCATGGCGATGTCGCGATCTTTTGGTTCCAGCTCGTTGACCACCTTGCCGTCGATCCGAACTTCGCCGTCACTGATGTCTTCGAGGCCGGCGATCATGCGCAAGGTCGTACTTTTGCCGCAGCCTGACGGACCGATGAGCGCGACAAACTGGTTGTGCTCAATCTCTAAATTGATGCTGCGCACCACGTGGGTATCGCCGTAATATTTGACGAGATTGCTAAGGCTGACGCTGGCCATGAAATGCAGTTTTAAGCGGCGTTAGTGCGCCATTGCGGTGATGCTACTCCAGCAATGACAGCGCTTGCAAGCGATTGCATAAATCTAGTTTTACCTATAATAAACAACTGTCTATGAGCGAATTATCCATGCAAGCGCTACCAAAGAAAGCACAAAATGGAACTCAGGAAGACCATGCGGCGCTGCCACGACGTGCCACCGGTCGCCCGCAAATGTCGGATGTCGCTCTGCTGGCGGGGGTGTCGACCTCTACGGTGTCGCGCGCACTGCGAATGCCCGACGCGGTGTCTGACCTGTTGCGTGGCCGAATCGACGCTGCCATCGATCATCTGGGGTATGTGCCCAATATTGTGGCAGGAGGGCTTGCAGCGTCGCGCACCCGCGTGATTGGGGTCATCGTTCCGTCATTAAACAACTCATTTTTTGCCGCCACCATCGAGGCAATGGACGCAGCGTTCGCGCCCAAGGGCTATCAAATCATGCTCGGAAACAGCGGTTATTCGCTGGAGCGCGAAGCTGACTTGCTCGACTCATTTTTGTCGTGGTCGCCGTCGGCGATCGTACTGACCGGCCGTAATCACCTCCGCCGCACGCTAAAACGGGTGGTAAGTTGCGACGTGCCGGTGGTTGAAATGTGGGAAATCGGCGATCACACGCTGGACACGGCGATTGGCTTTTCGCACCGTGCTGTGGGTGAGATGGCGGCAAAGCATTTGTATGCGCGAAACAAGCAACGCATTGCCTTTATCGGTGCCGCGCTGACGTCGGATCTCCGAGCGAAGGAGCGTGGTGCCGGCTTTTTTGATGCCGTGCGTGCAGCGGGTCGGCACGACGTGCTCAGCCACACCATCCCCGAGCGTGCCAGTGTTGAAGTGGGCGGGGCGGCGCTGGCGGCGCTGCTCGAGGCACACCCTTCGGTCGACGGTGTATTTTTCTCTAACGATGCGTTGATGCTCGGAGCCTTGTTTGAATGTCAGCGGGTGGGCATCAAGGTGCCCGAGCAGCTCGCTCTGATCGGTTTTGGTGACATGGATTTTTCGGCCTGGAGCACCCCCACGTTATCGACTATCAGACCACCGCGTAGCGAAATCGGCCTTGAAGTTGCAAGGCATTTACTGGCTCGGTTTGCGGATCCTGCATTAGGCGGCACGACCATTGATCTAGGGTGTCAGCTTATGCAGCGGCAGAGCACGTAGATCGTAGGTTTTGCAGCGTCGTTGAAAGGGGAGCATTGGGCTTGCGATTTTGCCCTCCGCCGGCTCAGCAGGCCCGATTTAAAGAGCAATTAAATTTGCTTTGAGCTGCTTGCCGCTATTCTGTGCAGTCCACTTTTTTTCAGCCCCGCCATTTGCCGCTGTAGCCAGCCCGAACGGCTGGTGAGCTCAATAAACCATGCCAAAGGCGTT
Organism: Burkholderiales bacterium; assembly: GCA_014378555.1. Classification (GTDB taxonomy): domain Bacteria; phylum Pseudomonadota; class Gammaproteobacteria; order Burkholderiales; family Casimicrobiaceae; genus Casimicrobium. The sequence goes on along the minus strand of JACMNN010000048.1, from coordinate 2,592 downwards.
TTAATGAACACAACTTCGACCGGCGCGAGCGTCGCTGCTCCCGCGCGAGACTTTCAGGTATTCGATGCGGGCAATGTCCTGCTTCAATCGGGCCGCACCTTTCGCAACATGACGCTCGCCTACAAAACTTTCGGCGTGCTCAACGCCGACAAGTCGAACGTGATCGTGTACCCGACCTCCTACAGCGCTCAGCACTACGACACGCAATTTATGGTGGGTGAAGGTGCCGCGCTCGACTCGTCGAAATACTTCATCATCATTCCCAACCTGTTCGGCAACGGCTTGTCGAGCTCACCCTCCAACACGCCTTGGCCGGATGTCGGATCTCGCTATCCCAATGTCACCTGCTTCGATGCGGTTCACGTGCAGCGCCGCATGTTGAAACAGCTTTGGGGTATCGACAAAGTTGCGCTCGTCTACGGCTGGTCGATGGGCGCCATGCAGGCCTACCACTGGGCCGCGCTGTTCCCCGATGCGGTAGAACGAATTGCTGTGCTCTGCGGCGCGGCGCGCTGCGCGCCACACAATCATGTGTTCATTGAAGGCGTCAAGCACGCACTGATGGCCGACCCGGCATTTCGCGACGGTGTGTTCACCGAGCGGCCGGTGCGCGGCTTTCGCGCCATGGCGCGTTGCTACGCAAGCTGGGCGTTGTCGCAAACTTTCTACCGCGATGAGATGTGGCGAACGCTGGGCGCGACCTCACTCGAAGACTATCTGGTCAGCTTCTGGGAGGCCAACTACGCGCGTCGCGATGCGTCCGACCTGCTTGCCCAGTTCTGGACTTGGCAGCACGGCGACATCAGTGCCAATAGCGTCTACGGCGGCGATTTTTCGAAAGCACTGGCCGGCATTCGCGCCAAGACTTTGTTGATGCCGGGCGACCAAGACTTGTACTTTCAGGTTGAAGACAACCGGCTGGAAATGCAGCACCTGCAGCATGCCGAACTCCACCCAATCCCGTCAGCCTGGGGGCACCGGGCCGGTCATCCGATGAATTCGCCGCAGGACCGTGCCTTCATTGAGACCAGAGTGCGCGCGTTGCTCGCCTCCTGAGGCCAACGCAAAGACGACCCGCCGCGTCCGGCGGCGCCTTGACACGCTTAGTCAGATTGGTTTAATTTGCAGCGCCTGGCTGCAGAAGTACCACTACACATAGACTCGTAGATCTAAAGCCGCAGCTCCCATGCGGCCGTTTGAACAACATTGGCAGACTTACATGAGCGAATTTATTAACGTCGGAATCATCGGCCTCGGCGTCATGGGCCAGCGCATGTTGGCGCGCCTGGACAGTCACCCGCGACTGCGCGCTACGCACGTTTGGGATGCCGATCCGCAGACCGTTGCGCGCACCCTGGCGACCTATCCGCGTTTGATGCCGGCCGCAAACGCCGAGTCGCTGATCGCCACGGCTGGGCTCGCCTCGCTCTACATTGCCACGCCACCGGCCCCGCATATGGCGCTGTCGAACTTGGCGTTCGACGCGAAGCTCGCGGTGTTCTGCGAAAAGCCGCTGACCGTCGACTTTGACTCGGCACGCCAAACTATCGAGCGTATCGAGCGCGAAGCACATCGCGCCGCAGTGAACTTTTCGCTTGCCTCGTCGCCGGGGCTGGCCGCACTTGACGCCGCGTGGCAAGAGCGGCCTGCCGGGTTTCTTGGCGAGCCGCAAAAGGTAAGCATTGAAATCGCCTTTGCCGCTTGGCCGCGGCCCTGGCAGGCTGCGGCAGGTGCATGGCTAAGTGAGCGCACCGAGGGCGGTTTCACGCGCGAAGTGCTTTCGCATTTTGTGTTCGTGCTGCAGCGGGTGTTGGGGCGGGCGGTGGTGCGGTCGTCGAGTCCTGTCTACCCGTCCGACGGGCACAGCGCTGAGACGGCGCTCACCGCGCTGCTTGAGGCCAGTGGCATCCCGATCGAGGTGACGGCGCGGGTGGGCGGCGACGTCGACGACTCCAACCGTTTGACGCTGCGCGGTGACGCCGGCGAAATCGAGCTGCGCGAATGGTTCGGCGCGTATCGCCGCCGCGAAGGCGCTTTCTGGGACACCATAGGCGACCCGGCCGAACTACGTGCACGCGGGCAAGTAGATCAACTAACGCAGTGGGTGGCACTGGTCGAAGGCCGCCCGCACAGTCTGCCCGGTTTTGCCGAGTCGCTGGCAGTGCAAGTGACGATCGAGGCGTTGCTGGCTGGTGCCTGAATCATTGATTGAAGCGCCGCTCTAAGCGGCTGTCACCCCGATCGCGGTTCGCGTCATCTCGGTGGTTATTTGGCAAGAGCTGACTATAATTACAGTGATATGCTGAACGACCACGAGCTGGTGCAGGACACTTCCGATCCCCGCACCCACCCCGACAATCGTAGGGCCGAGCAGTAATGACGGCTGTGCTCTCCGCGCTGCGCGTTGGGGTCCGCGATTTATGCGAATTTACGGCGCGCGAAGGCGATCTCGACGTGCGCTTTGGAATGTCGCCGAACGCGCGTGAGGGTGTCGCGGGCCACTCGACCGTAGTGGCACGTCGCGGCGCGGAATATCAAAGCGAGGTCGCGCTCAAAGGTTGTCATGATGACCTGACGGTGAGCGGTCGGGCG
>JACMNN010000259.1 GCA_014378555.1 Burkholderiales bacterium | reverse complement strand
TTTGTGTGTCAACCACGCTGCGGCTTCGTAAAATCAGTAAATGCCCGCACTGTCTTTCGTCCACCTCCGCCTGCACACCGAGTTCTCTATCGTCGATTCGACGCTGCGCGTGGCAGACACCGTGGCGTTGGCGGCGAACGACGATCAGGCGGCCTTGGCGATAACCGACCTGAGCAATCTGTTTGGCTTCATCAAGTTTTATAAAGCGGCGCGCGCCAAGGGCATTAAGCCGATCTGCGGCGTGGACGCTTGGATCGAGGCGGTGGATCCTGCTCAAGAGCCGGCGCGCGTTATTTTGCTGGCTGAATCGCATCCCGGTTATCTCAAGCTTTGCGATTGGCTGACGCGCGCTTTTCGCGACAATCAGCAGCGCGGTCGGGCGATGATCAAGCGCGATTGGATCGCGGAGGCAACGCTGACTGAGGGTGTTTTTTGCTTGTCTGGTGGCTGGTTTGGCGACGTCGGACTTGCGCTGCGCAACGGGCAAACTGCGACGGCGGTTCGCGCTGTGAAATTTTGGTCAAGCGCATTTCCGGGTCGGTTTGCCATCGAGATTCATCGTGCCGGCTTTGAGAACGAACATCGGTTTATTGACGACAGCGTGAAGTTGGCGAACCAGTTTGGCGTGCCGTTAGTGGCGACGCATCCGATGCAGTTTGCGACGGTGGACGATTACAAGGCGCACGAGGCGCGCGTGTGCATTGCCGAGGGCTACACGCTAGGCGACACGCGGCGGCCGAAGGCGTTCACCGAGAAACAACGCTTTGTTACGCAAGCAGAAATGGTTGCGAAATTTGCTGATTTTCCGCAGGCGATTGCCAACACCATTCTGGTGGCGAAGCGCTGTAATCTGGCGCTGACGCTGGGCAAAAATTTCCTGCCGAACTTTCCGCTGCCTGACGGCGTCAGCATTGAGTCGCATCTCGATCACGAGGTGATGACTGGGCTCGAAAAGCGTTTGCTGGTGCTATATCCCGATGCCGCGCAGCGCGATGCGGAGCGCGCGCGCTACGTGGTGCGCTGCGAATTCGAAATCGGCGTGATCGTGAAGATGGGTTTCCCCGGTTACTTTTTGATCGTGGCGGACTTTATTGCGTGGGCGAAAAATAATGGCGTACCCGTGGGGCCGGGGCGCGGCTCCGGGGCGGGCTCGCTGGTGGCTTATTCGCTCAGCATTACCGATCTGGATCCGCTTAAATACAACTTGCTGTTCGAGCGTTTTTTAAATCCTGAACGGGTATCGATGCCCGACTTCGATATTGACTTTTGTCAGGAAGGCCGTGATCGTGTGATCGATTACGTGCGCAAAAAATACGGCACCGATAGCGTCGGGCAAATTGCCACCTTTGGCACCATGGCGGCAAAGGCTGCGGTGCGTGATTGCGGTCGCGTGCTCGACATGCCCTACACCTTTGTCGATGGCGTGGCGAAACTGATTCCGTTTGCGCCGGGCAAATGGATCACGTTAACCCGACCCGAAGGCAAGCTCGACGCCAACACGATTGTGGCGCGTGATGCAGAACCGTTGCTGGTCGAACGCGAGCGGACTGAAGAGGACGTTGCCGCACTTTTGGAGCTGGCCGAACAGGTGGAAGGCTTGCCGCGGAATGTGGGCATGCATGCCGGGGGCGTGCTGATCGCGCCGGGCAAGTTGACTGATTTTTGTCCGATGTATTCGCAGGACGAAGGCTCGCCGATGGTGAGTCAGTTCGACAAGGATGACGTTGAAGCCATCGGGTTAGTGAAGTTCGATTTCCTGGGCTTGACCACGTTGACCATCCTCGACTGGACGGTGCGCTTCTGCAAGCGGTTGGATCCGACCTTTGAGATTGATTTGCAGACATTGCCGCTCGATGATGCGTCGGTGTATCAACTTTTTCGTGAAGCGAACACCGTCGCGATTTTCCAGTTTGAATCGTCGGGCATGAAGGATCTGCTGGCGAAAACCAAGCCGCAGCGGCTGGAAGATTTGACCGCGCTCAATGCGCTGTACCGCCCCGGCCCGATGGATTTGATTCCTGATTACATCGCGCGGCGCAACGGCACCCAAACCGCCGAGTTCTACGACGCGCGCCTGAAGCCGATGCTGGAGGAAACGCTCGGCATCATGGTGTATCAGGAACAGGTGATGCAGGCAGCCCAGATCATCGGCGGCTATTCGCTGGGTGGGGCGGACTTGCTGCGCCGCGCGATGGGCAAAAAGAAGCCTGAAGAAATGGCCGCGCATCGCGTCATCTTCAACAAAGGCGCGTTGGCTAACGGCCTGTCTGAGCAGCAGTCGAAAGTGCTGTTCGACGACATGGAAAAGTTTGCGGGCTACGGCTTTAACAAGTCACACTCGGCCGCATACGCCCTGCTCGCTTATCAAACGGGGTACTTTAAACGTCACCACGCAGCGGCCTTCATGGCGGCCAACATGAGCGCGGTGATGAACGACACCGACAAGGTGCGGCAGCTGCTGGAAGATTCGCGCACGGTGTGTGCGTTGCGTTTCGAGCCGCCCGACGTGAATCTGGGCGAGTATCGATTCGTGCCGACCGATCGGCGCACCATCCGCTACGGCTTGGGCGCGGTGAAAGGTACCGGCGAAGGCGCAGTGATTGAGATTTTGCGCGCCAGAAGCGAGGGTGGCCCGTTCGTCGATTTGTTTGATTTCTGCCGCCGCGTCAACACCCAAACCGTGAATCGACGCACGGTGGAGGCGCTGATTAAGGGCGGCGCGTTCGACAAGCTGCACGACAATCGTGCCAGCGCGTTTGCCACGGTCGCGGCGGCGCTATCGGAGGCCGAGCGCGCGCAGGCAAACATTGCGCAAAACAGTTTGTTCGGCGACGATTCCAGCGTGCACATCGTGCCGTTGGTCGACGCGCGGCCATGGGAATTGCTGGAGTCGCTGGCGTTTGAGAAGGCGGCGCTTGGGCTGTATCTGAGCGGCCATCCATATGATGCCTATCGTGCCCACTTGCAGCCGGTGACCACAATGTCGCTTGCGCGCATCGAGCCGAGCGACAACAAACAGCGGCTGTCAGGCATTGTGAACGCGGTGCGGATGATCAATTCGCGTAGTGGTCGGATGTGTTTTATCGAACTCGACGACCGTACTGCGGTGCGCGAATTGATACTGCCCGCTGCGATATTTGAAATGCATCGGCATTGGATTAAAGAAGACATTCCAATCGTGATCGAGGCGCGCGTTACTAACGGTCGCGATGGCAGTACGCGGGTGATTGCGGACGCGATCTACGACATAGAAAAGGCGCGTGAGCAATTCGGCCGACGTCTGGTGATCACGCTAAACGGGACCAGCGCCGAGAAAGAAGCCACGGCGCTTCTAGCAACGCTTAAAGCTTATCGCCCCGGTCGCACCCCGGTGCTTATCAAGGTCAACAAAAAAGGCTTTAGCGGCAGCATTGCGCTGGGCGACGAATGGTGTGTGAGGCCACATTCGGATTTGCTGGCGAAGCTTAAGGCGGAATTAGAGTTTTGATCCTGCTTGTTGTTTTAGAACGCTAAGTCCGGGCAACGCGTTGCGAGGATTTCGCGCCAATGCGCGGTCCACTCGGGTAGCGTTCCCGGTGACCAATAGCCCAAATTCTCAAGCGATCGGTTGCTCGAATTAAAGCAGAAATATCGCGTGATTCGTGGTGGCGCAGTGGCGCGTCGGGTGAGCTTGTTCACGACATCTTCCTGCGCCAATCGATGCCATTCTTCGATCTGCGGCGGCGTGAAAATAATGAAGAAATCGCGGGCGGGCGACGTGCCGTCTTTCAATGTCAATAGCGCACCTTGAGCGTTACGCGCGACGGGCACGTGCCCCATCATGTCAGGCATTAGCACCAAGCCAAATTCATCAGGCCCAAGTGTCGCGGCGGCGGATGTCATCGCATGCGATGCGCCGTCGATGGTGTGCGATGCGCGCGTCCATTCAGCGGCTACCTGCGACTGCCACACTGCGAGCGCTGAGATGAACACGATAAGCGAGGCGACCGATAATTTACCCGACTTCTTGATCGCTGCTGCGACGATAAGCGCCAGCCCAACTGTGGCCAAATAGTAGAGTCGATAGCCTTCGCCACGGCCTGCCGGATTGGCGAAATGAACCGCAACTGCGACCACCACTAACCCGGCCATGGCGCCGCCAATCAACGCCACTAGGCGGTTGCCCCTGCGTGAGGCTGACACGAGGTACAGCGCGCTGATTGCGGCGACGATCCATGCAGCCACTGGCGCAAGCGGCGCAAGCCCTGCAGGGAAAGCGAGATGAGACAACACGCGCGACGCTAATGGCAGCACGCGATACTCCGGTGCGCTCGCATAAACGGCAATCGCCTGTCCGGAAAACAGGTAGCTTCGCCAGACCAGATACACGACGGCCACAACGCCATGGCAGCCGATTAGTGGGCCGTGCGTTCGCGCCATGGCCAAGGTGATGTCGAACACGTTACTGAGTTTCCGGGTTGCAGCGGGTGCGCTTGACCCAATCACCGCGAGCGCAATCCACACCGGCAGAAGCTGCGCGCTTTCTTTGCTCATGCAGGCGGCGACAGCGGCCAAGATGCTCAACGCAAGCCAGCGGTCTGCGCCGCGACTTTTCAACGCCGCCCACAACGAACCCACGATAAAAAGCGTGGCCCAGCCGTCAAAACGCCCCACCAGCCATAGCGTGACTTCGGGTGCCCACGGGACAAGGAGCGCGACGGCAAAAGCTGCGGCACCCGCCAGCCGTATGCCCATGAGACGCATCGCAATGAGTCCGCTTATGCAAGCAACCCCAACGTGTAGCAGCAAGTTTGTGACACGCCACAGGCCGGGTGCGCGGCCCCAAATCTGCGCGTCCAGCGCAAAACTCTCATACGGCAACGGTCGCCACATTGTCGATCCAGGCCACAGTGGGCCGATCCACTTAGCGACCACGTCCGCGCGCAATTCGCCTTGTAATGCGCGCTGCGGAAGCTCTGCTAGCAATCCTAAATCATCAGCAAACCCGTTCAACTGCAGCGCGTGTCGATGCGACCAGCAAAACAGCAACAGCGCAAGGACGACGATCGAACGCCACGCGCTGTCTGGTTCGCTTCGCTCGGCTGTTGTCATACTGGCACGGCGCGTGTGGTCAGTTTGTTGATGACCCTACCGAGCCCTTTCAGGACCCAACGAATCAGCGCTACCAAGGCGATCACGAAGATGAGCAGCAACACAAGAAAGATGATCGGATTGCCAATGGCCAGCGCGAGACCGCCTGCGACCATGGTGTCTTCGGCAAGCGAAAGACTGATGTTCGAGAACGGCTCTGGTGATGTGTTGGCCATTGCACGGGTGCCCGCCTTGCCGAAGTGTGTGCCCGCGGTAAGCGTGCCGCCAATGAGGGCGGCGGCCAGCGCCACGCCTTCACCGCTATCGCCAAGCATGCCCGCGGCGAGCGCCGCACCGGCGGGAATGCGCAGAAACGTATGAACGGCGTCCCAGACGCTGTCAAGCCACGGGATTTTGTCAGCGAAAAATTCGATGATCGCCATGAGGCCCGCTGCTCCCAGCACGATTGGGTTGGTAAGCAATTGAAGCGCCTCAGGCAATGGCACGTAGCCGAATTTACCCAAGATACCCACCACGAACACAACGAGGTAGAGCCGCAAGCCGGCCCCCCAGGCCATCGCAGCGGACATCGCTAACTCAGGAAGATGATTTTGCAGCCATGCCACGTTTGCTCTCCTGCCGCATACGAAACTGATTAAACAACGCCCTGTCATCGCCGCGTGTGCCTCGCTGGCTTACGGCACTCACGCGGGCAAACCCTCATTGGTGTACAGTTGACTATTCAATGAGGAGGGAATTATGGATTACATTATTTTGGCGCTTGTCGGCCTAGTCGTGGGCGCAATCGCCAAGTTTTTGGTGCCGGGCAAGCAGGGCGGCGGCATCATCGTCACAGCCCTCTTGGGCGTTGTAGGTTCGTTAGCGGGCACGCTTGGCGGACAACAGTTGGGCATCGTCTCTAAGGCGGCGGGAACGCACTGGATCGCATCAATTGTGGGCGCGGTTGTGGTGGTGTTTGTTTACAGCCTCATCACCAAAAGATCTGACGCCAGTTAAAGCGCGCAGCTTTGCCAAGCAGTGGCAGCTCAGGCATCGTAACCGGTGCAAGTTGATTTGGCCTGACCAACTAAGTTTCTCCGACCACGATACGCAATAAACTAAGTACTCCGCAACACGCTAGGAAATTGAAAACAAAAAAAGCCGGGCAAGCCCGGCTTTTCTGCAACTTGCAAAGCGAATTACTCAGCTTTCGCGTCGTCTGCCGCAACCGCCGTCGCCGGGCGATCCATAAGTTGCACTAAAGCCATCGGAGCGTTGTCGCCCTGACGAAAACCAAACTTAAGAATTTGAACATAGCCACCGTTGCGAGTTGCGTAACGGGGGCCAAGTTCACTAAAGATCTTGCCAACGATATCGCGGTCGCGCAGGCGATCAAATGCCAGACGGCGGTTGGCGAGCGATGGTTTTTTGCCAAGCGTAATAAGTGGCTCAACAACGCGCCGGAGCTCTTTGGCCTTCGGCAGCGTGGTCTTAATCACTTCGTAGCGAAGCAGCGCCGTTGAAAGATTCCGTAACAGTGCCTGTCGATGGGCGCTGGTTCGGTTAAGTTTGCGTAGTCCGTTACCGTGACGCATAATTTTTTCCTATTCCTGCTCTGTGCTCTTACATGCCACCACGATCTAGACCAGCCGGAGGCCAGTTATCGATCTTGGTGCCCAACGCGAGACCGCGTTGCGAGAGGACTTCTTTAATTTCGTTAAGCGATTTACGACCCAGGTTCGGAGTCTTCAGAAGCTCCGTTTCACTGCGCTGCACCAGATCGCCGATGTAGTGAATATTTTCCGCCTTGAGGCAGTTGGCCGAACGAACGGTAAGCTCGAGATCGTCAACTGGCTTCAACAATACTGGATCGAACGACGCCGTAGCGCGCTCGAGAGCCGGCATGTCAGTGCCTTTGAGATCAGCAAAAGCCGACAGTTGATCGACAAGAATGCTGGCCGCATAACGAACCGCACCCTCAGGCTCGATTGCGCCGTTGGTCTCGATATCGAGCACGAGCTTGTCAAGGTCGGTACGCTGTTCAACGCGGGCCGATTCAACCAAATAGCTAACGCGCTTAACTGGGCTAAACGATGCATCGAGAAGGATCGAACCTACCTTGCGGTTACCGGTTTGACCCGCTGCAGTGCGTACCGTTGCAGGCACGTAGCCACGGCCACGCTCAACTTTGATTTCAAGCTCGAGTTTTCCGCCTTGTGTAAGATTGGCAATCACGTGTTCCGGATTGACAATCTCAACTTCGTGCGACGACTCGATGTCGGCTGCGGTCACTGGACCGGCACCCTCTTTCTTCAACGTTAGTACCGCGTTGTCACGGTTATGTAGCTTGATGACTACACCCTTCAGGTTCAACAGCAGATCAACGACGTCTTCCTGCACGCCTTCCAGCGCGGAATACTCATGAACAACACCGCTTATAGAAACTTCAGTCGGTGCATATCCTGGCATCGATGACAGCAGCACGCGGCGAAGCGCATTGCCAAGTGTATGGCCGTAGCCGCGCTCAAAAGGCTCCATCACCACGCGAGCGGATGATGGGCTGGTGGCATGCACCTCAATGTTGCGCGGTTTTAAAAAAGCAGTACTTTGCATACGCGTCCTTTACAGTGCGGGAATCGATTACTTGGAGTACAACTCGACAACCAAGCTTTCGTTGATGTCGTTTGCAAACTCACTGCGATCAGGCGCGTGCTTGAACGTGCCCTTCATTTCTTTGGTATTAACGTCAACCCAGCCTGGAAAGCCGATCCGTTCCGCGAGCGCAACTGCATCGATGATCCGAGCCTGTGCTTTTGACTTGTCGCAAACACTCACAACTGCGTTAGCAGAAATGATGGCGGACGGAATGTTGCACATCTTGCCGTCAACTAGGATGGCCTTGTGGCTCACCAATTGACGGGCCTCAGCGCGTGTCGAGCCAAAACCCATACGATAAACGACGTTGTCGAGACGCGATTCCAGCAGTTTCAACAGGTTTTCACCGGTCGAACCTTTGCGACGGTCTGCCTCGGCAAATGTGCGGCGGAATTGACGCTCAAGGATGCCATACATACGACGCAGCTTCTGCTTTTCGCGCAGTTGCAAGCCGTAGTTCGACATCCGTTGACCCGACTTTGCACCATGCTGACCTGGCGCAACGGCCAGTTTACATTTGCTGTCGAGCGAGCGACGTGCGCTCTTTAAAAATAGATCAGTGCCCTCGCGACGCGAGAGTTTGCACTTGGGGCCTGTATAGCGTGCCATATTATTTTTCTCCCGGCCTACATGCGGCGACGTTTAGGAGGACGGCAGCCGTTATGCGGAACTGGCGTGACGTCCGAAATGCTGGTGACCTTAATGCCGAGCGCGTTAAGCGCACGAACGGCACTTTCGCGGCCTGGGCCTGGACCCTTGATTTGCACTTCGATATTTTTTACACCGCATTCGACCGCGACTTTTCCGGCCGCTTCAGCAGCGATCTGCGCAGCGAAAGGAGTCGACTTGCGCGAGCCTTTGAAGCCTGCGCCGCCAGAGGTAGCCCATGACAGAGCATTGCCCTGACGGTCGGTAATAGTGATGATAGTGTTGTTAAACGAAGCGTGTACGTGGCAGATCGCCTCGGATACATTCTTTTTAACTTTTTTGCGTGCGCGAGCAGCGGACGCATTTTTGGTGGATGCTTGTGCCATGATTGTTTAGCCTTTCTTGCCGGCGATTGCTTTGCGCGGACCTTTGCGCGTTCGCGCGTTGGTACGGGTGCGCTGACCGCGTGCTGGCAAGCCTTTACGGTGACGCGTGCCGCGGTAGCAGCCCAAGTCGATTAGGCGTTTGATGCTCATCGTCACTTCGCGACGAAGGTCACCTTCAACGGCGAACTTGCCAACTTGCTCGCGCAACTTGTCGAGCTCGGCATCCGTCAGATCTTTGACCTTTTTGTCTTGCGGTACACCTGCGCCATCACACACCTTGCGGGCGCGTGTGTTGCCAATACCGAAAATTGAGGTCATCGCGACCCAGGCGTGCTTATGGTTGGGGATGTTTACCCCGGCGATACGTGCCATGGTTGGTCTCCTTCCCTAGCCTTGACGCTGCTTGTGACGCGGATCCGTGCAGATCACGCGGACCACACCTTTACGGCGGATAATTTTGCAGTTGCGGCAAATTTTCTTCACCGAAGCGTTAACTTTCATGAGTCGTTTCCTGTTGTAGATTATTTGGCGCGGAATGTAATCCGAGCCCGTGACAGATCGTAAGGTGTCATATCCACCGTGACCTTGTCACCCGGCAAAATTTTTATATAGTTCATGCGCATCTTGCCGGAGATGTGCCCTAGGACGACGTGCCCGTTTTCTAACTTCACCCGAAACGTCGCGTTAGGCAACATTTCAAGGATCTCGCCTTGCATCTGGATGGTGTCTTCTTTCGCCATGCGTTTAGACTTTTAATCCACCTTTCAGGTTAGCTTTTTTGAGTAGCGAATCGTATTGTTGCGACATCATGTAGGCCTGCACCTGTGTCATGAAGTCCATCGTCACCACTACAACGATCAGCAAAGAGGTTCCACCAAAGTAAAACGGCAGATTCCAAGCGCTGATCAAAAATTCTGGGATCAAACACACTACAGTGATGTAAATCGCGCCGATCAATGTCAACCGGGTCGTGATTTTTTCAATGTACTTCGCTGTTTGATCACCGGGCCGGTATCCAGGGATAAAGGCTCCGCCTTTTTTCAAATTCTCGGCTGTTTCTTTTGGGTTGTACTGAATAGCCGTGTAGAAAAAGCAAAAGAAGATGATGAGCGCTGCGTAAACGATCATATGAATCGGTTGACCGGGTCCCAGAGCATTTGCTGCATCGCGCAGCCACGACGGCCCCACGCCAGGCCCAATAAAGCCAAGAATAGTCGGTATAAACAGAATCAGGCTTGATGCGAAAATCGGAGGGATAACGCCGGCCATATTGAGCTTTAACGGAAGATGCGAGCTTTGACCGCCGTAAATCTTATTTCCGACTTGGCGCTTTGCGTAGTTCACTAGCACTTTGCGTAACGCTCGCTCGAAAAATACCACAGCTGCAGTAACCGCAATCACGAGCACAAACAGGAACAACAGTTTCAGAATACTTAAACTGCCTGACGCTTGTAGCTCAAGTGTGTTCTTGATCCCTGACGGCAGCCCGGCCACGATTCCGGCAAAAATCAGTATCGAAATGCCATTACCTAATCCGCGTTCTGTAATCTGCTCACCTAACCACATTAAAAACATGGTCCCGGTAACCAGTGTTACTGCGGTGACGATGCGGAAGGTGAGTCCAGGATCCATCACCAAACCGGGTTGACTTTCCAACGCTATCGCGATACCGACCGCTTGGAAAAAAGCTAAAACCAGTGTGCCATAACGCGTGTACTGCGTAATCTTGCGACGCCCTGCTTCACCTTCTTTTTTCAACGCCTCGAGCGTTGGAACCACCACCGACGCAAGTTGCATGATGATGGAGGCAGAGATGTAGGGTGTAATGCCCAACGCAAGAATCGAGAAGCGCTCAAGTGCGCCGCCGGAAAACATGTTGAACAGACCAAGAATGCCGTTCTGCTGGGCCTTGAATAATTCTTCAAGCACGGACGCATTGATGCCTGGAACCGGCACATGAGTGCCGATCCGATAAACGATCAATGCACCTAGCAAAAACAACAGGCGACGTTTGAGGTCGCCGTATTTATTGCCAGGTTTTTGAGCTGGGTTTAACGCCACGCGGAGTTCCTGATTAATTCAGACAAACAGCTGTTACTTGGCTGCGGCTGGAGTTTTCGCCTTGAGCTTGCCTTTAGGCACCTCAGGCGCATCAACAACAGTGCCACCCGCCGCAACAATAGCTTTACGAGCACTTGCTGTGACCAAAACACCGTTGAGCGTAATTGCAACATTGATGGCGCCGCCGCCGATGATTTTCACCATCTTGGCATCATTTGCGACTGCTTTTGCGGCCTTAAGTGCCAACAAATCAATTTCAGCAAGCCCGAGCTTAGCCAACGTTCCGAGCGTAATTTCTGCACGGAAATCGCGCATCAGCGAAGTGAAACCACGCTTCGGCAAACGACGGTGCAAAGGCATCTGACCGCCTTCAAAACCGATTTTGCGCGATGCGCCCGACCGTGACTTTTGGCCGTTATGGCCGCGGCCAGCGGTTTTGCCGAGACCACTGCCCATACCGCGACCAACGCGACGGCGGTTTTTCTTTGCGCCTTCAGCAGGCTTAATCGTATTGAGTTGCATATCGAGTTCCTGTCAACTACGCCACTGCGACGACGAGATGACGAACCGTGTTCACCATGCCGCGCGACGAAGGCGTATCAATAATTTCGCGAATTTGGCCGATCTTTTTAAGACCTAAACCTTTGACCGTTGCGACGTGATTGTGTTTCGCACCAATCGGTGACTTAAACAGTTTCACTTTAAACATTTTGTCAGCCACGATTTAAGCCTCCGACAGTTGTTCAACGCTGAGGCCGCGCTTCGCTGCGATCTCACCCGGTGTATTGACTTTTTCCAGTGCGTCGAGCGTTGCCCGCACCACGTTGTACGGGTTTGTTGGGCCAAAGCACTTGGCGAGCACGTTTGTTACGCCAACAACTTCAAACACGGCGCGCATAGCGCCACCAGCAATCACCCCGGTACCTTCGGAAGCGGGTTGAATTAACACGGTGGTTGCACCATGCTTGCCCATCACAGCGTGATAGACAGAACCAGATTTCAGGCTCACTTTGATCATCTGACGACGAGCTTGCTCCATCGCCTTCTGAACACCGACGGGTACCTCTTTCGATTTACCCTTGCCCATACCGACGCGGCCATCGCCGTCACCAACCACCGTCAGCGCTGCGAACGCCATGATGCGGCCGCCCTTCACCACCTTGGTGACGCGGTTGACACTAATCATTTTTTCGCGGAGACCGTCACTCGGCTCTTCGCTTTTTTGTACTTGAGGGCGTGCCATCTGAGTACTCCTTTAGAACTTAAGACCGCCGGCGCGCGCTGCTTCGGCAAGAGCCTTAACGCGACCGTGGTATTGATAACCTGAGCGATCAAAAGCAACCACTTCAACGCCGGCAATTTTTGCCTTTTCAGCGATGCGGGTACCTACGATCTCCGCGGCAGCTTTATCGCCGCCGTTTTTGACTTGCGCCCGCACTTCGGCCTCGGCCGTTGAGGCACTGGCTAATACTTTGCTGCCGTCACCCGAGATGACTTGCGCATAAATGTGCGAATTGGTGCGGAACACCGCCAGACGGGTCGCCAATTGGATGGTCAGACGCACGCGCGTTTGACGAGCGCGGCGAATACGAGCGACTTGTTTGCTTTTAGTCATTGCGAATCTGCCTTACTTCTTCTTGGTTTCTTTAAGCGCGACAACTTCGTCGGAGTAGCGAACGCCTTTGCCCTTGTACGGCTCCGGTGGTCGATACGCACGAACTTCCGCGGCAACCTGACCGACTCGTTGGCGGTCAGCACCCTTGATGATGATCTCGGTCTGCGTCGGCGTTACCACCGTTACACCGGCCGGCATCTTGTGCGCAACTGGATGCGAGAAACCCAACGTCAGGTTCAATGTGTCACCAGCCGCAGCGGCACGATAGCCCACTCCGACCAATGTCAGCTTTTTCGAGAAACCTTCAGACACTCCGCGAACCATGTTGTTCACCAACGCGCGGCAGGTGCCAGACATTGCTCGGCTGTGTTGATCACCATTCGCAGCAGCGAAGGTGATTTGGTTATCTTTACGCTCAATTTTTACCGAGCCACCGAAGTCGTGCGACAGCGAGCCCAGCGGGCCGGTGACGTCAACACGTCCACCTGACAACTGCACTTCAACTTTGGCTGGAATATCTACCGGGTATTTAGCAATACGTGACATGCGCTACCCCTTTAGGCGACTGTGCAGAGGACTTCGCCGCCCATGCCCAGGCTGCGTGCTTTACGATCAGTCATGACGCCCTGAGGCGTAGACACGATGGCGACACCGAGACCGTTCATCACGCTAGGCAAGTCATCCTTGCCGCGATAGATACGAAGACCCGGTTTACTGATGCGCTTGATCGTCTCGATGACGGGACGCCCAGCGTAATATTTAAGACCGATTTCGAGTTCGGCCACTTTGGTAATGTCGCCGGCAACTTTAAAGTCTTCGATATAACCTTCGTCTTTGAGGACGCGGGCGATAGCGGCTTTAACTTTGGACATCGGCATTTTCACCGACGTTTTTTCCATGGCCTGTGCGTTGCGGATACGAGTCAACATATCTGCGATAGGATCGGACATACTCATTTCCGAATCTCCTTACCAGCTAGCTTTAGTGAGACCAGGGATCTCACCGCGGAATGCAAGCTCGCGGACCTTGTGGCGCGCGAGACCGAATTTGCTGAACACGCCACGCGGACGGCCAGTCAACTGGCAGCGGTTACGCAGGCGAGTCGGATTGGCGTTGCGCGGGAATGCCTGCAGCTTGAGCCGCGCGTCAGCATGAGCTTCTTCACCGGCTTTGCTGTCAGAAATGATTGCCTGAAGTGCTGCACGCTTTTTTGCGTACTTGGCGACGAGGCCTTCGCGTTTCTTTTCGCGGTTGATAGTGGCGAGTTTTGCCATGTGATTTTCTCGCTATGCCTGTTGTGGGGCGCGGAAGGGGAAACGGAACGCGGCAAGCAATGCCTTCGCTTCGTCATCGGTTTTGGCGGTGGTGGCGAACGTGATGTTCATGCCGCGCAGCGCGTCGATCTTGTCGTACTCGATCTCGGGGAAGATGATCTGTTCTTTTACGCCGAGGTTGAAGTTGCCACGGCCGTCGAAACCACGCGGCGAGATGCCGCGAAAGTCACGAACACGCGGCAGCGCGACGTTGACGAAACGATCGAGAAACTCAAACATTTGTTTGTTACGCAGCGTAACCATCGTGCCAACTGGATAGCCTTCGCGAATCTTGTAGTTCGCGATAGCTTTCTTGGCCTTGGTCACAACTGGCTTTTGGCCAACGATAGCGGTCAGGTCTTTGGTCGCGTGCTCAAGAATTTTCTTGTCACCGACGGCTTCACCGACGCCCATATTAACCACGATTTTGACCAGACGCGGCACTTGCATTACCGACTTATAGCCAAATTGCTTGACTAACGCCGGAACGATTTCTTTGCGGTACTGTTCTTGTAAGCGAGCCATATTCTTCTCCCCGCCTAGACCGGCTGACCGGTCGATTTGAAGACACGCTGTTTGCGTCCGTCGTCGAGCGACTTAATCGCCACGAAGTCTGCTTTTTGCGTGCTTGCGTTAAAAATTGCAACGTTAGATGCGGCGATCGCAGCGTCTTTGGTAGTGATACCGCCCACCTCGTTTTTCTGTGGGTTGGGACGCACGTTGCGCTTGACCTGATTAATTCCAGCAACGATTAATTGGCCGTCAAGCACACGCACCACTTCACCGCGTTTACCTTTGTCGCGACCAGTTGTTACAACAACCGTGTCGCCTTTGCGAATTTTTTGCATTATTCTGGCCTCTGCTCTAGAGCACTTCAGGCGCCAACGACACGATCTTCATGAACTTCTCAGTACGCAATTCGCGCGTGACTGGTCCAAAGATACGAGTGCCGATAGGCTCAAGCTTTGCGTTAAGAATGACGACGGCGTTGTTGTCAAATTTGACCAGCGAACCGTCGCTGCGGCGAATGCCCTTGGCTGTGCGAACAACGACAGCGTTGTACACCTCACCTTTTTTGACGCGACCGCGAGGCTGCGCATCTTTGATGCTGACCTTGATGACGTCACCAATACTGGCGTAACGACGCCTGGACCCGCCGAGCACCTTGAAACACATCACGCGACGAGCGCCGGTGTTGTCGGCGACGTCGAGTATCGACTGCATTTGAATCATATTTTTCTCTTCTCCAACTTACCTCAAAACCTTGATTCACCGCGGTTCTGAGAAGTTTTGGGACCCTCGCATTGGCTTATTGGCCAGCACGGTTGGGGCTCAGTGTGTGGTGGAAGCTCTTTTTTTGATGCGCCGAAAGCGGATCAAAAAGCTGCCAAGCCTTGAAGTATGTCACATTGAATGTGCACTGTCAACAACATGGCGTTTGCGCACCTTTACCGATCTGCCGCGAACGGGTTCGACAGTTCCACGATGAGCGCCTTGAAATCGCGAACGTTTGGTGTCACCACGACGGGCCGGTGCACGATGGCCGTGGCTGCGATGAATGCGTCTTCGGTCAAGCTGTTGGATTGGCGTTGCATCAGCCGCGCCCATTGACGACACATCGGCGTATCCATCGCCTGCACTTGGCCGCTCACAACCAGTTGCTCAAGCCAATCCTTGATTTGCGCCGCCTCTTCGACATCCTTCTCGCGGGTGACTTCCTCGTCGCGCTGCAGCTCTGCAATGGTCATCGCTGACAGCTACAGGTGGGTCGTATCCTCACGCAAAATCCGTTTCCAGCCCACTACCCGAAAAAAACAAATTCACAGTCCGGCGCGAACGAGTCGAACGCGATAGGCGGTGCTGCGCTGGTCAATAATGGTGTTGCCGACGAGGAAGTCTACGCACCACGCACTGGAAGGATCTCCGATATAGGGCGAACCAGACCAGAAAACCAACGCCGGCGTATTTGGAAATGCGAATTCATTGATGCTCGGGTTGATCCGACACTCTTCAACCAAACTGCGCAACTCTTTTAGGTTTGGTAGACGCCAGTCGTTGTAGCCTTTGTAGGTGCCGATGGTGGCCGCTGCGTTCAGCGCGGCTTTCCAGTTGAAGGTGCTGGCAGTGTCAGTGGCACAGCCGACGCCTGACAACCCGCGCGCACAACGATCCCACATCAGCCCGGTGCGGGTGTCGGTGACCGTGCCGTTGGCACTGTCGACCACGTAAACGCTGGTCGGGTTGCTGGCCTGAATGCCAGCCACACAGGTTTGCGCCAGCGTCCACGGAGAAAACAGCGCGAGCATGGCGCAGGCGACAAAACGAAGCGTAAGGGGGTAGATTTTCATCGAGTTTCTCTTGGTGATGCTGCGTTCATAAGCTAATTTCGGGATGTGCATTCAGTGAGCCGTGGCATCCGCGCTGCCTCGATGGCCGTCCGAACGTTCGCTCACCCAGGCACCCGTTCCGACAAAGCGACGGTATCAAAGGTAGCTGAAGTAGCGCCGCTCCGCGCCCAAGCTGTACTCGTGATAACGCGGAAAGCCGTGTGCCGCGAGCTCCATCGCAACGGCAACAGACATCGCATCGCGCCAAATCGGCAAGTCCTCGTAATAAGCCACAAATAAGATAAAAAATTACTGTCCGGCGCGAACGAGGCGAACTTGATTGGCGCGGCTGCGGAAGTCAACTTTGGCATTGCCGACCAAGAAGTACACGCTCCACGCATAGGGCGGGCCCCCGGCAACCGGCGAACCCGACCAGAAAAACGACGTTGGGGTGTTGGGGAACCACATGCCATCAATCGCCGGCTTGAACTCCTCCTGACTCAACATTCCAAAATGGGCGATGCTTTCAAGCTCCTTGACGTGCGGCAGCCGCCAGTCGTTGCGGCCGCAAAGGGTACCCAGATTCGTTAGCTGGGCGTATTTTTCGGTATCGCACTGCCCTGCATCCCCGCAGGTACCGCCGCTGGCCGTGCCCGTCGCACCGGATTTGTTGCTGGCGTCGGTGCTGAATTAGGTGTATGTGTGAGCGCTGCTACGCCGTTCGCTGGTGGTCTTGACTTCCCACATGAGGCCAGTGACGTTGTCATAGGTGCGCGCGCAATCGTTAGCCGCGCTGCCAAGCGTGGCACTGGCGGGTAGCGCGGCGCCGGCATTGCTAATCTTCCTAAAGCTGAAGCCGGCTACGCCGTGGGTCGCACCGTGAGCGACGGGTTGGCGTCGCGGCCTTTGCCGCAATCCTGCTGCGCGATGTTGGGTTCGGTACTGGTGCGGCCGGCGTTGTTGCCGGACAACGGTTCACCGCCAAAGGTGATCCCGGTGTCGTTCAGGCGGCCCGAGCCCTGACCGACTCAGCCGGCTTGTGCGCGGGGCATGGAGCGGTAGGTCTCAACGTCGGAACGCAACGTGCGTGAAGCCCCCGCGCCGAGCGCGCTGCTGACCAGCGCGCTGCCGCGAATGCCCAACATGTAGCGCGTCATCAACAGACCGTCGGTAGTGGCCTCAATGCGACCGTTGCCATCAGTATCCATGCTGCACACGGCGGCGTGGCTGGCGGGGACGATAAAGCGTTGAAGACGTTGCGTGCGGAATCGCACGCATTGCGTTGTCGCAACGATGGGTATCGGCGACATGAATTCCCCCGGACAGCTGTAGTTTATTACGTTGGAGGTAATCAAGAAATGTTGCCGGCTTCAGCTTGCCAGCGGTCGGGGAGATTCCGCGTTGGGCAGCCAGCGATGAGCTACAGCTCTTTTGCTAAGCTGCCTCTGCGCTTGGGCAAGAGTGGCAAAGCGGAACCTCTCGACTATAAGCTTTATTAGCCTGCCACCCCAATAAGACGGTCCTTATAGCGAAAAGCTGTAAGCTGAACCCACTAAATTTCAGTGCTTCCGGCTTTCGGATGCCAGACCTTCACGCCCATCCGGATAACTGACTTCACGCGCCAAAGAAAAAGGCAACCGAAGTTGCCTTTTTTCGTTGGTAACGGAGACAGCTTACGCCTTCTCAATAACCCTCGACACGGTCCAAGATTTAGTCTTGGAAAACGGACGACACGCTTTAATCTCAACCAGATCGCCTTCTTTGGCGGTGCTGGTTTCGTCGTGGGCATGGTACTTTTGCGATTTTGTTACGACTTTGCCGTAAAGCGGATGCTTGACGCGACGCTCAACCAGAACCGTAACGGTTTTGGTCATTTTGTCGCTAGTGACGCGTCCGGTTTCGCTGGCAATCAGCGGCGCTTTCGCGACGGCTGCTGGGGTTGCGTTCGATGTGCTCATTTTGCTGATGCCTTCTGTGTGAGCACCGTCTTCACCCGAGCGATGTCACGCCGAAGGTTACCGAGTTGGCTCGTATTGGTGAGCTGCTGGGTAGCCTTTTGCATGCGCAAGCCGAAGTGCGTTTTGTAAAGCTCGGTCAGCTCTTTGTCGAGCTCAGGTGCCGACTTAGCGGTCAAATCTTTTGTTTTCATCTTTTTAGCCCATCAAACGTGCGACGAACGTCGTTGCGATCGGAAGCTTTGCAGCGGCAAGCTGAAATGCTTCGCGCGCCAACGATTCTTCAACGCCGTCCATCTCGTAGAGCACTTTACCCGGCTGAATCTCAGCCACGTAATACTCTGGGTTGCCCTTGCCGTTGCCCATGCGGACCTCAGCTGGTTTTTTGGAAATTGGTTTGTCCGGGAAAATCCGGATCCAGATCCGACCACCGCGTTTAATGTGGCGGCTAATCGCACGACGCGCCGCTTCAATTTGACGCGCAGTCAGACGGCCGCGGCTTGTCGCCTTAAGGCCGAACTCACCAAAACTTACTTTGTTACCGCGAGTCGCCAGGCCCTTGTTGCGGCCTTTTTGCTCTTTGCGATATTTTCTTCTAGCCGGCTGTAGCATTTCTCACTCCTGCTGGGCGACGGGGACGACGTTGCTCTCTTGGCTCTTCCACGGGCGCGCCTGCGGCACCGTCAGCGGCAGCCATTCCGAGGTTTTCGCCTTTGAACACCCAAACTTTAACGCCGATAATTCCGTAGCTTGTTTTAGCTTCAGAGAAACCGTAATCGATGTCTGCGCGCAAGGTGTGAAGCGGCACGCGGCCTTCACGATACCACTCGGTACGAGCGATTTCAGCACCGTTCAAACGGCCAGAGCTCATGATTTTGATGCCAAGTGCGCCTAGACGCATGGCGTTTTGCATCGCTCGTTTCATAGCGCGGCGAAACATGATGCGCTTTTCAAGCTGTTGAGCGATTGAATCACCAATCAGCTGAGCATCAGTTTCAGGCTTGCGAACTTCTTCGATGTTGAGCGCAATCTCGCAGTTCATCATCTTGCGAAGTTGTACCCGCAACGCTTCGATATCTTCACCTTTTTTGCCGATCACAACGCCTGGACGGGCGCTGTAAATGGTAATACGAGCATTTTTAGCGGGACGCTCGATGATGACTTTACTGACGTTCGCGTTTTTCAGTTTCTTGAGAAGAAACGTACGCACTTTGTAGTCTTCATTAAGTTTGCCAGCGAAGTTTTTGCTGTTGGCATACCACTTTGAAGTCCACGCGCGGGAAACCGATAAACGGAATCCGGTGGGGTTGATTTTTTGACCCATACGTAATCCTAATTACCGACGGTCACATGGATGTGACAGGATTGTTTGAGAATGCGGGCTCCGCGGCCCTTGGCGCGCGCCATGAAGCCACGGCGAACAGCGGCCTTGTCGATGTAGATGGACTTGACCTTCAACTCATCGATGTCAGCACCGTCGTTATGCTCGGCGTTAGCGATGGCGGACTCAAGTGCTTTCTTGAGTAACACAGCGGACTTCTTAGGGCTAAACGTCAGCACGTTGAGTGCTTTGGCAACCGAAAGACCGCGAACCTGATCGGCGACCAGACGACATTTTTGTGCCGAACCGGGAGCGTCTTTAATGATGGCGATAGTTTGCATGACGGCCCCTTATTTCTTAGAGACTTTTTTGTCAGCAGGATGGCCTTTGAATACGCGCGTCAACGCGAATTCGCCCAGCTTATGGCCCACCATTTGATCAGATATATAAACCGGCATATGCGCTTTGCCGTTGTGCACTGCAATCGTCAGTCCGACGAAATCAGGCGTAACGGTTGAGCGACGTGACCAAGTTTTGATCGGCTTCTTGTCATTTTTTGCGAGGGCCACTTCGACCTTTTTCGCCAGATGCCCGTCGACAAACGGGCCTTTCTTAACGGAACGTGCCATTGTGTTTAACCCTTCTTAGCCGCGTGTCGTGTACGCACGATCATGCTGCTGTTGCGCTTGATATGGCGGGTCTTGTATCCCTTGGCTTTTTGGCCCCAAGGAGACACAGGATGCATACCGCCGTTGGTGCGACCGCCCATTGGGTGATCCACCGGATTCATCGAAATCGCTCGCACCGTTGGTCGAATACCACGCCAACGGTTCGCGCCTGCTTTACCGATCACGCGAAGCGAGTGCTCTGCGTTGCCGACTTCGCCAATGGTTGCCCGGCAATCGACGTGAATCTTCCTGACCTCGCCAGAGCGAAGGCGCAACTGCGCGTAACTGCCTTCACGGGCCATCAACTGAGCAGACGTACCGGCTGAACGCGCAATCTGCGCGCCTTTGCCCGGCTGCATTTCGACAGCGTGAATGGTGGTTCCGACCGGAATATTGCGAATCGGCAGCGCGTTGCCCACTTTGATCGGCGCTTCAGCACCGCTGTGGATAGTGTCGCCAGCCGACAAACCTTTGGGAGCCAACACGTAACGGCGTTCGCCGTCTGCGTAGCAAATCAAGGCGATGAACGCGCTGCGGTTTGGATCGTACTCAAGACGCTCGACTTTGCCAGGCACGCTATCTTTATTGCGACGGAAGTCAACAATACGATAGTGATGCTTATGGCCGCCGCCTTTATGGCGTGTCGTGATGTGGCCGTTATTGTTACGACCCGAACCGCGCTTTTGAGCAACTAACAGCGGTGCATACGGATCGCCTTTATGGAGTTCCGAGTTCACCACCTTGATCATCGAGCGACGGCCCGGTGATGTTGGTTTGACTTTAATGAGTGCCATGATTACGCCTCTCCACCAAAGTTGATCTCTTGACCGGGCTTGAGCGAAACGTAGGCGCGACGGGTGTCTTTACGACGGCCCATTGCCCGACCGAAACGCTTAACCTTGCCGGGACGATTGAGCATTTGCACGCTCTCAACCTGCACTTTGAACAACAGCTCAACAGCCGCTTTCACTTCAGGTTTGGTCGCATCAGGCAAAACTTCAAACACGACTTGTTCGTTTTTCTCGGCGACAAAAGTGCTCTTCTCGGAGATCACTGGCGCGCGAAGAACTGTCATCAAACGATTTTGATTCATTTGTATGACTCCTCAATTTTGGCGATCGCGGCCTTGGTCAGCAGCACGCGATTGAAGGCAAGCAAGCTCACCGGATCAACATTGTGCGCTGCGACGACAGCGAGGTGTGGCAAATTGCGCGCGGCAAGATACACATTGTTGTCGATAGTGTCCATGACGATCAACACGTCACTAACGCCCATGCCCTTCAACGCACCGGCAACCAACTTGGTCTTTGGCGCGTCGATAGCGAATGATTCCACGACATGCAGTCGATCTTCGCGGACCAGCTGCGACAAAATCGCCGCCATGCCCGCGCGGTACATCTTACGGTTGATTTTGTGTGTGAAGTTTTCGTCGACGCGACTAGCAAACGCGCGTCCGCCGCCACGCCAAATGGGGCTGGAGGTCATACCGGCGCGAGCATTGCCCGTGCCTTTTTGTTTCCAAGGCTTCTTCGTAGAGTGACGCACTTCTGCACGCGTCTTTTGCGCGCGGTTACCCGCACGGCCATTGGCTTGATAAGCAACGACAACCTGATGAATCAGTGCTTCGTTGTACTCGCGGCCAAAAATCTCATCCGACGCCGACATGGTCGTGGTTGACGCGCCCTGCGCGTCGATAATTTGCAATTCCATCGTTAGCTCCTAACCGTTGGGCAGACGATGACGTGGCAACCCGCCGAACCTGGAACAGCGCCCTTGATGAGCAAAAGTCCACGAACCGTGTCGATACGCACCACTTTTAGACCTTGAACGGTACGCTGTGCATTACCGTGCTGACCCGCCATTCGTTTGCCAGGAAACACGCGACCGGGATCCTGCGCCATGCCGATTGAGCCAGGCGCACGAGTGGATACCGAGTTACCGTGTGTTTCGCGGTTTGAGCTGAAGTGGTGGCGGCGAATCACGCCGGTGAAGCCACGACCCTTAGTCGTACCCGTCACGTCCACCTCTTGGCCCACAGCGAACGTGTCTACGCCCACCACAGAACCCGCTTTGATTTCGCTGGCATCCACGCGAAACTCGCGTGTTATCGCACCGGCGAGTACACCCGCTTTGGCGAAATGACCGGCTTTTGCCTTGTTGACCCGTGAGGCGCGCTTGTCGCCAAAGGTCAATTGCAGGCTCGAGTAACCGTCGACCGCAGGCGTTTTCACCTGTGATACACGGTTATTACTGACATCGATAACAGTGACCGGCGTAGCCGAACCATCATCATTAAAGACGCGAGTCATGCCGACTTTGCGTCCGATGAGTCCTAGACTCATAGTTTCACCTCTTCTTTCTTGCCGCACGCCTTGCGGTGCGCGGTGCCGGTTTCAATTGACCAGCATTGCTTGGGGTTCAGTTCAGTGGCTACTGAACTTTGATTTCGACGTCGACACCCGCTGGCAGATCCAGCTTCATAAGTTGATCAACAGTCTTATCGTTTGGATCCAGAATATCCATCAAACGAAGATGGGTTCTGATTTCAAATTGGTCACGCGAGGTCTTGTTAACGTGCGGCGAACGCAGCACGTCAAAACGCTCAATGCGTGTTGGCAACGGCACTGGGCCGCGCACGATAGCGCCTGAGCGCTTGGCAGTTTCTACAATCTCTGCCGCCGATTGATCGATTAACTTGTAATCGAAAGCTTTAAGGCGGATACGGATTTTTTGGTTTTGCACGATGATGGCCCCAACTACTTCAATATCTTCGAGACGACGCCGGCACCAACGGTGCGGCCGCCCTCACGAATGGCGAACCGGAGCTTCTCTTCCATGGCGATCGGCGCGATCAGCGCGACGGTCATCTTAACGTTGTCGCCAGGCATCACCATTTCT